>CP089984.1:5990000-6290000 GCA_037157815.1 Sorangiineae bacterium MSr11954
GCGAGAGGGTCTGGGCAAGCTCGCTCGCGGGAACGGACGCGAGGTGCGTCGCGATGTGCTGCATGAAGTCGTCGTCGTGGATGTCGATCCCCGGCCAGGTGCTGCGCGCGGTGGCCAGGAAATTCTCGAGGAGCGATTCGAGGTTTTCGATGCTTCGGAGCTCTTGGACGAGCCCGGCTTCGGCATGCGCAAAAAGAGACTCCGCGAGACGAGTGGCCATCCCCCCGAATGTATCTCATTCGCTCGACCGAGCGCCCAGAGACCGAACAAAGTATCTTGTGGGGGGCTCACACATGAGACAACGACAACACCCCGACCCGGGGACGGCTCGCGCGGAGTGCTTGGACGAGAATCAACTGGTCGCGCTGTTCGACGGGACCGAGCAGGACCCCGCGGTTCATGCGCACCTCGATATCTGCCCCGACTGCCGCCGGGTGGTGGCCGAGCTTGCTCGCGAGCTCGCCGCCGAAGAAGAAGCGGACTTCGCGCGCCAAGGCGGCGCGGCGCACCGCGACGATGGGCTCGTGTCGGGCGAGTTCGATGGACGCGCCACGTGGCGAGGCGCCATCGTGGGCGGACGCTATCGGCTGCTGCGCTTTCTCGGAGAAGGCGGGCTTGGCATCGTTTGGTCGGCCGCCGATCAGGGCGGGCCGGACACCGCGCGCGAGGCGTTTGCGCTCAAGTTCCTCAAGGCGACGGAGGCCGCGCGGGCCAAAAGGTTCGTACGCGAAGGGCGCGTCACGGCGGCGCTTCGCCACCCGAACATCGTCCACGTCCACGACGCGTTCGAGGCGGAGGGGTTTCCGCCGGTCATCGTGATGGATCTCCTCCAAGGCGAGACGCTCCGCGCGTGCATGCGGCGCGTGGGGCGGATCGAGCTCGCGCCGACCATCACCGTGCTTCGCTCCATCGTGTCGGCGCTGGGCGAGGCGCACGCGCGCGGCGTGGTGCACCGCGATCTCAAACCCGACAATGTCTTCTTGAGCGAGACGCAGGCCGGTGGCCGGATCGTCAAGGTGCTGGACTTCGGGCTCGCCAAGCTGACCGCGCTCGAGGGGGGCTTTGCCGCGACCTCACCGCTCACCAACAGCGGACACATCGTGGGAACCCCCACGTACATGGCGCCGGAGCAAATCTTCGGCGAGAAGGACATCGACGCGCGGGCGGACATTTGGTCGCTCGGCGTTCTGGCGTTCGAGTGCCTCTCGGCGCGAAGGCCCGTCGAAGGCCGCACCTTGGGGCATGCGCTTCGCGCCATTTCCACCGGCAAGCTCACCCCGCTTTCGGAGGTCGCCCCCGATCTGCCTCCTGCGATGACCGGCTTGGTCATGCAAATGCTGTCGATCGACCGGTCGCGCCGGCCCTCCTTGTACGAAATCTGGGAGCAACTGGGGGCCATCGGTCGGTACGGTGGTGGTTCGCTGGACCTGGGGTAACATGACCGCGCTTGACGCACCCCGCCCCTGCCCCGCTCTCCGCCTCCGTCACCTTGGCGCATGGCACGGTCGTTTTCGGCCGCTATGTGCTCGACGAGGTCCTCGGCGAGGGTGGGATGGGCACCGTGTGGGCCGCGCGCCACACCGTCACCCGCAAGCCGGTGGCGCTCAAGTTTCTCAAGCGCAAAGGGGCCGAGCACGCGCACCGCTTCTTGCGCGAGGCGCGCATCGTCAGCGCGCTCAAGCACCCCAACGTGGTGCAGGTCTACGACGTGCTCCAGTTCGACGACGACACGCCGGTGATGGTGATGGACCGTCTCTTTGGTGAGTCGCTGGGCGCGCGCCTCAAACGCGATCGCACCCTGCCGCTCCCGGAGGTCGCCTCCATTGCCCTGCAGGTCGCCGATGTGGTGGGCGCGGCCCATCAGCAAGGGGTCGTGCACCGCGATTTGAAGCCGGAGAACATCTTTCTCAGCCGCGAGCCACCCGACTCGCGCAGGCCCTACGACTGCGTGAAGGTGCTCGACTTCGGCATCGCCAAGCTCACCGCCATGGATGGCGACGCCGCACAAACCGCCGTGCTCACCGTCACCGGGGATCTCATGGGCACGCCGTATTACATGGCGCCCGAGCAGGTGTTCGGGGAGCGCGCCATGGACCATCGCGCCGACATCTGGTCGCTCGGCGTCATTCTCTACGAGTGCCTGTCCGGCAAGCGGCCCTTCGAGGGCGAGAACGTGGGCCAGGTGCTCAAGGGAATCACCTTGGGGGCCATCGCGCCCCTCGAATCCTTGCGCCCCGATCTGCCCGAGGAGCTGACGGCGCTGGTCGGGCGCATGCTCGCGCGCGATCCGGAGGCGCGGCCCAAGAGCCTGGCCGATGTGGCCATCGTCTTTGCGCCGCTGGCGGGGGTCGCGGTCGCGAGCGGCTTCGCGGGTTCGTCCGCGCCCTCGCTCGGCGCGCCCTCGCTCGGCGCGCCCTCGCTCGGTGCGCGCCCGGCAAAGCTTCGTCTGTCGCGGAAACATGGGGCGCTCGCGGCGGTGTTGGTCGCGAGCATGGCCGGCGGTGCGGTGCTCTGGCGCGCGCGCGCCGCGGCGCCGCCCGATGCCGTCGAGGGGCACGCGACGGAGGAGAGCTTTGCGCCGCACGCGGGATCGGGGCGGTCCGAGCCGCAGCCCGTGGCAAGGTCGTCGTCGCCGCCGCCGGAGACGTCCTCGCCATCCGCGCTGTCGCCGCCGTCGGAGGTCGCCGCGCCGGGCGCACCGCTGATCCGACCCGCCGCGACGGCGGTGGCGCCCGATGGAAGCGCCGCCCCGCAAGGCGCCAAGCCGGCGACCGCGCGCGGCGCGCCGGCGGGTGCGCATACCTCGGCGGGCAAGCGCTCCGCGGGGGCGGTGGCTGCGCCCGGAGCGAAGACCACGCCGGACTCGCCGCCGGCGCCGGCCTCGAGCGGCGCGACCCGGTTGCCGGGCGGAGTGTACGGTGAACCACCGTATCCGTAGCGGGGTGATCGCGCTCGTTCTGCTCGCGAACGCGCTGTTCGCGCGCGCGCCGGCCATGGCGCAAACGGCGCCGAGCACCGGCTCGAAGCCCTCCGGCAGCTCCGGAACCGCCAGCTCCGGCAACGCCAGCTCCGGCAACGCCAGCAGCTCCGGCAACGCCACTAGCTCCGGCAACGCCAATGGGACCGGCACCGCCAGCAGCTCCGGCGAGGAGGCGCGCGCCGAGTTCATGCGCGGCACCGCCCTCGTGACGGAGGCGCGATGGGCCGAGGCGCTGGCGGCCTTCGAGCGGGCCGCCGCGCTCCGCCCGCATCCCATCACGACGCACAACATCGGCGCCTGCGAGCGCGCCATGGGCCGCTACACGCGCGCCTACCGCACCTTCGCGCGCGCCCTCGAGGAGAACCGGCTCACGGACGAAAAGGCGCTCCCGGCGAGCCTGGCCACCGAGGCCAAGGGCTACCTGGCGGAGATCGATCGGCTGCTGGTGCGACTCACCTTGGACGTCACACCGGCCGGGGCGCGCGTGACCGTGGACGGACGCCCGCTCGAAGCCGCGACCAACGCGCGCGGCGAGCTCGAATACGTGGGCGGCATCCGCCCTCCGGGCACGGGGGATCTCATTCCGCAGGGCGCGTTCGTGGTCGTGCTCGATCCCGGCGTGCACGTGTTGACGTTCGCGCGCCCGGGGTTCGAAGATGCCATCGTGCACCGCACCCTCTCGCCCGGCAAATCGATCGCGCAGAAGATCGAGCTCACCGAGCTGCCGGCCTCGATCCATGTCTCGTCGAACCGCCCCGGCGCCATCGTGCGCGTCTCGGGGATGGACGTGGGCCCCACGCCGGTCGACGTCCTTCGTCCCGCGGGCGACTATGCGGTGGTGGTGCGCAAGGAGGGCTTTCAACCCTACGAGGCGCGCCTGCGTTTGCGCGCGGGTCAGGAGACCGATCTTCGCGTCAGCTTGGTGGAGGACAAGAGGTCGTCCATCTTCGAGCGCTGGTGGTTTTGGACCGCGGCCGGCGTGCTCGTGACCGGCGCCGTCGTCGGCATCGTGGCGGCCACGTACCCAGGACCGCGCGAGCCGGTGGGAACGGGGACCCTCGGGTGGGGCACCAACGTTCCATGACCCGACCCGTTCGCTCGGCGTGGGGGCTCGTCGTCGCGGCGGGCGCAATGTTCCCGAGCGGCGCGCTGGGCGGGTGCTCGGATCGGCCGCCCGAGGGGCACATCGTGCTCCACATCGACACCGACGCGCCCGTGCCCTCGATCCTTCGTCCGCCGCCGGTGCCGCGGGCCGCGGGGATTCGCCCGCAGCTCGACTTGACCCGGACCCCGGCGCTCTTCGATCGGCTGCGCGTCGAGTTCTACTCACGGGTCGACGAGACGCCGTGCAGCACCTGCGTGGGCGATTTCCAGCTCGACGAGGGCACCTTCAGCCGCGGCGCCACCGTCACCGCGCGCGGCAACGTCGATCGGGTGCGGGTGCGGCTCTATCGCTCCGCCGATCAGAACGACGGCGATATCACGCCCGGCACCACCGTGGAGGTGGTCGCACGCCTCCCGCCGCACGGCGAGGAGAACGCGGTGCACGCCAGCGTCTTCCTCGCGACCGAGACCATGGGGCAGCCCACGGGGAAGCTCGATGCCCCCATCCCCGCGAGCTTGGACCTCCCGGAGAAGTCCAAGGTGGGCACCTGGAAGCCCGCCAAGCGTACGAACTGTTTGACCGCCCCACGAAGCGGAGAAGTGTGCGTCCCGGGCGGCGCGTACATCATGGGCGGGGGGGCGCTGATTCAAACGATCCCCGATCCCCGCCAGCTCGGCCAGCGTATCGCCACCATTTCGCCCTTCTTCCTCGATAGCCGCGAGGTGACGGTGCGCGCCATCCGAGGCTGGCTCGAACGCACGCGCAAGCCGCCCGAGAGCGTTCTGGAACGCTGGAACCGCCTCGATGGTCCCGAAGACAACCATTGCACCTACGACCGCGACGACGCGCTGCCCATCAACTGCATCGCCAAAGAGGCCGCGCGCGAGTATTGCCAATCCCTGGGGGCCGACCTCCCCACGGAGGGCGAGTACGAGTACGTCGCCGGCGGGATGACGTCGCTGCGCTACGTCTGGGGCAAGGACAACCCGGAGTGCCACAGCGTCATCTGGAACCCCGAGACCGAGCTCACGCCGAATTGCCCGACCGTCTCGAACCCCGTGGCGTGGGCGGAGAACGACGGGAAGCGCACGCGCGACCAGCTCGTGCTCCCCACGGGGACCATCTACGATCTCGCGGGGAACCTCTCGGAGATGGTCCTCGACGTCGCCGCCACCGAGAAAGACCCCTGCTGGCCCGAGGGCGGCAGCCGCCTGATCGCCAACCCCCTCTGCACGAAGCCGAGCCTGCGCCCCGATCTGGAGCCCTTGATCGTGCTGCGAGGGGGCAACTGGACCGCGCAGAACGCGATCCTCCTGCGGGCCGCGCTCCGCGCCTTCGTGGACAGCGGCCCTCCACCCGCGGGCTTGTACAGCACCGTGGGTTTCCGCTGCGCGCGCCACCTGTAGCCGAGATCGCCCACCATGTCCGAGAGCCTCTGGTCGCACTACACGCCATCGCCCTCGCGCTACGACGAGATGCTCGGCGGCGCCGGCGGCGGCGAAGTTGAAGCGGGCCCGCGCGAGCCCCGCCCCCACTGGCGCGCGTTCCTGTCGCATATCGCGGCCCTGTCGCCGGAGACGATGCAGCGCCGCAGCCAGTTCGTGAGCGACGCCATCGCCAGCGACGGCGTGACGTACAACGTCTACGCCGATCCCAAGGGCGCGAGCCGTCCTTGGGAGCTCGACCTCGTGCCGCTCATCCTGCCCGCGCAGGAGTGGCGCGCGATCGCCGCCGCCGTCGCCCAGCGCGCGCGCGTGCTCGACGCGGTGCTCGGGGATCTGTACGGACCGCAGACCTTGCTCGCCGAGGGCCTGCTCCCGCCGGCGCTCGTCTTTGGCCAGCGCGCCTTTCTCTGGCCCGCGTGCGGCATCGCCACCGGCGCGGGCGGCGGCGTATCCATGCACCTGTATGCGGCCGATCTGGCGCGCTCGCCCGATGGACGATGGTGGGTGCTGGCCGATCGCACCGGCGGCCCCTCGGGCGCCGGTTATGCGCTGCAGAACCGCATGACCCTCGCGCGCGCCTTCCCCGACGCCTTTCGCGCGCTGCACGTGGAGCCCCTGGCGCCGTTCTTCAGCGCGCTGCAAGACTCGCTCTACCGCCTCGCGCCCACGCGCGGCGAGGCGCCGCTGGCCGTGCTGCTTACACCTGGGCCGTACAACGAGACCTATTTCGAGCACTCTTTTCTCGCGCGCTACCTCGGCTTTCCCCTGGTGGAGGGCCAGGACCTCATCGTGCGCGGAGACTGCGTGTACCTCAAGACCTTGCGGGGCCTTCGCCGGGTGCACGCCATCCTGCGCCGCCTCGACGGCGACTTTTGCGACCCCGTCGAGCTCCGCCCCGACTCGGCCCTGGGTGTGCCCGGCCTCTTGCACGCCATCCGCGCGGGGAACGTGGTGGTGGCCAACGCGCTCGGGAGCGCCGTGCTGGAGACGAGCGCGCTCGCCGGGTTCTATCCCGCCATCAGCCAACGGCTCTTCGGCGAAGAGCTGCTCATGCCGTCGATCGCCACCTATTGGTGCGGCGAGGCCCCTTCGCTCGCGTACGTGATCGAGCACCTGGACGAGCTGGTCATCAAGCCCGCGTACCCCACCATCCGCATGGAGGCGGTGTTCGGCCACGAGCTCGACCAAGACGCCCGCGCCCACCTGATCCAGCGCATTCGCGCCCAGCCCCACGCCTATGTCGCCCAAGAATGGGTGCGCCTCTCGCACGCGCCCACCTGGGGCCATGGCCCCGATCGCCTGCTCCCGCGCTCGGCCACCTTGCGCGTCTACGCGGCGGCCACGCCGGGCGGCTACACGGTGATGCCCGGCGCGCTCACCCGGGTCGCGCCGTACGATGGCGACGTGGTCTCCATGCAGTGGGGCGGCTCGAGCAAGGACACCTGGATGCTCGCCGATGGCCCGGTGGCGCGCGTCCCGTTGCGACGACCCCGCCTGCGCGCCGAAGACGTCGCCCGCAGCGTGGCGTTCATCCCCTCGCGGGTCGGCGAGAACCTCTTTTGGATGGGGCGGTACGCCGAACGGTGCGAGGGCATCGCCCGCCTCTTGCGCGCGGCGCTGGTGCGCACCGCCGACGCGGCGCCGCAATCGGGGCCCGCCTTGCAATCGCTCGGATCGGTGTGCGAGCGGCTTCGCATCCTGCCGCCGCGCTCCTCGCCGTCCGGCGAGGCCGCCTCCGCCCCCGACTTCGTGGCCGCCGTGATCGAGCCGCACGTGCCCGGCGGGCTCGCCGCCAACGTGCTCCGGCTCCACGCGTGCGCGAACCATGTGCGCGAGCGCATGTCGACGGACAACTGGCACCTCTTTCAGCGGCTGCACCACAGGCTCTTCGGCCCGGAGGCCGGCGCCGGGGCGAGCCCGGAGCTCGCGCGCGAGGCCTCGCTGGGCGTCGCGCTCGAAGCGCTCGACGAGATCATGATGGGCTGCGTCGCCTTGGCCGGCTTTGCGCTCGACGACATGACCCGCGACGAGAGCTGGTCGTTCTTGCTCCTCGGCCGGCGCCTGGAGCGCCTTCTGCACGTCGCGACCGTGGTGGCGCACGTCGTGGGGCTGCCCCCCGGCGAGCGTACGGACGCCTTGGAGTGGCTGCTCGAGGCGACCAACAGCATCGTCACCTTTCGCGCGCGCTACCGACGCGCGCCGGAGCTCTTGCCGGTGCTCCACCTGGTCGTCTTCGACGGCACGAACCCGCACGCCGTCGCCTTTCAGCTGCGCGATCTCTCGGTCACCTTCGCGCGCACGGCCGCCGAGCTCGGACGCGACGGCAGAGGCAACGTGCTCGCGCCGCTCGAGGACGCGCTCCTTCGCGCCCCGCTCGCGGGCTTCGAGCCGGAGTCGGGCGAGGTGCTCGAGGCGGCGTGCGCGGAGCTCGGCGCCCTG
The DNA here is from genome assembly GCA_037157815.1 of Sorangiineae bacterium MSr11954. NCBI lineage: Bacteria > Pseudomonadati > Myxococcota > Myxococcia > Myxococcales > Pendulisporaceae > Pendulispora > Pendulispora albinea. The sequence continues at coordinate 5,997,970 of CP089984.1, forward strand.
CTCGATCGCGTGGCCCGCGCGGCGTGGAGCCTATCCGACGAGCTGCAGAGCCGCTTCTTCACCCACGCCAAGAGCCCCTTTGCGCTTGGAATCGAGGAGCCGTGATCCGCGAGTACGTCGTCGTTCACGAGACCCGTTACCGCTACGAGCAGCCCGTGGGCCTCTCGCGCCAGATCGTGCACCTCGCGCCGCGCACCACCACCTGGCAGACGAGCCGCGCGCACAGCTTGCGGGTCTCGCCCGATCCCGGGGTGCGGGCTACGGGCGAAGACGTCTTCGGCAACCCCGTCACCTCATTTTGCCTCGAGACCGAGCACGCGTCCCTCACCGTGCACGCGGAGTCGCGGGTCGAGGTCTGCGCACGCGTCTACCCCGAAGACGCGGCCTCGCCGCCTTGGGAAGAGGTGCGCGCCCGCCTCGCCTATCGAGCCGGCCGCCGCCCGCGCCCCGCGGATCTGGACGCGGCGCGCTTCCTCTTCGAATCGCAGCGCGTCCGCAACAAGCGCGAGCTCGCCGCGTGGACCTCGGCCTGCTTTCCGCCGGGCACCCCCCTGCTCGCAGGCGTGCGCGCGCTCCAGGATCGCATTCGCGCCGAGTTTGCGTTCGACCCCAAGGCGACCACCGTCTCGACACCGGTGATGGACGTTTTCGCGCACCGCCGCGGCGTGTGCCAAGACTTCGCGCACCTGATGCTCTCGTGCTTGCGCTCCATGGGCCTGGCCGCCCGCTACGTGAGCGGCTATGTGCTCACCCGCCCGCCACCGGGGCGGCCCCGCCTGGTTGGTGCCGATGCCTCGCACGCATGGGTCTCCGTGTACTGCCCCGACCATGGTTGGGTCGATAGCGATCCAACCAATGGCGTTTTTCCAAACCTCGAGCACATCACCCTGGGGTGGGGCCGCGATTACGACGACGTCATCCCCCTGCGCGGCGTTCTTCTGGGGGGCGGAGAGCATACGCTCGACATCGCCGTCACCGTGGTGCCGGCGGCCGACTACGAGAGCGTTTTCGGGGGCCGCTCATCCGTTGCCGAAACGGAGCATCGCTCTTAAAGACGAGGTAAGAGAGCCAGGTTGGAACCAGGGAAGAACTAGGATAGAGCGCCAGGAAACCGAGAGAAACGAAGGCCATGGTTTACACCGCCGACGAAGAGCAAGCGAAGTACGGAGCGTGGATTGCCGAGCTCGAGTCCCGCCGTGACTCGCTCGACAACAACCGCCGTTACATCAACGTTCTCTTTTTGCTGGCCGCGATCCTCGCGCCCCTGGGCCTGTTCATCTCCAAGTGGGTCGCCCTCGGCGTCGCCGCCTTCTGCATCGTGTCGGCCATCATTGGCCGCTACCTCATCATGATCTACCGCTGGGACTACAAGCTTCAGATCGAGCGCGCGCGCGCCGATGCCGAAAAGCTCGCCCACTACCGCGCCTCGCCCGAGAAGTTCGATCTGCCCCAAGACGCCGACGACGAAGAGCGCGCCCGCTACAAGAAGCACCGCATTCCGCGCCGCGCCGTCTGGCGCCTGCGCCCATAACATCTGTCTCGATCCACTCGGCCCGCCGATCCGCTCGGGCCCGCCGATCCGCTCGACCCGCGCTCACGCGGGCTTCTTCTCGATTCGCCCGGCCTCGGGGCGCCTTCGCGTTTCCGGCGAAGATGATCAGGAGAAGCGAGAGAAGAGAGGTGAAGAAATCGTCCCGCAAGGGTATCCGCAGATATCGGTGCGAGCCCACATCGTACCGCTCGCTGCAAACCCACTCATCCGGAACGATCCAATGTCGTATACCATAGTTTCGGTCCGTCGCTCCATGAATTGAAAGCGTCCTCTCGAGGTGCCTTTTTTTAGGGCGCGAAACCGAGGTGCCGCCAATCGCGGTCGCCCACGATCGCCGGGAATTCATGCGACCAATACGTGTGTCTGCATCGAAACGCGGCGCGTCACCGTGATAAATTATTTTGGACCGAAGATTATTGACTCCTCAATTGCAAAATATGCTAAGCACCGCGTGGCATTCCGGACGAGTGGGTTTGCAGTCGTGCGATGTGGGCACGGGCATACTGCGGATACCCTTGCGGAATTAGGTCCCCGTGAAAGCGCGAGTCCGATGTCATTTGATGTCAATCGGACCCGCTGGTGATGTCACTTCGCATCAGGTGTGAGGTCGAGCCTTTCTGTCTCGTTGGGTTGGGTCGTGGGGTTCAATCGCCACGCGTAGTGCGAAAGCTCGGGAGGTTTACGCCAATGAAATTGGAGTCTCCTAATTCCGGCTCGCGCGCCGGTTGCGCACGGGTTGTTCCGCCCATTCCGCATGTTGGAACACATCAACCGAATACATCGGGCCGCATCGATGTGGTGAGTCCGGTCGGTGCGGTCGGCAGCGCAGCGCTCGGCCGGGGCGCCCCCGCGCACGCCATTCGAAAAGACGAGTCGGGCTCCGACGTCAGCCCCCGCTCGCGGCGCAAAGGATTGCGCGTGGTTTGGCGCGGCGTCATCTCCGCGATCACGACCCCCTTCAACGCCGATCTAACGGTCGATCATGGCCTGCTCGCGGCGCATTGCCGATGGCTCGCGGAAAATGGGATCGTCGGCATCTTGCCGATCGGTTCACTGGGAGAAGGCTCCACGTTGTCGCACGCCGAGAAGCGCCAAATCCTGGAGACCTGCGTCGGCGCCGTCGGCGACCATGTTCCGGTGCTTCCGCGCATCTCCGCGTTGGGCACGCCGGAAGCGGTCGCGCTGGCAAAGCACGCGCGCGCGGTGGGGTGTCGCGGGCTCATGGTGACGCCGCCTTATGTGCACAGCGGCGATTGGCGCGAGATTCGCGCGCACCTGTCGGCGGTGATGAGCGCCACCGATTTGCCATGTTTGCTTTACAACCACCGCATGCCCAATCGGATCAATTTTCTCCCGGAGCAAATTGCATCCCTGGCAAGCGATTTCCCCAACCTCGAGGCCATCAAGGAGCCGAGCGTCGACGTCCGCCGGCTAACGGCCATTCGCACCGCGCTGGGTGAGCGGCTCGAGATCCTCACGTGCGTGGAGGACGCCATCGTCGAGGGCATCGGCGCCGGGGCAACCGGTTGGATCGCCTGCCTCGTCAACGCCTTCCCCGCCGAATCGGTCGCGCTCTTTCGCTACGCCGTCGATGGTCGAAAACGGGAAGCCGCCGCGCTCTACCGATGGTTCCTGCCCTTGCTCCGCATGGACACGGCCCCTAAATACGTGCAGCTCATCAAGCTCGCGCAGGAGCGGGTCGGCCGTGGCTCGTCGCGCGTAAGGCCGCCGCGCCTCTCGCTCGAGGGCGACGAGCTACGGGCCGCGCTCGATACGATCGACGGCGCGCTGGCCACGCGCGCAGGCGCCGTTCCGGCATCCGCCTCGGCGTAGCGCGCTCTCGCATCCTCACCTATCGCATCGGCGCGTGAGCGCGTGACCGTAGGAAACGCGGGAACGTGGGGTTCGGCGCGAATGTCACGACGCGGCCGCGCGCCCGTCGTAACATTCGTGCCATGACGAAGCACGAGCGCATCACGATCGACAGCGACATCGCGCCGGAGTTCACCGCCTGCTACCTGCGGATCGCCGGCGACGAGTGCGCGTTCATCGAGACCCATACGCCCTACGCGCACCCCCGCCTTCTCTCTGCGCTGGCGGCAGCGGGGAAGACGCCCGAAGACGTACGCTGGATCATCGTCACGCACGCGCACCTCGATCATGCGTCGGGCGCCAGCGCCATGGTCGCTGCGTGTCCGAACGCCACGCTCCTCGCCCACCCGCGCGCCGCGCGCCACCTGATCGATCCGGAGAAGCTCGTGAAGAGCGCCACCGCCGTCTATGGCGCGGAGAACTTCCACGCGCTCTACGGCGACATCGCGCCCATTCCCAAGGAGCGGGTGCGCGCGCTCGAAGATGGCGAGAGCGTCGCGCTGGGCGACGCGACCCTGTCCGTCTTTCACACCGCGGGCCACGCGAACCATCACTTCGTGGTGGACGATCCGCGGCTGGAGACCGTCTACACGGGCGATACCTTCGGCGTCATCTACCCCTCGCTGCAACGGATCGCCAAGCAGCGCGGCCGCGCGGGCTTCGCCCTCCCCTCCACCAGCCCGACCAACTTCGACGCCGCGCTCGCAAAAAAGAGCATCGAGCGCGTGCTCGCCCTCGGCGAGCGCTTCGTGTGCCCCACCCACTACGGCGCCTACGACACGGGGCGCGAGCTCGCCCCGCAGCTGGTTCGCTTCATCGACCGCGCGGGCGCGTGGGTCGAAGAAGCGGCCCGGGGCGACGAGTCCATGGAGACGATGAGCGCGCGCTTCGCGGGGCTCTGGGAGGAGGCCATCGCCGAAGAGGCGCCCGAGCTCGGCGAGGCCGAACGCAAGCTGCTGGCCCTCGACATCAAGCTCAATGCGCAGGGATTGGCCTTCGTCGCCGGCGCCAAACGGGCCGGGACCGCGGAAAAAAGCGCCGCGCCGCGCGCTCCGTGACGAAATTCAAAACTGAGGATGGCCTCATGTTATGTTAATCGCATGGACGACGTTCTCGATGCGAGCGCGCTTGCGCAAGTGAAGCTCCTGGAGTCCGGCCACGTCACGAGCGAGGAGCTCGTGCGCGGCTATTTGGATCGCATCGAGCGGCTCGATCCACACATCCACGCGTTCGTGACCGTATCGCGCCGCCGGGCGCTGCTCGACGCGCGCTGGAAGGATCTGCAGCGGCGACGCGCGCGCGGGCAAAAGCCCATGCCGGCGTTCTTCGGCGTGCCCATCGGTATCAAGGATTTGAACATCGTGCGCGGCACCACCACGCGCTGGGGCTCGCGCGCGGCCATGCCCGTGCTCCTGCCGGTGGACGACTTCACGGTGGCCCCGCTCCGCCGGGCGGGCTTCGTCATTTTGGGGAAGCTCTCGACCTCGGAGTGGGGGGCGATGCCGGTCACCGAGCCGGACATTCATCCGCCGACGCGCAATCCATGGTCGCTCGGGCATAGCGCGGGGGGCTCCAGCGGTGGCTCGGGCGCCGCCCTGGCCGCGCGGATGCTCCCCGTCGCGCAAGGCTCCGACGGCGCCGGATCCATCCGCATCCCGGCGGCGTTTTGCCATTTGGTGGGGCTCAAGCCCTCGCGCGGCCGGGTGCGCAACGCGTACGGGATCAACGATCGCCAGCTGCTCTACACCTCGGGCCCGATGGCCCACACCGTCGATGACGTGGCCGCGATGCTCGACGTGATGTCCGGCTCCACCTACGGGCGGCCGCACTGGGCGCCTCCTCCGGCGCGCTCCTTTGCGGAGCTCGCGCACGAGCCGCTCCCGCGTTTGCGCATCCGCTACCTCACGCGCACGCCGTTGGCTCCCACGCACCCCGAGATCGCCGCCGGGGTCGAGAAGGTGGCGCGCACCTTCGCCGAGTTGGGGCACGAGGTGGAAGAGGGCTCGCTGCCGGACACCACGCTCGAAGAAATCGTGCCCCTCTGGCAGCACTTGATCGGCGCCATTCCCCTCACCCGCTGGGAAAAAACGCAGCCGATCACCCGCTGGCTCGCCGAAGCCGGCCACAAACTGCGCGGCAAGGACGTGAGCGCGCTGCACGCCGCGCTCGCCGGTCGCTACCTGCGCGTGCTCGAGGCCGTCGATCTCTGGATCACGCCCACCGTCGCGCAGCCCGCCCCCACCATCGGCGCCTACCGCGATCTCCCGCCCGAGCAAGCCTTCGCCGCCGCCGCCGAGCTGGGTGGCTACACGGCGGTCTTCAATGTCACGGGCCTCCCCGCCATCAGCGTTCCGCTCGGCCTTACCCAGGACGGGCGGCCCATGGGCCTCCAAGTCTCGGGGCGCATGTTCGACGAGGGCCTCCTTTTGGCGGCGGCGCGCCAGCTCGAACAACTCTTTCCCTGGAACGAGCGCCGCCCCCCGCAGCTTCCGTCGTAGACGACCGCGAGGGGCGCGCAGGACGCAAGCGCGGAACGCGTTGGCGCGACGAACGGGCGCGGGACGCGTTGGCGCGACTAACGGGCGCGGCCGGCTTGGGTGGCCTCGGGCACCTCGATGAGGCGGCCGCTCTCGACTTGGTAGACGTAGCCGTAGATGGGGATCTCGCCGGGGACGAGGGGGTGCGTGCGGATGCGTTCCACGTCGGTGGCGACGCTCTCGGATTGGTTGCGGATGGTGAGCCAGTCGATGAAATCACCCTGGCGCGAGCCCTCCCGTTTGCCGCTGTCCTGCCATTGCTTGCCGTCGTAGCTCGAGGTCTTCAAGCTGGAGGCGAGCAGATCGCGGATGATCTCATCGGTGAAGAGCTCCATGCCGCAGTTGCTGTGGTGGATCACGAACCACTCGCGGGTGCCCAAGAGCTTGTACGAGATGACCAGCGAGCGGATGGCATCGTCGCTGGCGCGGCCTCCGGCGTTGCGGATCACGTGGGCGTCGCCTTCGTTCAGGCCCGCGAGCTTCGCCGGGTCGATGCGCGCGTCCATGCACGTGAGGATCGCGAACTTTCGGGCGGGGGGCAGCGCGAGCTTCCCCTTGTCGCCAAAATTCTTGGCGTAGGCCGCGTTGGCGTCGAGCACTTCCTCTCGAATATGGCTCATGACCGTCCTCCTCCGCAGAGTCGACTCTGTTATTGCGGACAGATCATTCGTTAAATTGAACAAGTGTCAAGCTGACGCACGCAACCGAAAACGCCTCGGACGAACACACGCGCTTCGCCGCGCATCGCTTCGCTCGTCGCGCTTCGCCCGGCCCGCATCCGTACATCGCGCACCGCTCATCGCGCACCGACCGCGACCCCGCGCGCGCGCACAAAAGAAAAAAGGCACCACGCAGGGCCCGGGGGGGGAGAGCCAGCAGCGTGATGCCGGCCAACGTAATTGCGAGTCGCGTGCCAAAGGTTCGGCTTTCACTTTTTTCGAACTCTTGTGATCGCGCCCGCTTCACTGCATTGCAGAGCTGCGATCCGCCCTTCCAACTCTGCGAAGCGCGCGCATCGACGAAATGCCGCAACGGCCCGCACAAACGGTGCACAACGCCGAGCGCAACCGACGCGCACGCCGAGCGCGCGCGATGCCCACGCCAAGCGCAAGCGATGCTCACGAAAGCCAAGCGCAAGCGGCACACCGCCCAAGACGAGCGCAAGCGATGCGCGCAACGTGCGCAAACGATGCGCGCACCGAGCGTCAGTGGCACAAGCGTCACAACGCATTACGGATGAGGTAGCAAAAGCTTCGAGGCTTGTGCTCTTCTCATCGGTGAACGCCATGATTCACATTCGCGAGATCGATCACGTGGTTCTACGGGTCGCCCACTTGGAGGAGACCTTGCGCTTCTACTGCGAGGCCCTGGGCTGCACCGTGGAACGTCATCAAGAGGCCATTGGGCTGATTCAACTCCGCGCCGGAAGCTCGCTGGTCGACCTCGTCCCCATCGATGGAAAGCTCGGAAGCGCCGGCGGCGCCCCGCCTGGCCGCGAGGGGCGCAACATGGATCATTTCTGCTTTCGCATCGACCCGTTCGACCCGGACGCGATCCGCGCGCACCTGGCAAAATTCGGCATCGATGCGGGCGATGTCAGCCCGCGCTTCGGCGCCGAGGGCAACGGCCCCTCGATTTACGTCACCGATCCCGAAGGCAACACCGTCGAGCTCAAAGGCCCGCCGTACCCGCCCGCGCCCGCGGCGACCTAGCGACCTCGTTAGCCCACGAGCTGCGCGATCAAACGGCCCGCGTCGCGCTCCGCGCAGGCGGCGGCCACCACGTCCTCGTCGGCCCACCGCGCCATGTACGCGAGCAGGCGTGCATGCTGCGGTCCGCCCGGGTGAACGTGCACCAGAAACATGCGCAGCGGACGCCCGTCCGGCGTGTCGCCGAGGAGCGGGCGGCGCAAGGTGACCACCGCCGCGCACGGGGGCGCGCCGGGCATCACCGCGTGCGGAACGGCGAGCCCTCCGCCCACGCACGTGGCGCACTCCCGCTCCCGGCGCCGAACCCGCTCGCCCAGCTCCGCAGCGGAGAGCCCCAAAGGCGAGGCCAAGCGCGCCGACGCCACGTCGATGGCATCGTCGATGTCGCTGCAGGAGAGCCCCAGGATGGCGCGGCTGGGTGAGAGCATCGCACGAACCGCCAGGGCCTCGGCGCGGGTGGCGCCCGGCATGGGGAACTCACGCTCGACGAACGCCTTGATGCGCGCGAGATCCATCGGCCCCAGATCGCGCTGAAAGATCTCCAGCAAGAGCGCGCGCGCCGCCGGGACGCGCTCCAAGTAGTCCGTCGCCAGGGAGCCCACCTTGTCGGCGAGCTCGATGAGGGTCGCGGGAGGCACCCCCAGCTCGCGCGCGATGGTCGCCAGCCGGTCCGGCGTGGGCGGACCATCGTGCCCATTTTCGACCCGACTCAGGTACGCGTTGGAGACCCCGATGCGCTCGGCCAGCTCCCGCAGCGAGAGCCCCGTGTGCATGCGCAAAAGCCGAAGGGTCGCCCCAAAGTGCATCGATGGGGCGCCTTACGACTCCGGACGCGGCGCGACGCCCGCGACCCCCGAAAAGGACGCCTCCGCGAGCCGCGGGGCATGGCCGGGCTCCGCGGCACGCTCGGACCGCGCGGGCTCGGTGACCCCGCTCCCCTTGCGAACGACCAGCACGGACGCGGGCGACTGCTTCAAGATCGCCTCGGACTGAAGCCCGAAGGTGCGGTGCGCGAGCCCCCAGCTCTCCCCCACGCCCACGAGCACCAGATCGTAGCCCGCACGGCTCTCCACGATGACCGCCTCCTCGGGTGACTCGTGCTGCACGACCTCGAACGATACATCATAGGGCCGGTTGCGTCCGCGCTCTTGGAACTCCTCGCGCACCCGCTGCTCGGCACCGAGCCGCTCCCCCGCCCCGTCGGGCTTCACGATATGGAGCACCACCACGTTGGCCCCCGTGCTCTCCGCGATGCGCCGGGCCAGATAGAGCGCCGCGCGATCGTGCTCGGACCCCAAGTACGGCACCAGCAGCCGCCCGATGCGCTCGAGCCCCCGATCGACGAAGACCCCCACGTCGGAGGGCGTGCCGAGCATCACCTCGTGCACCGTGCCGCCGAGCATCGAGGCGGTCAGGATCGGCTTGTGCCACCCCAGGAGCACCAGGTTTGCGTGCTTCACTTTGGAGACATCGCAAATGTCGCGTCCGGGCAGGTCCGACAGGAAGGAGAGCGGGCGCACATTCACGCCGAGCTTGCGCGCCGTGTCGAGCAGCGGCACCAGCGCGGCCTCTTCGCCCGAGGGATCGCCGCCCGGCCCCGCAGCGTCCTTGTCCAAAAAGAACGAGCCGCGATCGGTCGCGCGCCGCAGACGAAGCGCGTAGAGCTTTGCGTCCACGTCGGGCGCGCCTGCGATGGCGGAGCCGAGGGTGATCAGGCCGGGGCCCGATCGCTCGTACGCCACGCACACCAAGGCGGTGTACGGAGCTTGCTCGTCTGGCGCGCCCGCGGCCGCGGCTACACCATCGGCGGCGGGTGCGCCCGCGGGCTCGCCGGGCTTGGCCTCGTCTTCTTCCTGCGGATCGGTGAGCTCCTGGGCGAAGCGCTCGATGGGGTACGTGAGCTGGAGCAGCGGCGTGGTCATGAAGGTGGTGATCAGCGCCATGAGCACCAGCATGGTGAACAAGGTGGGCGAGATGACGCCGAGATCGAGCCCCATGTTGAGCACGATGAGCTCCATCAGCCCGCGCGTGTTCATCAGGATGCCGATGGCGCTCGACTCGCGCCACCCCAGCCCCGTCAGGCGCGCGGCCACCGCGCTGCCGCCGAACTTGCCGAGGCACGCCACCACGGTGATCGCCGCGCAGATGACCCAGCTCCCCGGCGTGTCGAGCAGCCCGATCTGGGTGCGCAGACCGCTGTATGCGAAGAAGAGCGGCAGGAGGACCACCACCACCAGATCTTCGATCTTCTCGGCCAGCGCCGCGGCCAAGCCGCCGTTCTTGGGGAGCACCGCGCCGAACAAGAAGGCGCCGAAGAGGGCGTGAATGCCGATGAGCTCCGTGAGCCAGCTGGAGACCAGGAGCAGCACCATCACCACTGCCACGATGTTCTGGGAGAGCCCGAGGCGCGTTCGATCGGCGAACCGCCCGAAGAAGGGCCGGATCACCCACACCATGAAGCCGATGTACACGAAGGCGAAGGCCGAGGTGCGGATGGCGCCCGCCACCCCCGACGCGCGCACGATGGAGACCACGAAGGCCAAAATGCACCACGCGGTCACGTCGTCGACGGCGGCGCAGGCGATGGTGATGGCCCCGAGCTTCGAGCGAAGGAGCCGCCGCTCGACCAAGATGCGCGCGAGCACCGGGAAGGCGGTGATGCTCATGGCCACGCCCATGAAGAGGAGGAACGAGCTGAATGGCACGTTGGCCGGGGCTAGGCGCGGATACAGATAGAGCGCCAAAATGCCGCCCAACAAGAACGGCAGGACGATGCTCGAATGGCTGATGGCCACCGACGTGTGCGCGCGGCCGCGGAGCAGCTTTGGATCGAGCTCCAGCCCGATCAGGAACATGAAAAAAATCAGCCCGACTTGGCTCATCATCCCCAAGAGCCCCATGGACTCCTTTGGGAAGAGCGCCGCCGAGAAGTCGGGCGCGAGCCAGCCGAGGAGCGAAGGGCCGAGCAGAATGCCGGCCGTGATCTCCGCGATGACCATCGGCTGCCGCAGACTGCGGGTCACGAGCCCGAGGACCCGCGAGGCAACGATGATCAGCGCAGCTTGAGCGATAAAGACCGGAAGCGGTCCGTGAAGGATCCCAGCCACCCCAACGTGGTAGGTGATAAGGGCTGACTTAGCAAGGCGATGAGCCTATTTTGGCCACTTTCGTACCTCCACCGTACCGAGCCCTTGACCTTCCGAGGCTCGTTTACTACGAACTTCGTATCATGTCCTTGGACCGCGACGTCGAAGAATTGAATGCCGCGCTCCATGTGCTGCTGCTGCGCCTGAACCTCGCGCGGCTCGATCTTTGGTCGGACAAGCTCGTGGGTATCAGCTTCCTCGATCTGCACGCGCTCTCCTTCGCAGAGGAGAAGCCCGATCACACCTTGGCCGAGATGCGCGAGTTTCTGCAGGTCCCGCAGAGCACCCTCACGAGCATCATCGACCGGCTCGAGAAGCGCGAGCTTCTGATGCGCACCATCCACCCGACGGACAAGCGCTCCTACCGGATCGCGCTCACAGAGCGCGGCCTCGACGTGCAACGCGAACACCACCGGGTCGAGCGCATGTTGATGCGCAAGATCCTCGATGCGCTGCCCGACCCCGACGATCGCGCGGCGTTTCTAAAGCTCTTTCGAAAGATCGCGCGCAAGGTCTAATCGCGCGGCCATTGCGGCTCCCCACCCCGACCCTCGAGGGGGAAGGAGCAGTCCTTGTCATCGCACGAGCCCCTCATCCCCTCATGGGGAGAGTCGGGCGGGGGGCCTATGCAGCCTATAAAACGAAGTTCGTAGTATACGATATTCATTCAATTACACAACCAAAGGAGCCCTCATGCTGTCTGCCTTACGCGACGATCTGGCCACGGATCTCTCCTTCATCGAAACCACGGCGCTGACCATCGCGCACTACCGCGCCCTCGAGAGCGCGCGGCCCGATCGGCTCTTCTTCGACCCCTTCGCGTCGGCCTTCGTCGAGGCGGCGGGGCGCGCCGGTGATTCGGCCAGCCAGCTCCCCGCGGCGCCGGCCGATTACTTTGCGGTGCGCACGAAGTACTTCGACGAGTACGTGGAGCGGGCGTGCGCCGCGGGGTGCCCGCAGGTGGTCATCTTGGCGGCGGGGCTCGACGCGCGCGCGTTTCGTCTCGCGCTGCCGCCCGAGGTTCGGCTGTTCGAGGTGGAGCTCGCGACGATGCTGCGCTTCAAGGAGAGCGTCCTCGCCAAGACGCGCGCGCGCGCCAAGTGTGACCGCATCCTCGTCCCCTCCGATCTGCGCGACGATTGGCCGGCGGCGCTCTCGCGGATCGGTTTCCGCCACGATGTACCGACGGCGTGGCTGGTGGAGGGCCTCCTCTTCTACCTCACCAAGGCCGACGGCGACCGCTTGCTCCAGCGGATCGCGCGGCTCTCGGTCCTGGGGAGCCGGATCGGGCTCGAGCACGTGAACCAAGCCACCCGCGACGGAATGGCGGCCACCTTGGCGGCGTTGGCCGCGCGCGGTGCGCCGTGGCAATCGTCGGTGGAGGATCCGGCCGCGTGGCTCGCCGGGTTGGGATGGAACGCGCGGGTGAGCGATCAGGGAAAGCTGGGCCGCCGCTATGGACGTGCGCCCGCGCTGCCCGCGGCCGACGACCCCGGCAGCGGACCGAAGGCTTGGCTCGTCGAGGGATGGCTCATCGAGCCGGGCGCGCGCGCGGATCGTCCTTGAGCGCCGCCCGAATCACCGCCGCGACGATCTCCGAGTGCGCATCGGGCGCGAGCCACCTCGCGTCGAGCACCTCCTCGGTCTGCAGCACCATGCTTCGCTCCGTCCCGACCATCTCGAAGAGGAACCGAAAATCCCAGTGCGCGTGCTCCGGCTCCCCCTTTCGCGGGTTGGCCGGGATGACGTGGCAATCGATGTGAATCGGTACCTCGCGCCAAAGAGCAGGCACCCGAACCTGCTCGGGCGATATCCCCGTCTCCTCCAATAGCTCGCGCAACGCCGCGTCGAGCAAGGTGCGATCGCCCGGCTCCAAGTGGCCGCCCGGCATCAACCACCGCCCCAGCGCGCGGTGGCGCACCACCAAAAGACGCCCCTCTGGATCGAGCACGGCGGCGCCCACCGTCACATGGCCCCGAGGCTCGTGGCGTGATGTCACGCTGGCACCATCCGCGATGAGCGCGCGCAAAGGATCGAGGGCGCTCGCCCGTTCGGGAAAACGCGCCGCGTAACCATGGAGAACGTCGAGGAGCGTGCCGGCAGCCATCATCGGTCGCGGCCTCGTTTATCCGATGGCCGCGCGGAAAGCGCGCGCAAAGTTCACGCAAGCTCGCCCCGCGCACACGAAGGACGCGCGGCCGCGTCCGTTGACGCGCGAAAGTCCGTGCGATACGCCGGACGAACTCGCGGGGGGGAGCGGCAACGTGCGCGTGTGCACCTGCGAATTCTTTCGACCCGGCGGGGGAAAGGTATTTGCCGTGAGCACCTTGGAGAAGCTGGAGAAACAAGACCAGAAGAACCAGGAAGAGCCGCTGGACGAAGGGGACCACGCGCCCTTTCACATCGATCAGCCGGCGCCGTCGGAAATTGGCATTTGCGACACCGTATGGTTCGAAAATCGAAACGATCGAACGTACGGCATCACCACCCGCGCCTCGCCCAGCGATTCGACGAAGACGAACTACACGGTGTCGGCCACCCGCGACGTGCTCGAACCCGGCCAGGACGTGGGCGTCGACGTGCACGTCCAGTACTGGGACGAACGGCTCGAGAACGACACCCGGGTCGGAAGGATGTCGATCTCCTTCAAGCAGATCGACGGCACCGACCGGGCCTCGGCCCAACGCCCGAGGACGCCATCGGCCAACAGCCCGCCACCTCCACCCGGCCGCGGGGCCTCGCCCTCGACGATCTCCTCCTCTTCGTCTGGGACAACGACGCCGTGGGCGCCCTCGGCCCCCACGGGCTCGGCGCCGAGCACCTGGCCAAGCTCGAGGCCGACGGCGTTCGCACCACCGACCAACTGCTCGCCCGCCTGGGCATCGCGGCGCCGCACCACCTGCGGACGCTCGCGTCGCGCCTGCGCAAAGGGCCCCACGCCGCCCTGCTCGAAGCGCTCGTGGCGTGGGACCGCGCGAAAACCCGTACGACGATTTCAGCCCGTGACCAGCGCGATCGCCAGGCCGTCGTAACCCTTGACCCCCACCGTCTGGATCGCCGTGGCGCTCACCCGGGGCTCCGCGGCGATCCGCTGGTAGAGGCGGCGCACGCCCTGGACGTTGGGATCGTGGCTGTCGGCATCGACCACCGCCCCGCGGCGAACGACATTGTCCACCAGGATCAAGCTGCCAGGACGGCTCAGCTTGAGCGCCCAATCGAAGTAATCGGCGTTGCTCTTCTTGTCGGCGTCGATGAACACCAGATCGAACGGACCGCCCTTTTCGGCCTCGAGCACCGGCAAGGTGTCGAGCGCCAGACCGAGGCGCACGTCGACCACCTTGTCGAGCCCCGCGCCGGCGATGTTGCCGCGCGCCACCTCGGCGTGCTTTGGATCCGCCTCCAAGGTGATCAAGCGCCCGCCCTCGGGCAGGGCCCGCCCGAGCCAAATGGTGCTGTAGCCGCCGAGCGTGCCCACCTCGAGGATCCTTCGCGCCGAGACCAGCCGCGCGAGCAGCTGCAGGAGCTTGCCTTGGGCCGGCGAAACGGCGATCGCCGGCAGGCCCGCCGCGTGGCTCGCGCGAAGGGTCGCCTCCAGCGCCGCGTCGGACGGCAGCAAGGCGTCCGTAATGTACTGATCGACGGCGGCCCATAGCTTTTCGGACATGTTCTCCGTTCCTCTCTCTCGTTTGTCTCGTTTGTCTCGTTTGTCTCGTTCGTCGTTCGCGTCGGTCGCTTCGAATCGGGGTGATCCCGAGGTTGTCGAGCTTGTCGGGTCGGCCCTCGTTTTATCTGCTTTTCCCCGGTAGGCGGCGGCGGAAACGTAGGGCGGCGGCGCAGCGATGGCCATCCGGTGTCCTCGGCTCTATGACGAGGTGATGCACCCCAACGTCATCGACGATCCCCGAGCGATCGAGGACCTTTTGGCGCGCACGCACCGCATCGCCGTGCTCGGCATCAAGACGGAGGCCCAGCCCGAACAGCCCGCGTTCAACGTCCCCCGGTTCCTCGTGGAGTCGGGCTACGACGTCGTACCCGTCCCCGTTTATTACCCGAAGGTCACCACCATCCTGGGACGCCCCGTGTACCGGAAGGTCGCCGACGTGCCAGGCCCCATCGATATGGTCGACGTCTTCCGGCGCCCCGAAGATCTCATGCCGCACTTGGAGGATCTTCTCGCGGCCAAGCCCGCGAGCGTCTGGCTCCAACAAGGCATCCACGACGACGTCTTCGCCGAGCGCCTCGCCGAACGCGGTATCCTGGTGGTCCAGGACCGCTGCATCATGACCGAGTTGAGACTTCGCGCGGCCCTTCGCCGTCGTGCGCTTCGTGAAGACGCATCGCGCTAGGGCGCGTCCCTGCGGCATATCGCGCCGATGTCAAAAAGATACTCTCAGCTGATGCATGCTCGTCATGACGCACGTCCGATACCGGACGATTTGGCGCAATCCGTTTCTATTTTTGGCCGAAATAGTTCGCCTTCGTCGAACGTCTCACCTTTGGCCGTCCTAGGACCCGGGGTTCGCGGCCCAATCCGAAGAGCGGCCCAAGCGTGCTCAACGAATTGTGACGTTCCGGGTTCAGTGCGAAAGTTTGATTCACTCTGTTCAGCATTTGAGCGTTCGCGACGATGACGTGTTAGCGTAATCCTGTCTTTTTCCCGTACGATCCCTCCGAGGGATCCTTCACACGTAGAACACCACGAACACCATCACACGAAGAACACGAAGCGCACCGCGCGCAGTGGAGAGGCGGCATGGGGGAGCCCAACCGGGCCAGTAACATGGTACTTCCGACAATCGGACGTTACCGCATCATCGCCCAGCTTGGAGCGGGCGGCATGGCCGAGGTCTATCTGGCCGTCATGATGGGGCAACGTGGCTTCAACAAGCTCGTCGTCTTGAAGGTGCCCCGCAGCAATGTCGCGGCCAACCCCGGTTTGCTCGCCATGTTCATCGACGAGGCGCGTGTGGCCGCGCGTCTCAATCATCCGAATGTCGTCCAGACGTACGAGGTCGTTCGCGAAGAAGAGCGCGACATCATCGTCATGGAGTACTTGGACGGCTACCCCCTGAGCAAAATCATCGGCCAGGGGCGAAAGCTCGGCACCCCCCTGCCCTTGTGGATGCACTACGAGGTGCTCATCCACGCCATGACGGGCCTGCACTACGCCCACGAGGCCAAGGACTTCGACGGCTCCCCGCTGAACCTCGTGCACCGCGACATCTCGCCGCACAACATCTTCGTCACCTTCGATCGCCAGGTCAAAATTTTGGACTTCGGCATCGCCAAGGCGCGCACGTCGACCCATCAGACCGAGGTGGGCACCTTCAAGGGCAAGGTGCGGTACATGCCGCCCGAGCAGCTCACGGGCAACTCCATCGATCGGCGCTCGGATATTTTTGCGCTGGGCGTGGCCATTTGGGAGGCCGCCGTGGGCGAGCCCCTCTGGCGCGGCAAGAGCGACATCGAGGTGATGGGCGCCACCTTGGCGGGCGAGGTCCCCATGCCGAGGGACGTGCGACCCGACGTTCCCGAGGCCATCGACGCCATCTGCCGCAAGGCCATGGCGCACCGGAAAGAAGACCGGTACCCGAGCTGTCTCGAGCTGCAGGCCGATCTCGAGGCATATCTCGCCTCGCTCACCGGCACGAAGGGCCTCAAGCCCATCGTCGGCTACATGCAAATGCTCTTCGCCGAGCCGCGCGCCGAGCGGCAGACGCTCATCGACAAGCAGCTCGCCAAGGCCGAGCTGCTCGGCACCGGCGAGTTCGCGACCCTCGGGGCCTCCAGTGGCACCTCGCCTGGCGCATCGATCCCGCTGATTTCCACGGTGGCGCGCGACGCCAGCGATCCGCAGATGCCGGTGGGGCCCTCGCTCTACCCGGATCTGGCGTCGTCCTCGGGCGCCACCATGAGCCGCTCGCGCGTGGTCTTGCAGCAGGGAAAGCCGAACCGAATGTTCGCTTTCCTCTTCTTGGGCGTGCTCCTGTTCGCGGGGCTCGTGGGCGTATGGCTCGTCGCGCTTCGCAAGCCCGAGCCCGTGGCCGACAATGGCACCAAGCCGGTCGCGGCGGGCGTCCAAGAGGCCCCCACCAAGAGCGCCATGGAGGCCATGACCCAGGAGCCCTCGGCGCAAAAGGTCACCATCTTCGTTCGCGGGGAGCCGAGCAGCGCCAAGCTGTTTTTGGACGATAGCCCCACCCCGCTGGAGACCAACGCGCGCGCCGTATCGCTCACCCGCAACTCGGTGCACACCGTGCGCGGCGAGGCCAAAGGCTATGTGACCAGGGCGGTGACCGTCACCCTCGACGCCGACAAAGAGGTGCTGGTCATCCTCGAAAAAGAGAAGCCCGACACGCCCTGGCGCCCGCCGCCGCAACCCGCACGAGGCGGCAAGACCTTGGCGGCCCCCGCGCCCAAAGAGACGGCCGCCGTCGAACCGCGCCCCTCGACGACCGAGCCCAATGGCTATCTGACGATCGACACCTATCCGTGGACCCTCGTCTCCGAAAATGGAAAGAGCCTGGGCCAGACCCCCATCGTGCGCCTCCCGCTTCCGCCCGGCGACCATGTGCTGGTGCTCGAAAATCCAGAGCAGGGCTTGAAACAGACGTACCCGGTCACCATCAAAAGCAACGAAACGCTCAATCGACGTCTCGGCTTGAAATAGCGGATGCCCCCACGTCACGCCCGCGCGCTCGCGGCGCCGTCCTCCCCGATGGCGCGGGCAAGGGCCGCGATGGCCGCGCTCACCGCGCTCCAGGTCCTGCTCGCGCTCCTCACGGGCTGCGCCGACGACGCCGCACCAACCGCGGGCCGCGGCGATCTGGGTTTGCCCAGCGCCGACGCGGGTGACGCGGGTGACGCACGTGATGCAAGCGATGTGGATCCGAACGGCACGGGGCCCGAGGGTGGTCCCGGTGCTCCGAACGTCCCGCCCATCGTGCCCGAGGACGACGACGAATTTGCCATCGTCGATGTGGCGCCAGCCACCATGGACATCCCCACATCGCCCAACGACGGCGATCTGTGGCCCTCGTGTTGGTCCGACGACGATGCACTCTACGCGGCGTGCGGCGATGGACGCGGCTTCGATCCGCACCGGCCGAAGGCCGACATCGTGATGAACCGCATCACCGGCTCGCCGCTCGATCCCTCGCCCCATATGACGGGCGCGTGGCTCGGGGCATCGGATCAGATCACGCAGCTGCATACGTCCGGTCCCTTCTATCGCAAGCCGACGGGGATGGCGTGTCTCGACGGCGACATCTTCGTCGCAGTTCAAAGCCTGAGCAGGGTCGACTATGCGCGCGCCCCCGCGGCCACCCTCGTCCGATCGCGCGATCACGGCGCCACGTGGATGGAAGCACCGTCGGTGCCGATGTTCGACGATCACGTCTTCACGACGATGATGTTCCTCGACTTCGGTAAGAACGGGGAACACGCCATCGACGACCAGCTGTACGTATACGGTCTCGACAACAACTGGCGCTTCTCCCACAGCGTGCCCAGCCCCACACGGTTGTACCTTGCACGCGTTCCGAGGGACGCCATCCTGATGCGCGAGCGCTGGGAGTTCTTCACCGGCATCGGACCGAGCGGCCCCATGTTCGAACGGTCCATCGGCGCGCGAAAGCCCGTGCTGATCGACGAGTCGCGGGCGTACGCCGTTCTCGCCGATGGTTCGCGTCAGCCCGGGATGACCAAGATCGCGCAAGGGAGCATCGTCTACGATGCGCCCTTGCAACGGTACGTGTACGCGTCGTGGACCGAGTGGACCTTCGAGCTGTACATCGCGCCCGCGCCGTGGGGTCCGTGGAAGAAGCTCGCCACCTTCGACTTCGGCATGGCGCCCTGGACGGAGAGCAAGCACGGAGGCTACGCCACGACCCTTCCGTCCAAGTTCATCTCCGCCGACGGGCGAACGCTCCACATGCAAGCCAATTCCTGGAGCGCCGGCATCGACCGCAACCGCTTTTCCCTCCGCCCGATGCGGCTGGTCCCGCGCTCGAGGCTCCCTGCGACCAATGTCAAAGGGACGACCGCGCTTGCCAGGACCGGTCTCGGGGTCACGCCCATGGCGCGCGCCATCCACCAAGGCACCCTGGCGCAGATGAACGATGGCATCGCCTCGGGGCAAAGCGAAGATAGCGCCACAGGCGAAGCAAGGGTGCTCGACCATTGGGGCTATACCTTCGAAGCCCGATACCGGATGAACAAAGTCGTTTACACCACGGGGATCATCGGCGCCGACGGGGGTTGGTTCGACAACCTGGCCGTGCAAGTCCGGGTCGATGGAAAGTGGGTAAATGCGACTGGCCTTAATGTCCTACCGCGTTATCCCGCCAATCCGACCACGCCTTCGCACGCGACATATACGCTCACGTTCGACCCGCTCGAGGGCGACGGCGTGCGAATCATCGGAAAACCCGGCGGATCGAGGGTGTATACATCGATTTCCGAGATGGCCGTCGGCTACGAGTGAGCTCGAAACACGCGAAACACGTACAAACGGCGACGAACGCGAATCCGACGCGGTGCGCATTCCAATGCGTCGCAGCTGGAGCGGCTCATCAAAATCCGAAAGAACCCGAAAGGCGCGAAAAAAGCTCGCGCGAACCTTTATGAGCCCGAGCGAGCCCAAATGTGACCATCCGAGATGGCGGCCCAAGCAGGGTTATCGGATCCTGCGATCCTAGCCCTTGGTCGGTTGGTCCCGCGGCCGGCGGTCCTTATTTCTACTGCGTGCAGTTTCCTTCGCAGAACTGCACGAAGCGCGAACATTTGACGCCCTCGACACGCAACTTGAAGTTATCGGGATCGATGGCGGTCAGGGACACGGGCACCTGAAAGTTGCCCGCACCCGTGGTCAGGTGGGTGCAGCCGATCATCACCGCATTTCCATCGTTCCCAAATCCGATGATGGCCACGGCACGCTGGCCAAACGGCACCGGGGGTATCTTGGCGCTGCTCGGGGAGCGCAAAACATCGCAGGTGGACGAGGAGGAGCTCTCCGCGATTGGGGCCACGGGCCACGTGCCTGCGGCCGAAACGCGTTTGGCCACCAGCTCATGACAGAGATTTGGTAAATTGGTCGCGTCGAAGACGTAGGTGGTCATCTTTTGGGTGACCATGGCCGCCTGCGCGGACGGGAAATTCACCGTCAAGTTTCCCTGCTCGGGTGGATCGTCTTTTGCGCTGCATCCTGCGGCGGAAATCACGAAAACAACAGAAACGGCGGCCACCACAAGTGTAGGCACGATGAAGGAAACGAGGGAAGAAGTCACTCGCACGGCGCTCACCTCTTTGCAAAAGCTACCACGAGCTTTTACCTATCATCGCTGAAACTTGCAGCGAGGCCCACCTTTTGAGAGACTCGGTGCAAGGATGTGTCGACTCGGTACGCCCAGACTCGAGGGGACGAGGGGCGGAGCTTCGCGCAAGCGTGGCTGTCATCCCGGTGCGGAAGGTTCGGAACGACCATGAAGTGCTTATCGATCCCAAGAAAATTCAGGACCAGGACTTTCGCCATTTTGCTCACGTGCGCCGCGCAGATCGCGGCCCCCGTGACCTTTGCGCAGACGTCGGTCAGCGCCAGCAACAGCGTCGACGACGAACTCGCCGAGGCGGAGAAGCTGGTCGCCAACGTCGACTTCGAAGGCGCCATTCCGGTGCTCGAGCGCATCGCCAAACGAAACGGGCTCTCGCACGAGCAGCTCGTTCGCGTTTACAAGAACCTCGCGACCGCCCACGCCGTGGTAGGCCACGCCGGCCCCTCCCGCGACTACTTCGTGAAGCTGATCGGGATCGATCCGGACTTCAAGATCGACCAGAACATGAGCCCTCGGGTCAAGGCGCCCTACTTCGAGGCGCGGGGCTCGTGGAGCGCGCAGTCGATCCGGCCCGGCATCGAGGCCACCGCCAATGTTCACCGAGGCACCGACAGCCGCATCGTGGTCACCCTCCGCGATCCCACGCGGATGGCGAGCAAGGTGGTGGTCGGATACCACTGGGAGGGCAGCGATCCGTTCATCGTCAAGTCGTCGGCCGCGGCCCCCACGACCACGGTGGTCGTGCCGCCCTCCTCCAACGACAAAGCGTCGTACCTCGAGATTTACGCGCAAGGCTTGGACGCCAACGACGGGGTGCTCTTCGAGAGCGGCAGCGCGACGAAGCCCATCGTCATCGAGGCCCCGGCGGCGACGGCGGCGGGCCCTGGCCAGGGGAACGGGGAGAAGGACCGATCCGTGTTCGCGAGCCCGGTCTTCTGGATCGTGGCGGGCGCCGTCATCGTGGGCGGCGCGACGGCCGCTTACTTCCTGGCGCGGCCCAACGATCCGGCGACGTCCCAGCAAATCAATCCGATCCTCAACTGTGGTGGCAAGCCGTGCCAATGAAAGCGGAGACGTACGCCATGAAGACCCGCACATCTCTTTTCCGCGCGGGCGGATTGCTCCTGCTCGCCATCGTCGGACCCGCGCTCGCCCTCGACACCACGGCATGCTCGAAGGAGTCCGTGCCGCCCTCCAGCCAAGAGCCGATCAAGATCGGATTCTCCGTCGCGCTCTCCGGCGGTTACTCGGGGACCGGCACGGGCCTTCTGCAAGGCGCGCAGGTCGCCGTCGACCTGGTGAACGCGCGCGGCGGCGTCCTGGGGAGGCCCATCCAGCTGCTCGTCGAGGACGATCAGAGCAGCAACCCGACCATCGATCAATCGCGCCGCCTCACCCAGGTGATCAAGGGGTTCGTCGATCAAAAGGTCGCGGCCATCCTGGGGCCTGGCGCCACGGTGCAGGTGCGGACCGCGGCCGACATCACATTTCCGCGCGATCCCAGCACGCGGCAGCTCGTCAAGGGCGCGACGCCCACCCTGTTGATCACGCCGTGGGCCACCTCGCCGACCTTGACCAACGATTGGAACCCCTGGCCGGAGCGCTACCTCTATCGGACGCCTCCTTCGGACAAGTACCAGCGGGCCGCGCTCTACAAGCGCATGAAGGATCCGATTCCGACGGGCGGAGATTCGGGCCCGGGCGAGCCGCCGTGCAAGCAGCAGCCCTTCTTGGTGTACGCCAACGATGCGCTGGGCTCCACCTACGAGCAATACTTCAGCGCGCAGCCGGGCGCGGACGCCAAGTACAAGGTAGCCGTGCCCACCGATGACAAGGGCGACGGCAACTACACGGAGGTCATCGCGGCCTACCGAGCCGCCCCTCCCCCGGCGCCGGACTGCGTGGCCTTGGTGACGTACGCCGAGGTCTCCGGCAATGTCGTTCGTCAATTCCGCCAGGCGGTGCCGGCCATCAACCCCATGCCGAAATTCTTCGGCACCGACGCCATCTTCGACCCGGGCTTCGTGACCACCGTGCGAAACAACGCGTGGGTCGAGGGGATCTCGGGGGTGGAGCCGGACACCGCGCCGCTCACCAACGACTACCAAGATTTCAAGAACATCTTCCAAGCCCAAACGGCGACCAGCGGCGGGGCCTTGGTCGAGCCGCCGCCCTACTCCTCCAACGCCTTCGACGCGGTGATCCTCCTGGCGTTTGCCATCCAGAAAGCCGAAACGGCGACCGATCCCAAGAAGATCCGCGATGCGATGGTGGAGGTCTCGCGCGGCTACCCGGCGGACCTCACGGAGCCGCCCGCGGAGCTGGGCGCCAAGCTCGTGTCCCCTCGGAACATCGACCTCGGGTTCGCGACCCTGGCCAACAAGACCGCCATCAACTACGAGGGCGCCTCCGGCAAGGTCAACTTCGACAGGAACGGCGACGTCGTCGCCGGTTATGTCAAGTGGTTCATCAAGGACGGGCAGTTCCAGCTCCAGGATGGCGCGGGCTCGCGGTACACCGCCGAGGAGCTCGAGAGGGCGCAGCCGAAGTAACGGCTTCTTCGGGCGATCGCGGTGACCGCGCAAAGCACGTGCTCACCGCGGTGACCGCGCAAAGCACGGTGAGCGCGCTGCACGTGCTCACCGCGCGCGCTCTTCCTTGTCGAGCAGCGAGGTCTCTTTCGTATCGGGCATGAGCAGATACGCGATGAGCGAGATGAAGATGCACCCGCTGACGTACCAATAGAAATACGGCTCGTGGCCTTTGTCCTTGAACCAAAGGCCCGCGTACTCGGCCGTGCCGCCGAAGATGGCCACCGTGAGCCCGTACGGCAGCCCCACGCCGAGCGCGCGCACCTCGGTGGGGAACAGCTCGGCCTTCACGATGGCGTTGATCGAGGTGTAGCCGGTGACGATGACCAAGGCGATCATCATCAAGGCGAACGCCGTCCACGGGCTCTTGGTCTCGCTCAATGCGGTGAGCAGCGGCACCGTCCCCAGGGTGCCGCACACGCCGAAGCCGAGGAGCAGCGGGCGGCGGCCGATGCGATCCGAGATGAAGCCGAAGAGCGGCTGCATGAGCATGTAGAGAAAGAGCGAGACGAACGCGAGGAGCGAGGCGGTGTCCTTGGCCATGCCCACCGAGTTCACCAGGAAGTTCTTCATGTACGTGGTGTACGTGTAGAAGGCGACGGTGCCGCCCAGGGTCAAACCCACCACGGTGGCGAGCGCCTTGGGGTGGCGCAGAAGCTCGCCCAAGGTTCCGCGCTCGGCCTTCGTCGCTTGCTTCTTCGTGGCGCTGGCGAAGGCCTCCGTCTCCTCCAAGCTTCGCCGCAGGTAGAGCGCCACCATCGCCAGGATCGCCCCGATGACGAAGGGGATGCGCCATCCCCACTGCGCGAGCTGGGCGGGTGTGAGCACGAAGCGCTGCAGAATGATTTGCACACCCAGCGCGGCGAGGTGCCCGCCCACCAAGGTGACGTATTGAAAGCTGGAGTAAAAGCCGCGCCGATCGCGGGTGGCGACCTCGCTCAAGTACGTGGCCGACGTGCCGTACTCGCCGCCCACGCTCAGACCTTGCAAGAGGCGCGCGATGACCAAGACCGCGGGCGCGACGAAGCCAATGGTAGCGTAGGCCGGGGTGAGCGCGATCATGAGCGATCCGAACGACATGAGCATGACCGATGACGTGAGCGCGGCCTTGCGCCCCACCCGGTCGGCGTAGCGGCCGAACACCCAGCCGCCCAACGGTCGCATCAAAAAGCCGACGGCGAAGATGGCCGCCGTGTTCAAGAGCTGCGCGGTCTGGCTCCCCTTCGGGAAGAACGCCGGCGCAAAGTAGAGGGAGAACGCCGAGTACGCGTACCAGTCGTACCACTCGACGAGGTTGCCGATCGATCCGCCGAAGATCGCGCGCAGGCGCCAACCGGTGTCACTCACGATGCCCTCACGCTTCTTCCTGGTAGGCGGCCGGGGTCTCGAGCGCGGCCTTCGCGCCGGGCGGGCCGAGGGGACCCGACGGGGGTTCCTGCTCGCGACCGCTCTCGTCGAGCATCCCGGGATCGCTCTTCAATTTCTCGGCGAGCCGCTTGCGATCGAGCTCGTTCTCCCAGCGCGCGACCACCACGGTGGCCACGCTGTTGCCGATGATGTTGGTGAGCGCGCGCGCCTCGCTCATGAAGCGATCGATCCCGAGGATGAGCGCCATGCCCGCGACGGGGATGGACGGCACCACGGCCAAGGTCGAGGCCAGGGTGACGAAGCCCGCGCCGGTGATGCCCGAGGCGCCCTTGGAGGTGAGCATGGCCACGACCAGGATCGTGAGCTGTTGCCCCAGGGTGAGCGGCGTATTCGTTGCCTGGGCAATGAACAGCGCGGCCATGGTCATGTAGATGTTGGTGCCGTCCAAGTTGAAGGAGTACCCGGCGGGCACCACCAAGCCGACGACCGACTTGGAACAGCCGAGGTACTCGAGCTTGGTCATCAACTTGGGCAGCGCGCTCTCCGACGAGCTGGTGCCCAGGACGATGAGCAGCTCCTCGCGGATGAACACGATGAGCCGCACCACGCTGAAGCCAGCCACCCGGGCGACGGCGCCCAGCACGACCAAAATGAAGAGGAGGCAGGTCGCATAGACGGAGCCCATCAACTTCGCCATCGGCAAGAGCGACGCGATGCCGTACTTGCCGATGGTGAAGGCCATGGCGCCGAACGCCCCGATGGGCGCCACCTTCATGATGATGTTGACCACCCCGAAGATGGCTTTGGCGGCGAGCTCGATGAAGTGCAAAATAGGCCGTCCGCGCTCGCCCAGCGCGCTCACGGCGAAGCCGAACAGGATCGCCAGGAGCAAGACTTGGAGGATCTCGCCCTTGGCGAAGGCGTCGACCAAGGTGGTAGGGATGATGTTCAGCAGAAAATCGACGGTGTTCTGGCCCTTGGCGCGGGCGGTGAGCTCGGCGATTTCCTTGGTGTCGAGGGACGAAACCGAGGCGTTGAAGCCGGCACCGGGCTTGACCAGATTGGCGACGACGAGGCCGATCGCGAGGGCAAAGGTGGAGACGATCTCGAAGTAGAGGAGCGCCTTTCCGCCGATGCGCCCGATCTTCTTCATGTCCTGCATGCCGCCGATGCCGGCGACGATGGTGCAGAAGATCACCGGGGCGATGATCATCTTGATCAACTTGATGAAGCCGTCCCCCAAGGGGCGCATCTCGGTGGCGAGGGAGGGGCGCGCATACCCGAGCACCACGCCGCAGGCGATGGCGAAGAGTACTTGCACGTACAACACTTGATGGAGCGGCTTCTTCATGGCCTTGCGATGGAGCTTCTCATCGCGCGGCGGTGCGCTACTACCTCCAATTTCGCAATTTTTTCTGTTCCGACGGGTCGGGTGTAAACACCGTCAGCTCGAAGATCCAGACGTCACGCTGGCCGACATGCCCTTCGAAGACGTGAAGCTCGGTCTGCAACCCACGGCGTGAGGCGATGCCCTCGATTTGATCGGCGAGCGTTCCCACCGGGGCGGGACATTGGGTGCGCGGGAGGGCTCGCGCCTCCTCGGCGAGGGTGCGCAAGTCGCGTACGGCGTTCTCGATTTCGCCGGCGATTCGGGTGAGCAAAGGCGGCCAGTACCTGCGAGGCAACATGGGTAGCAGTATACTGAACACGCGCGCAGCTATCAAGGAAATGGCGGGTTTTTACGGGATTTGAAGCGGTGCGCGGCGGGCTCGAGCTGTGTCGCGGTGGGTTGAGGTCGAACGCCGAGGTCGAGGTCGAGATCGCGCCGGCGCGGAGCCGAGGGCGCACGCTGGCGCGGAGCCGAGGGCGCACGCCGGTGCGAAGCCGAAGAGCGATTCCGATTCGGATCGAACACGTCAGAACAAGGTGCGCTGCGGGTTCGACTTCGTGACGCGCGGGCCGTGCGCGAGGACGTACGGGTCTTCGGGGAACGGCTCCAAGGCGTCGGCGAGCTGGGGTGCTTCGGCGCGCACGAGGGTGAGCGCGGCGTCGGTCTTCGCTTCGGGATCGAGCCAGGTGCCGAAGTGGGCGGGCGGGACGAGGACCGGCATGCGGTCGTGGATTTCGACGAGCGGGCCGAGGGCGGGCTGCGTGATGATGGTGCAGCTCTCGAGCACCTCGCCTTGGTCGGTGACCGTGCGTTTGCAGAGCGCGGCCAGGGCGAGGAGGCGGCGATCGAGGGCCGCCACCGCGTACGGTCTGCGCTTCTGGCCTTTCTCGCCTTGCCACTCGTAGAATTTACTGAAGACGACGAGGCCGCGCGCGCGGCTGGCCAGCGAGCCATGCTCCACCGACTCCGCGCGCACCAAGGTCACGGGGCGCTTGGCGTTGGACTTGGGATCGCGCACACCCCACGGCACCGCGTCCAACGTGAGGTGCGCGCCCTCGCGGCGAACGACGGGGACGGGGTCGGTGGGCGAGACATTGTGCCGCGGGGCGGCGAGCTCGAAGTGAACCTCGAGCTCGCCCAGGTTGGCAAACGCCTCTCGGATTTTCTTTGCGCTGTAATCGACATCGCCGCGTCCGCACATGAGGATCGTTGTGCCATCGCACGGTGGGCGTGCAAGTTGGCTCGAGCATCGTGCGGCCGCGACGCGACGGCAGCGCGAGGACGAGGCGCGGTGCGACGGCAGCGCGAGGACGAGACGCGGCGCGAGGACGAGGCGCGACGCGACGGCAGCGCGAGGACGAGGCGCGACGCGATGAGCAGCGGTGCTTCCGTCGGGAGACCCTCTCCCGCGTGAGCAGAAACTAGGGGTAGCTGGGCAGCCGAACGGAGCGCGCGAGGCGGCGCCGGGTGGTGGGGGGTCGCCCTCGGCGACTCATGAATTCGCAGGTGGGACAGCCGCTGCCCACGCCGGTGCGGTGCGCGATGCGCGTGCGCCAGGAGTGGCCGCGCTCGCAGCGCCACCAGACGACCTTGCCGGAGCCGCAGGTCACGTCGCGGGGGGTGAGCTTGCCGTTTTTGCTGGGGTGCCACTCCCCTGCCATTTGAGGATCGAGCGTCTCGAGGGAGTTGGTCACCGAGACGCGCTTGTTCATGCAGAAGGGACACTCGGTGCCGGCGGAGCGATTGGCGATCGCACACTGCCACTCGTGATCGATGCCCTCCGGACACTTCCACCAAACGCGCCGGCCCGAGCCCCAGGTCACGCGGTGGGGCGTGAGGCGGCCGTTCTTGGTGGGGTGCCAGAGGCGCGCGATCTCCGGGGCGGTGTGGGCGAGCGAGTTGGTGGTGGAGACGCGCCGCCCGTAGCAGAAGGGACAGCCCGCGTTTTGCTCGACCCGGCTGTAGACGTGATCGCGCCACATGTGATCGGAGCCCTTGGGACACTGCCACCATCGCAGCTGCCAGGCGGTGGCGATCTGCGACGCGGGGGTGAGCCGGCCATTTTTGGTGGGGTGCCACTGCCTGGCGATTTTGGGGGCGCAGCGCGCGAGCGTGTTGGTCTCCGAGAGGCGGCGGCCCGCGCAAAAGGGACAGCGCGTGCCCTGCTTGCAGCGCGACGCGACCGTCGCCTCCCACTCGTGATCGCGGCCCGCGGCGCATCGCCACCATACGCGCTTGGTGGACGCGGGGCGCACGTCCTGCGGCTTCAACGCGCCATTTTTCGAGGGGTGCCACTGGCGCGCCACCTCGGGGAACAACGCGGCGACATTTTCCTGGGCGGTGGCGCGCCTCCCGGAGCAGTAGGGACAGCCGCTGCCCTTGGCGCGGATGATGGGGACCGCCTGCCACTCGTGCGCTCCGTCCTTCGAACAGCGCCACCAAATGCGGCGCTCGGAGCCGGCGCTCACGTCCCCGGGCGTGAGCTCGCCGTTTCGAGTTGGATGCCATTCGCGAACCAGCTTCGGAAACTTCGAGATCGGCGGTTTCACGCCTTATGGAGATACACGATTGTCTGGGTCGATTACAGACTCACGCGGCGCAATCGCAGTGCATTCGCAATGACGGAAACGGAGCTGAAGGTCATGGCCAAGCTCGCGAGCATGGGCGAGAGCAGAAGTCCCAATGCGGGATAAAGGAGTCCAGCAGCAATTGGAATGCCAAGTACGTTGTAGAGGAATGCAAAGAACAGGTTCTGGCGAATATTGGCCATGGTGGCCTCACTCAAGGCCCGCGCCTTGACGATACCGCCCAGATCCCCGCGAACCAGGGTGATGCCGGCGCTCTCCATGGCCACGTCGGTGCCCGTCCCCATGGCGATGCCCACATCGGCGCGGGCCAGCGCCGGGGCGTCGTTGATGCCATCGCCGGCCATGGCCACCACCCGTCCCGCGTCTTTGAGCTTTCGGACGTGGGCCTCCTTTTGCTCGGGCAACACCTCGGCGTCGATGTCTTCGATACCGACAGATCGCGCCACCGCTTCGGCCGTCGCACGCGTATCGCCTGTCAGCATGACAACGTGGAGCCCTTTTTGGCGCAATGCGGCCACGGCACCGCGCGCCGACTCTTTGATGGGATCCGCAATGACCAAGAGTCCCGCGGCCTTGTCGTCGATGGCCACGAAGACCACGGTCTCCCCCTGGGCGCCTAGGGATTTGGCGCGCGCGGCCAACTCGGAGACATCCGCGCCAAGCTCCTCGAGGAGCGCCCGATTGCCCACGGCCACCCGATGGCCGGAGGCGGTTCCCACCACCCCCCTGCCCGTCTTGGACGCAAAGTCCGATGCGGTCGGAATGGACACCTTGCGCGCTCGAGCTTCGTGGACGATGGACGCGGCCAAGGGGTGCTCGCTCGCCTGCTCCAGCGCGGCGGCCAGCGCCACCAACGTCGCCTCGTCGATGCTGCCGAGGGTCACGATCTGGGTGACCCGGGGCTTTCCCTCGGTGAGGGTGCCTGTCTTGTCGACGACGACCGTGTCGACCTTGCTCAGGAGCTCGAGCGCCTCGGCGTTCTTGAAGAGAACACCGGCGGTGGCGCCGCGGCCGGTGCCCACCATGATGGACATGGGGGTGGCGAGTCCGAGCGCGCAGGGGCACGCGATGATCAAGACGGCGACGGCCGCCAGGAGCGCGTGCGTGAAGCGCGGCTCGGGGCCGAACGCCATCCACGCGGCAAAGGCTGCGATGGCGGCCGCGATCACGGCGGGAACGAAGTAGGACGCGGTGACGTCGGCGATGCGCTGGATGCGGGTGCGGGTGCGCTGGGCTTCGCCGACCATCTGCACGATGCGGGCGAGCAGGGTGTCACGCCCGACGTGCTCGGCCTCGATGACCAGGCTGCCCGTGGTATTGACCGTGCCGCCCACCACGCGATCGCCGGGGCGCTTGGGTACGGGGACGGGTTCGCCGGTCACCATCGACTCGTCGATATGGCTGCTTCCTTCGCGGCAAACGCCGTCGACGGGCGCCTTTTCGCCCGGGCGTACGCGCAGGCGATCGCCCGGGTGGACGTGCTCGAGCGGTACGTCGACCTCACCATGGTCGGTGATTTTGCGCGCCGTCTTGGGCGCGAGCTCGAGGAGCGCGCGGATGGCTTGGCCGGTGCGGCTGCGTGCTCCGAGCTCGAGGACCTGTCCGAGCAGGACCAGGGCGACGATGACGGAGGCGGCCTCGAAGTAAACCGGCACGCCGTGGTGGGTGCGCATGGACTCCGGAAAGGCGCCCGGCGCGAGGGTGGCGATGACGCTATAGACGAAGGCGGTGCCCGTACCCAGCGCGATCAACGTGAACATGTTCAAGCTGCGATGAACCACCGAGGCCCATGCGCGCTGGAAGAAGGGCCAGCCGCCCCAGAGCACCACCGGCGCGGCGAGCACCAGCTGAATCCACGCCAGCACCGACGACGGCACGGCGTGCTGCAGGGGCTCACCCGGGATGAGATCCGACATGCCAATGAGAAAAACGGGGAGCGCGCCGAGCGCCGCCACGACGAGCCTCCGTCGCATGTCGCGCCACTCGGGGTCTTCGCCGCCATCCGCGTCGAGCTGCACCATCGTCGGCTCCAGCGCCATGCCGCACTTGGGGCACGATCCGGGGCCGATCTGCACCACTTCGGGGTGCATCGGGCACGTGTATTCGACGTTCGATCCCGCGGGGATCGGTGGCGCGGGGCGGTGGTGTCCGGCGTGCGCGTGGCCTTGGTGGTGGTGCTGGTGGTGCTGGTGACCGTGCGCATGCGTTCCGCCGTGACCATGGCAATGGCCGCCATCCTCGCGCGTTCCGCCGTGACCGCCGCGATGGCTGTCGCCGTGCTCGTGCTTGCGTTCCTCGGCTTGGTGCTTTCCATGGCAACACGATCCACCTGCGGGCTCCGGCTCGTGCCGGTGCGCAGGCGCGGACGGCTCGTGCCGGTGCGCGGGCGCGGACGGCTCGTGCCGGTGTGCAGGCTCCGACTTGCGCGCGGTCCCCTTCGACTCGCCGTGGCAACACGATCCACCTGCGGGCTCCGGCTCGTGCCGGTGCGCAGGCGCGGACGGCTCGTGCCGGTGCGCGGGCTCCGACTTGCGCGCGGTCCCCTTCGACTCGCCGTGGCAACACGATCCACCTGCGGGCTCCGGCTCGTGCCGGTGCGCAGGCGCGGACGGCTCGTGCCGGTGCGCGGGCGCGGACGGCTCGTGCCGGTGCGCGGGCTCCGGAGGTTCGTGCATGTGTGGAGACTCCGGCTTGCGCAAGGTCGACGCTTTCGGCGTCCCGCCATGGCAGCATGAGCCTCCCCCGCCCTTTTTATCCAAGTCCGTCATCGTCATGCCCACGCAGACGCAGTTGCTGCCAACCCATTACACCTTCGAGTTCTTTTTGCACCCACAGTCCAGACAGGCATGCTCGGCGCAAGCTCCGCAGGTGCTGCGCAGCCTTTGTCCCAACGCTTGACGAGCCCGGTGCAGCCGGACGGCGGCATTTCCGGCGCTGATTCCTGTTGCGGCGGCGAGCTGCCCCACCGTTCCCCCCTCCAGATCGACCGAGCGAATGGCGGTCTCGTACTCGGGTTTGAGCGTCCCGATCAGCTCGGACATGCACGAGCAGATTTCGCCGCGCTCGGCGTCGCTCTCGAGACGGCCGGCGCCGAACGCGTCGTGTTCGGCGGCGAGCGCGGTCGTGGCGCGGGTGTTGGCGGCGGTTCGGCGGCGGCGGTCGATGATGGAGTTGCGTAGCAGCCGGTAGAACCAGGCGAGCACCGACTCGTCGGCGCGGACCTCGCTGGCTTTTTCGACGCCGCGCACGAAGGCGTCCTGAAGAATCTCTTCGGCGAGCTCGCGCGAACCGACCCGCCTTTCCACGAAGGCAAGGAGGCGCGCGCGCTCACCCAGCAACGTGCGAAGCCGCTCCTCACCCGATCCCGCCGTGGCACCTTCCGACATGGACCAAGGTGTAGCATGCGGTTGCACGAAGCGATGGCGCTCACTAAGCTGCGCCTTGGTGAGAGTGGCGTACCGGCGATTGAACACGTTGACGCGCTCCATCGCACGCGCTGCCGCCTTCGTGCTCGCGTTCGCGATGGTCTTCGCCGTCGCTCGCGCCGGAACGCCGTACTTCTTTTGCGCGCCCATGGGCACCGTCGCCCCCCACGCCTGTTGCGCAGCCCTGAAGGCGCAGCACGCGCGCTCCGCCGCGATCGCATCGGGCGCGTCCATGGCATCGGGCGCGTTTGGCGCAGCCGAAGCCGGCGAGTGCCCCACGCCAAGCCCCTTCTTCGTGGATGGCGCCACGTGCTGCAAAGCCATCACGCCAAGTGATCTCCGCATGGTGCACGCCTCCCCCGCGCCCGACGTCGCCGCCGCCCCCTGGCTCGGCGTCTTGCCCGAGGTGCACCCTTTTTCACGCGATGACACGAACACGCGCACGCACGCGGCCATGGCCCGCGCTCGGGCAAGGCTCGAACGCGCACGGCCGCCAAGGCGCCCGCCCACGCCCTCGTTCCTCCGAGTTTATTTGATCTGATCGCACACGGGTCGCGCCGCCTCTCCCGTCGATTGGATCAGCACCGCCCCGCACGTGGATCGTGCGGAGCCGGAGGAATTTCATGTTTCGCTGTTTGCTTCGTCGCATCGCCGCGACCTTGGTGTTTGCGGCTGCCATTCCCAACCTCGCGGCGTGTGCCTCCACGTCGCCCAAACCCGCCTTCAAGGAGGTCTCCGCCCTGGTCGAGCAGCGCACCGGGGGAAGACGGCTCTATTGGAACAACGGCACCCTGGAGGACACGGAGGTCGCCAAGGCCATCGCCCGCATGCTCGAGCACGAGATGAGCGAGGACGTCGCCGTGCAGATCGCCCTGCTCAACAACCGAAAGCTCCTCGGCACCTACGAGGAGCTCGGCATCGCGCAAGCCGACGTGGTGCAAGCGGGCCTCTTGCGCAACCCCACCTTCGGCGCGAGCGTCCGACTCGGCGATCGGCAAGGGCCGCTGCCCACCGAAACCCTGGGCGTCACCCAGGACTTTCTGAGCGTGCTCACCCTCGCCGCCCGCAAGAAGATCGCCAATCGAAGGCTCGAGGCCACCAAGCTGCGCGTGGCCGACGCCGTCCTCGAGACCGCCCGCAACACCAAGGTGGCCTATGTCCACGCGCAAGCGGCGGAGCAAATGGTCGCCATGCGCCGCACCATTTTGGAGGCGGCCGAGGCCAGCATCGAGCTCGCGCGCGGCCAGCACGAAGCCGGGAACCTGAACGACTTCGAGCTCGCCACGCAAGAAGGTCAGTACGAAGCCGTTCGCCTGGAGCTCACGCGCGCGGAGACCGAGGCCATCGAAGCGCGCGAGGAGCTCAATCGCGAGCTGGGGCTCTGGGGCAAGCAGCTCGGGTGGCGGATCCGCGGGCGGGTCGCGGAGATCCCCACCTCCGAGCCGCCGTTGGAGTCGCTGGAGACGCTGGCCATCGATCAGCGGCTCGACCTCGCCGCCGCAAAGCTGGAGAGCTCCGCCCTCGAAAAGTCCTTGGCCATGACCCGAGGGTTTCGCTGGTTGGGCGGCCTCGACGTGGGCCTCACCGCCGATCGCCACGGCGGCGAAGGTGGGGGCTGGGACTTCGAGCCCAACGCATCCATCGAGCTGCCCATCTTCGATCAGCGCCAGGCGGTCATCGCGCGGCTGGAGGCGGAGGTGCGGCAAAGCCACTTTCGCATCCGGGCGATCGCCGTCGACATTCGCTCCGAGGTGCGGGCCCTGCGCGCGCGGCTGACATTGAGCCGCGGGGTGCTCGAGCGCTACCAGAAGGTGCTCGTTCCGCTCCAAGAGCGCATCGTGACCCTGGCGCAGGAGCAGTACAATGCGATGCTGCTCGGCGTCTTTCAGCTGCTGCAAGCCAAGCAAGCCGAGATCAACGCCTACAGCGCCTTCATCGACGCTGCGCGCAGCTACTGGGTCGCCCGCGCCGATCTGGAGCGCGCCGTCGGCGGAAGGCTCCCCCCACCGCAAGGCCATCCGCCCGCGCCTTCCGCGCCATCCGGATCCCCCGCGCCGCAGAAGCCCTCGTCACCGCAGCAACCGCAGTCCCCTTCTTCCCACGAACATCACCACGGTGCCTCATGATTTCCCGACGCGATATCCTCTCGAGCGCCGCCCTCCTCGGCGGCGCCGTCCTGGCTGCCCCGGTGAAACGTGCGGACGCCGCCCTTCCCCCGGGCCTCTCCCAACCGACCGCGACACCACGCGGCCCGCTCCCCTACACCCCGGTGATCACCCCCAACGGAGGATCGCTTCCGTGGATCATGGATGGGAACGTCAAAGTGTTTCACTTGGTGGCGGAGGAAGTGAAGCGCGAGTTCGCACCGGGCATGATTGTCAATGCCTGGGGCTACAACGGATTGACGCCAGGCCCAACCATCGAAGCGGTGGAGGGCGATCGGGTTCGCATCTTTCTCACCAATCGCCTCCCGGAACGGACGAGCGCGCACTGGCATGGGATCATTCTTCCCAACGGCATGGATGGTGTTGCCGGGTTGCTCCAGCCGCACATCGAACCAGGGGAGACGTATGTCTATGAGTTCGTGGTGCGAAAGCCGGGGACCTTCATGTACCACCCTCACTCCGATGAGATGGTGCAGATGGCGCTGGGCATGATGGGCTTTTTCATCGTCCACCCCCGTGTGCACGAACGTGTCGACCGCGACTTTGCGATCATGCTCATGGAGTGGGCCATTGCCCCGGGCACGGCGCGCCCCAACCCGGCGGTCATGACCGACTTCAACATTTTTACCTTCAACAGCCGCGTGTGGCCGGGGACCGCGCCCCTGGTGGTGAAGAAAAACGACCGCGTGCGCATCCGACTCGGCAATCTGAGCATGGACAATCATCCGATTCATATCCACGGCCACAATTTCGAGATCACGGGGACCGACGGCGGCCGGATCCGCGAGAGCGCACGTTGGCCCGAGACCACAGTGGACGTGCCGGTCGGGACCACCCGCGACATCGAATTCCTTGCGGACAATCCGGGCGATTGGCCCTTCCATTGTCACAAATCGCATCACACCATGAACGCCATGAGCCACGAAATTCCGAATCTGATCGGCGTGAAGCAAGGTAGCGTCGAGCAAAAGGTGCGGAAGATTCTTCCCGGCTATATGGCGATGGGCGAAAATGGAATGGGCAACATGATGGACATGGGCCGCCCCAAGAACACCTTGCCCATGATGGCAGGGGACGGTCCGTTCGGTCCGATCGAGATGGGCGGAATGTTCACCGTCATCAAGATCCGCGAGGGGCTCACCGATTACAGCCAGGATCCCGGCTGGTACAAGCACCCCGAGGGCACGGTCGCGCACAAAGTCGACCCGAGCAAGGTACCGCCGATCGCGCCAATCGCGATGGCCGCCCCGGCGTCGGCTACGGCGACGTCGAGCGCACCGGCAGCAGGTACACCGGCAGCAGGTACACCGGCTGGGCGCGCATCCGGAGAACCTCCACCTCCACCTCGCAGATGAGTAGCTCTTCCGAGTACACTCGTCACGTGCGTCGTTCGCATGGGACCGCTCCGCTCTTCGCCGATCGCTTTGCGATCGAGGAAGAAGCGGGGGTCGGAGCCCTTGGGATCGTGTACCGCGCGGTCGATCGGGTGACCTCGGGGCAGGTCGCGCTCAAAGTGATCCACCCGCACCGGGCGCCCGAAATCGGGCGCTTCGTGACGGAGATCAGTGTGCTGGCGGGGATCCATCACCCCGCGATCATCCGCTACCTCTCGCACGGGATCAGCATCGACGACGAGCGCTTCCTCGTCATGGAGTGGCTCCCCGGCGAGACGCTCGCCAAGCGGCTCGTCCACGGGCCGCTCTCCTTCGTGCAGGTGCTGACCCTCGCGCACCGCCTGGCCGAAGGGCTGGACGCGCTTCACACCTCGGGGATCGCGCACGGGGATCTCAAGCCGTCGAACGTCTATTTGCCGAGCGCTCCGAGCAGCAGCGGCGCCGCCAGCGGCAGTGGCAGTAGTGGCGGCGGCGAGGGCGACCGCGATCGCATGATGCGAAGGGCCGTCGCCCAGGCGAAGCTGCTCGACTTCGGGCTCCCCGTTCGCGATCACACCGCGCGGGCGCCCGACTTCAAACGCGCCGTGCGGGTGGACTTGTTTGCGCTCGGCTCCGTGATTGTCCACGCGCTCACGGGCAAGCCCTCGCCGGCGCCGGAGACCATGCCGTCGCCTTCCTCCGAGCTGGCTCCCCTCCTCGGCCGGCTTTTGCATCCCAACCCCGAGGAGCGACCGGAGAGCGCCGCCGACGTTCGCGACGAGCTCGAACGGATCCTCGAGGCGCAGCCGGCGGCCCTGCGCGAACCGAGCTGGCGAAGCCGGCGCGCACCGCTCGGCGTAGGGGATGCGCTCGGATTCGAGCACGAGCCGATGGCTTCGATGCCGCCGGTGGTCAAGACGCTGTCCTCGGCCCCGAGCGCGCCGACCACCGGATCGCGCGCGCGCCACGAGGGGCCGCGGGTGAGCGTGGCGCCCAACATGGAAGTCGATCCCAAGAGCGCGGAGGCGGAGGCGCTCGCCGCCACCGAGCGCGCCGTGCTGCCCCCGCACGCCCACGAGAAAGACGGCGCGGCCAGCAGCGCGCCCTCGTCGCGAATCAGCCAAGAGTCGGAGCGGGGGCTGCGCGCGGGCATGACGTTCGCCGGGCGCTACCTGCTCCAAGCGCGGGTCGGCGTGGGCGGCATGGGCGAGCTCTTTCGCGCCTTCGATACGCGGCTGCGGCGCTCGGTGGCGCTCAAGGTGCTGCACCGGGAGCGGGCGCTCCACGCGCCGACCGAGTCGTCTGCCCGCATCTTGCGCGAGGCGCGCGCGGCGGCGGCGCTCAGCCACGCCAACGTGGTGGCCATCCACGACGTGGGCGAGCACGAAGGCGTGCCGTTCATCGCGATGGAGTACGTCGAGGGGCAATCGCTCCGCGCGTTCGTCGGCACCTCGTACCCGCCCTTCGAGACGCGCCTGGGGTGGATGATCGACGTCGCGCGCGCCCTGGCGGCCGCCCACGAGAAGGGGCTCGTGCACCGCGACATCAAGCCGGACAACGTGATGATCCGCGACGACGGCACCGTCAAGGTGCTGGACTTCGGCATCGCGCGCTACCGCGAAGGACCGGCGGACATCGAGCTCCCGCACGCCGGGAGCGACGACGAGACGTCGGACCTGGCCATGACGAACACGCGTGTGGTCGGTACGCCGGGGTATATGGCCCCGGAGCAGACACGCGGCGATCGCATCGACGGACGGGCGGATCAGTTCTCATGGGGCGTGGTCGCCTTCGAGGTGTTCAGCGGCTCGCTCCCGTGGGTGCTGCGGCGCGGTGGGCTGAGCGTGGCCGCGGTGGCGCTCTCGGAGGATCCGAAGCCGCTCGGCGACGCCGTCCCCGCGCATGTCGCGAACGTGATCCTGCGGACCCTCGCCAAGGCCGAGGGCGAACGCTTTCCGACCATGCGCGACGTGGTCTCCGCGCTGGGCGCCTCACCCGATGTGACGGGCAACCAACCTGCGATCTCGCGGAGCCTCGGCGGCGCGGGCGCGCCCGATGCGTCGTCGCGCGAGCCTCAGACCACCCCGCCCTCGTTGCGAAGCGTCGCCGAGGGCGAGCTCGCGCGCTCGGCCACCACCGGAAAGAAGCACGCCGGCGGATCGCGCTCGTGGCTCTCGGGCCGGCGCTCGACCTTGCTGGTGGTCGCCCTCTGCGCGCTGATGATCGCCACCGTGGTCGTGGGCCGGCTTCGCAACAAGACACCGCCCAAGCACGACGCGCACGAAGCCGCCGCCTTGCCGGCGGGCACCTTCATCATCGCGCACCCGGCCTCGCCCAAGTGCAGCCCCTCGGCGGTGGCGCACTACCGCGATGGTCTGGCCGCCTTGCGCGAGGCCAACTGGGAGCTGGCGGCGGTCGCCTTCGAGCGCGCGGCGGCGGCGGATCCCTCGTGCCCGGAGGCGCAGCTGCGGCGGCTCATGAGCACCATGTGGTACGACCCCATCGGCCGGCAGCGCGAGCACTTTCGCCTGGCCGCCGAGCTGCGCGACGCCTTGAGCGATCGCGATCGGGTGCTCTTCGATTCGATGCTGCCGCTCGTGATCATGGACCCGCCCGATCGCGAGCTCGCGTGGCGCATCGTCGAGGTGGGGCTCGAGCGCTTCCCGCGCGACGCCGAGCTTTTGCTCACCGCCGGCACCATCCGCCTGCAGCTGCCCTTGGACGAGGCGGCGCTGGAGCACGGGCTCGAGCTGGCCAAGCGGGCGACGGACATCGACCCCAAGTACGCCGACGCCTGGCAGGCGCAAGGCCGCATCTTGGCGCGCTTGGGGAGGCTCGACGACGAGCTCTCGGCGCTGGAGGAGTGCCTTCGCACCTCGCCTGGCGCGGCCGATTGCATGCACGACCGCGTCTTGATCCTGCGCTGGCGCGGGCGCTGCTCGGAGCTCGCGCAAGAGACGCGGCGCTGGATCGCGCGCGCGCCCAACAGCGGCTCGGCGTACTGGCAATTGGCGCTGGCGCTCGCGCAAGACGGCGCGCCGGACGAGACCATCGAGGAGGCGGTCCGCCAGCAATTGAGCCACGCCGTCGAGCATCACTCCGCGCGATGGCTCAACGCCATGGCGCACCTGGCGGCCTTCCGCGGCGATTTCGACAAGGCCGAGCGCCTCGCCACCCAGCTCGCCAAGGAGACGTCCGGCGATCCCTCGCTCCTCTGGCACCTGCGCCCGGCGATGATGCTCATCGACACCGCGGAGGAGACGGGGCACTTCGAGCGCGCCAGCGCCGTCGCCGAGCAGTTCCTCAAGCGCAAGGCGGTGTGGACCATCGGCGATCCGACACCGGAGCTCATGTCGTACGAGCCTTCCATGTTCGGCTCTTTGCTCCGCCATGGCCGCATCACGGCCGCCGATTGGCTGGCGCGCGGGAACCTGTGGGAGGCCAGCGTGGCGGGCCGGCTGGGGAAGCTCGATTCGTGGGCCTTTCTCTGGGGTCCCGTGAGCGAGACGCGCGACTTTGCCGCCCGAGGCTGGCGCCAGATGCCTCCGCTTTCGGAGCGCACGCCCAGCGTGGGGTTCAATGGCTTCGATCTGCGCCTCGCGGGCATGCACCACGGGCGGGTGGCGCTCGGCGCCGGCGACTATGCGCGGGCCATCGAGTGGCTCGAGCCGGCGGCCAAGAGTTGTATGAGCTTCGAGCAGCCCTTCGCCAACACCCGCTCGCACCTCTGGCTGGGGGACGCCAAAGAGCGCTCCGGCGACAAGGCAGGCGCGTGCGAAGCGTACCGCGTGGTCGTGCAGCGGTGGGGCAACGCCAAGCCGAGCTCCAAGACCGCCGAAGAGGCGCGGCGCCGCGCCCGCGCCATGGGGTGCTCGATTCGGTAGGCGCGCCGGCCCGTTCGCCGTGCGACCCCGCGAACGCCCGCGCGCCCGTGCAACCCGAGAACGCCCTCGCGCCGCGCGAACCCGCCGGCCCGTGCGCCGTGCAACCCGCGAACGCCCGCGCGCCGCGCGAACCCGCCGGCCTGTGCGCCGTTTCGCAGGCCTTTCGCCGGGCGGGCGCCGTCGGTGAGCCGTTTTCGACCCGGGCGGCTACTATGGGGCTGTCATGGGCCCGTCGTCCGTCAAGTCGCGCGCGCGCTCCGGCTCTCCGCCGGACGGTGAGCCCGAACGAAGCGACGCCGAGCTCGTTGCGCTCGCGCGCGCTCGGGATCCGCGGGCGGCCACATGGCTTTGGGACCGGCACTTCCCCGCGGTGCGCGCGCTGCTCTATCGCACGCTCGGCCCGGGCTGGGACGTGGACGATCTCGTACAAGAGGTGTTCGTCGGGTTCTTTCGCAACATCGACGGACTGCGCGATCCGTCCGCCGTGCGCTCGTTTCTCTTCGGCATTGCGCTGCGCGTGGCGCGCTCGGCGCTGCGCAAACGGCGCGTTCGGCGCTGGCTCCGGCTGACGGGCGACGGCCACGTGCCCGACGTGGCCTCGGCGGCGCACGATCCCTCGTCGCGCGCGGCGCTGCTTCGCCTCTATGCCGTGCTCGGGGAGCTCGCCGACCGCGATCGCCTGGCGTTCGCCTTGCGGCACGGCGAGGGCTACGAGCTGACCGAAGTGGCCGGCGCCCTCGGTTGCTCGCTGGCCACCGCCAAGCGCTGCCTCGCGCGCGCGGACGAACACGTGCTCCGCCGCGCCCGCGAAGAACCCCTTTTGCAGTCGTACATCACCACCCGCACTGCGAGCGAGGTCGCGCCGGCACCACGGCCCGAAGAGGATCCCCATGCCGAACCGTGAAAGCCCCGAGCACGACGAGATGGCGCGCCTCGCGAAGCTCGAAGCGCTTCGCGAGCTCCAAGGGCTCGAAGGGCTCATGCAAAGCGCCAGCCCGCCCGTCACCCGCCGCGAGCACCTCGAGGGCCGCGCGCGGCTGATTGCCTCGGTCGAAAAAATGCGCCGCCCGACCAAGGTGCGGCTCTACGCGCTGGCGGCCGCGGGAACGGTGGCGACCCTCGCGGTGGTGGCCACCGCCGCCACGCGGTACTGGACGCGCACGCCGCAAGACCCGACCCGGCTCGCGCCGCACGCGCAGGAAAAGGCGCCGTCCGCGGCGGGGATCGCAAAAGGCTCGGCGGCGGCCACCGCGCCAAAGGCCGACACGGCGCCGGAGGACTCGGGCGTCGCCGAAAGCGCCGTCACGGAAAACGCCGTCGCCGAAAGCGCCGTCACGGAAAGCGCCATCGCCGAGGGCACGGAGACGGCGGCCGCCGCGAAGCCCGACAAGCCTGCGGCGGCAGCCATCGCAAAGGTGTCCTGGCGGGAGCTGGTAGGTCGGGGCGACTTCCAGCGCGTCCTTCGCGAGGCCAGAGCCGCCGGCTTCGGACACGTGCTTCGAACGCGCCCCGTCTCGGATCTGCGCGCGCTCGGCGACGCCGTACGCTACTCGGGCGACGAAGATTTGCAGGCGCGCGCCGTTTACGAGGCCATTCGCGACCGCTTCCCCGCGAGCGACGACGCGCGCATCGCGGCCTTCGTCTTGGGGCGCCTGAGCGAAGAGCACGCCAACCGGCCCGACGACGCCATCACCTGGTACTCGACCTACCTTCGCGAGGCCCCCGCGGGCACCTTCGCGGGCGATGCGCTGGGGCGAAAGATGGTGCTGGTGGCGCGCCAATCGGGCAAGCAGGAAGCGCGCGCGCTGGCCATCGATTATCTGCGACGTTACCCCCATGGCCCTTACGAGAAGCCGGCGCTGGAGATCGCGCAACCCCGTGAGACCAAGGGTCACTGAACACAGCGCCCTCGTTGCCATCGTCCTCGGGCTCGCCCTGCTTTGCTCCACCGGCGCGCAGGCCCGCGAGCCCTCGCACGTGCTCATCGTCCGCGAGGGCCCGAGCAAGCGCGATCCTCTCCTCGCCGAGACCTACCTGCGCGTGGCCTCCGAGCTTCGCAGCGCGGGCTTCGACGTGGGCGAGCGCACCGCCCGCCGCGACGACGATCCCCGCGCCGAGGTCGAAGCCGAGGCCCCCTCGCCTCGCCCGAGCGCCGCCGCAGGCGAGCGGAGAACGCCGCGCGCCTTCGTGGCGACCATCTTGATCCGCCGCACGCCCCTCGGAACGGATATTTGGATCGCCGATCACGTCACCCACAAGACGGTGCTCCGCAAAATCGAAGGCCAAGACGATCCCGCCACCCTGGCGATGCGGGTGCTCGAGCTGATGCGCGCCAGCCTGATCGAGCCGTTCGCCATGGAGTCGCAGTCCGCCGATCCACCGCCCGACGACGTCGCGCACTTCGTCCAGTCGGCCCCCATTCCGCCCACCGCACCCGAAGGCGACACGAACGCCAGCGTCGACGAGCGGCCCGCGCCCCGCGTGTTTCTCGACGTCGGCCTCGGCCTCCTCTGGTCCGGCCCCGATCTCGGCCTTGCCGTGGCCCCCACCGTGTCGCTCGCCTTTCCCATCGCGGGCCCCTTTCGCCTCGGCGTCTTCGCCATGGCCCCCGCGTTCGGCGCCACCGTACGCGCCGCACAAGGCGTTGCCCACCTGCGCCAGGAGCTTGGCCTGGCGGAGCTCACATGGTCTCCCCGCCTTGGTGCGGTCGCATGGCTCCAACCGCGCGCGGCAGCCGGCCTCGGCGTCTACCATCTTCGCGTCGACGGCGACGCGCGCGAACCCTACCGCGACGGACACGATGCCACCTGGGCGTTTCTCACCTCGCTCTCCGCCGGCGGCTCCCTCGCACTTTCGCGCACCGCGCGCATCGCCCTCGATGGGCGCCTTTTAATGGGCTTTCCACGCCCGGTGGTGCGCTTCGTGTCGGAGGACGTCGGCTCGGCGCTCCGCCCCAGCCTTGCCATCACCACCGCCCTGGAGGTCGATCTGTAAAATGCATTTTGCGTGAGCCGTTCTCGACACGGGCCGCGACTACCCCACGAGCGCGCGCATCGTTGGGTGCGCGCCGCCCGATTCGCCCGACCATCGACGCAACGACCTCACGACGACCGAGAAAGAAGGATTGCTCATGCGCATGTCGCCCCTCGCTGGATGCATCGCCACGTTCTTCATCGCAGCGACATGGGGCGCAGGGTGCGGAAGTTCCTCGGTCGACGCCATCAACGGCCCCCCCAGCGGCAACGGCAACGACGGCGGCAACGGAGGAAACAACGGCGGCGACTCCCCAGGCGGCGGCTTCTCCGACGGCGGCCGCGCCGATGGCTCCCGCCCCGGCGACCGCGACTCGGGCACGAACCCGGGCGATTTCTGCCGGGGAACCGGCGCGGCCATCCCCCTCCCGGGCGGCTCCCTTTGCACCGGCGACCTCGGGCGCAAGCTGTTCAAAATGGCGGCTTGCTCCTGCAGCAACATGGATATCTCCGGCGACATCCTCACCGACTCGTTCAACTCGAGCACGGGCTCGTCCAACCGCAGCGGCGGCTCGCTCGGCACCAACGAGAAGCTCGTCGTCAATGGCCGCTTCAATATCGGCGGCTCCGGCTATGCGGCCAATGTCCGCAAGGATACGGGCACCGTCCTCACCTTGGGCGCGGACGGCACCCTCAAGAACGACACCTGGGCCGGTGGCGAGACACGCGCCCAAGGAACGGTCACCGTCGGCGGCGACGTGCACGCCAAGGGTGACGTCAACGGCACGAACGAATCCGTCACCAAGGCCAACGGCAAGGTCCACATCCCGGATACCAAGAGCGTAACCGGCTTTGGCAGCACCGGTGTGGTCACCGCGCCCGACGCCAACGTGGTCATTCCCACGCCGTGCGACTGTACGAACAAACTCGATATCGCCAATATCGTCTCGCCGTTCAAGACCGCCAACGACAACGCCGTTGCGGGCATTACCGAGGACGTTTTGGTCCAGGGAGGAGCGGTTACGCTGCCATGCGGCAAGTACTATCTCTCCAAAATCGGCGGCGCCGCCATCACCCTGAACATTCAGGGGCGGGTCGCCGTGTTCGTCGCCGGCGATCTCGACACCGCGGGCAAGTTCGACATCAATCTTGCGCCGGGCGCCGAAATCGATCTCTTCGTCGCCGGCAAATTCCGAATGGCGGGAGACTCCGGCTTCGGATCCGTCGCCGCACCCTCCAAGGTGCGCGTCTACGTTGGTGGTCCCACCTTCGAGATCGCCGGCAGGGCCAATGTCGGCGGCAATTTCTACGCCCCCAACGCCCCCGTGATCCCCTCGGGCAAATTCGAAATCTCCGGCGCCATCTTCGCGGAGAGCCTTCGCTTCGCCGGAGGCCTCACGATCCACTACGACGAGGCCATCCTCGACGTTCCCGGCTGCCGTCCGCCCACCCAAACGTGCAACTCCTGCAACG
Organism: Sorangiineae bacterium MSr11954; assembly: GCA_037157815.1. Lineage (NCBI taxonomy): Bacteria > Pseudomonadati > Myxococcota > Myxococcia > Myxococcales > Pendulisporaceae > Pendulispora > Pendulispora albinea. The sequence goes on from CP089984.1 coordinate 6,041,347, forward strand.
ACTGCGCAAACGCCTGCAAAGGCGGCCAATGCGGCGGCTGCGAGAAAAATTCCGATTGCTGCGCCCCCCTCGTGTGCAGCTCCGGCCGGTGCGTTCCTGATATCCGCTGATCCGCGTTCGGCGGATAACTCCCCTCCCCACAGAGGGAGGGGGAGCCGCCGCTCATCGCGCGCGCAGCAGCAGATTCCGTTAGCGCGATGAGAAAATCTGCACCACCTGCTGGAACGTCGGCCGGTTCACCCAATGAATCGGCTTGACGGTGAGGAAGCTCATCGCCGTGTGCTCGACCGCATCGTAGTCCTCGACGACCGCCCCCGACTTGCCCTTGGCGTTGGAGAGCGCGCTGCCATCCCAATTGGCGCTGTTGGCGACCCCGCCCAGATCGGCCAACGCCGAGGTCAACGCATCGAGGGCCGCTCGGCGGCAGCTCGCGGCGCTGCCGTCGCCGGCGCACCTCAATCGACGGTAGTCATGGTGGCCCGGGGTGCCCTGCGCCATTTGCAGAACGCGTTTCATATGCTGAAACCAGCCTTGCTGATACGCCGAGCCCTTGGCGTTCGGCGCGTCGTCGCGGCCCTGAAGGACGGGGACGTGCGCCTTGTCGAGCGCGTCGAGCTCGGGCAAGAGCTTCTCGATCAACCGCGGGTACCAGGCGTCCATGAGGACGACCTGCGCGCGGTGATCGTATTTGCCATCTTTGTTGCGATCGCGCCGGAAGGCGCCGAGCCCGGGGCCGCCGGTGATCCAGCGGTTCGAGCCCTCGTCGACCCAAGCTTGCATCATGTCGACGACCTTCGCCTGATCGGCGGTCAATGCCCCCGCGCGCAAGAGCGGGAGGAGCAGCGGCACGAGCTCCTGCCCGCGCAGATCGGTGTAGGCCGCGTCGGCCATCACCTCGATCATGCTCGCGATATCGTGCTTCCTCCCGGAGAGCTGAAACGCATCGAGCCGTTTTTGCAGCATATCCACCCGGTGGGTGGCGCCGTAGCTGCCATTGGCGTCGGCCGCCCACCAGCCTCGGGCCGGGCTGTTGTTCCAGCTCGCGATCGTTCCGCTCGCCGGATTGATGGCGTGAGGGTGCGCGGCCAGCGGCAAAAAGTCCCTCCACTCGAAGTAGCCTTGGAGCGGATCGCCTTGCGCGACGGGGGTGGCCGTGTTGGTCACGAACAGCTTGTTGCCACCAAAGCTCGAAAAGTAACTCGACGGCAAGTCGCGCATGTTTTGCCACTCGAAGCGCCCGTCGCCCCAGACGGGGAGCTCCGGGTGCTGGGCCGGATCGCGCAGCGGAAACAGGCCGCTATGAATGTAGCCAATGTCGTTCTTGTCGACATAGAGCCAATTGAATGTCCCGGTGCTGCCGTTGAAGAGGCGCTGAAAGCTGGCCGCGTCCTTCACCACCCTCGTGCCCACCAGCGCATAGGGGGTCGCCGTTTCGAGCTCGCCAAAGAACGTGGCGCGCTGAAGCGAAATGGCCACCGGCACCCCGGACACCAACGCCGTGGCGAAGACCGGGCCGTAGTGGGTCCGCAGGACGTACCGCGATGCCACGTGCGGCAATTGGACGACGCCGCCGCTGGTGGCCAGGCTGGCGGGGGTGGGGATCACGTTCCATCGATCGGTGCGTTTGTAGAACCGGTGGCAGGTGGGACCGCGGCCGTCGCCTTCGTCGAAGAGGTAGCCGTCGGCGTCGGGGAAACCGTCACGGTTGGCGTCCTCGCGCGAAGGTGCGCTCCCCGAGAGATTGCAGAGCTTGGAGACGCGAATATCCACTTGGTCCGAGCCGCCCGACGTGGCGCTCCACGCGAAGTCCACCCCGCGCCCGATGTTGATGTAGGGCAGATCACCGAACACCACGCCGCGCCCTTCGAAATCCTGCGGTGTGCCGCCGTGCGAGCGAATCGACACCTCCCAGAGCAGCTGCGGCAGAAAATACGACGATTGCGGCCCCATCACCGCGATGGGATGCCCCGCCTTGGTCTGATCGGCGGTCACGCCAATGAAGTTCGACATCGTATTGGGCAGCGGCATCCCCGCGCGCCGCAAGGCATCGCGCGAGCCCTGAAACGGATCGAGCGCCGCATCGAAATGCCGCTCCTCCGATTTCGCGCTCGCTGCATTCGAAGCCCGCGAAGCGCCCGCCGCCCCGGACCCGACCCCCGGCTGCGACTTGGCCGCGCCCGCACCGAGGCCTAACAGGATGCCCAGGTTCGTCTGAAAGATCGACCGCGTCCGAAAGCTCCCCGGATCCCAGAGCGCCACCCCCGGTGGAAGCGCCTGCGGGCACGCTTCGCTCACCGCGGGCGGGGACTGCGTGGGGAACGCGCTGGCGATGGTGCGCGTCGCGTCGGGATCGTCGCCGTGACGGAGATCGCGCCAGAGCTCACAGGCCGGCCCCGCGAGCGAGGTCGCACCCGGTTTGACATTGCCGTCGAGGTATTGAAGCAACAAGGCATTCAGGTGCTCCCCTCCCCCGCCGGTGGCAAAGAGCGATTGGATCAACGTTGCCGAAGCAACGATATCGTTTCGGGTCCATTTGGCGGGCGGATATCCGAACGGGCGCAAGAACGTATATTCGGGCGGGATCTTGAGCAAATTGGGCCCGGCCAGCGAGTCGATGTACGCGTTGATCCCGCTCACCATGCTGTCGAGATCGCGGACGATGAGCTCACCGAGGGGCCCGGCCTTCGTGCGCGTGCTCTCCACCATGGCCGTGAGCTCCTCCTCGCTGTAGCCGGCCAAGGTGGCGAAGTTGGCGTCGAAGTCGTAAAAGAATTGCGCGGGCCCCAGGTACTCCGAGAGACGGCCGCGCCCGATGTGCCGGAGCACGTCGTGCAGCCACAATCGATCCTGGGCGGACGCGTAGCCGAAACCGTACATGGCGGCCTGCCGATCGGGCGCGTCGATGAAGGGCACGCCCCACCCGTCGCGCTGGAGGGTGACCTGCTTTCCATCTGGCGTTCGCAAGGTCGACGTGGATTTCACCACGTCCGGCACGAGCGCTTCGCGCTTGAAGTAATTGCACGCCAGATCGGAGGAGGCCGTGTGCTCCGACGCGTCTTTGGGCGGAGCACAGGTCTCCGATTTCAAACCTCGTTTGGCATATGCCAAATCGCCATAAAGCGGCAGTGCGTCCGTGAAATTGGGCGGATAAAGGGTCGGTATCAATGGCTCGATACCCCGCAACCCCCCCGCCGAATTGCCATTCGAGCCAGGCGGCATGGCATTGAGGTAAATGTCGGACGCCAAAAGCTGCTCGCGATTCGAATGTTCGGGATCGACATCAACGAGTCCGTCTCCGCTGCTGCAGCCGCCCGCGAGCATGGCAATGCCGATGATCCAACCAAACCGATTCGTCATGGTGGGCCCCCGTCGTACGTTTATGGCTGAAGGCGGAGCATACCGTCGAAGAGCCGTCACCCGCCCCGCGAATCGATCGGTCGCGCTTCAATTCGGGTATGCTGCGCGTATGCGTTCCTCCGAATCGTTGGCCGTCTCGCTGTCGATCGCACTCGCTCTCGTGGCATGCCAATCGCCGCGCACCGAGCCGGCCCCGCAAGGATCGTCGCCGGGGGCACAAGCTTCCGCGCCCGCGTCGCCCGCTCCGCCGCCGCCTTCGCCCGCGTCATCCTCTGCGTCTTCGCCTTTGCCAAAGGCACCCGAGTCGCCGGCGGGAACGCCTTCGTCGCCAGCACAGCCGCCCGCCGCGCAAACGCCGTCCTCGATGGCGGAAGGATCCCGCGCCCCGGGCTCCTCGCCGGGCGGTGCGGCCGCGCTTGCGCCGGGCCGCGCACGCGACGCCGGTACGGCTGCGCCATCCGGCGGCGAGTGCGCGACCAACGCGGATTGCCGCTCATGGTCCGACACGTGCGGCGGTTGCAAGTGCCGCGTGCTCGTGCGAAACGCCGCGCCGCCCAAGTGCAAGGGCGATCAGGTCGCGTGCTTCGCCGATCCGTGCGGCCACAAGCGTGCACAATGCACGAACGGCGCATGCACGATCATCGACGAAAGCGCGATGTGATCGACGGGACGCGTCAACCGCGGCGGCGGCGCCGCAGAAGCATCGCCAGACCGCCCAGAACGAAGGCCAACGGCCCGCTGCCTGCCCCTGCGCCGGGCGAGGTCACGCATCCGCAACCGCCTCCGTCGTCGGAGCCGGAAGGTGTCGAGGGATTGCCGCCCGCGTCCGCGGCGCCTGGATCGTTCCAGCCGCCACCCCCGCCGCCTCCACCCGCGCCGGGACCGCCGCCCGCGTCGGTGCGCACCCCGGCATCGGCGCGCGGCCCTGCGTCGGTTGCGCCGGAGCCACCATCGCGCGGAGGCGGTGGCGGCGGCGCCGTGGTGCACGCGCGTCGGTCGTCGACGATGGTGGGGAACGGCAGGTTGGTAATTCCGCCGAACGTGATGTTGTCGACGTCCCAGCCGGGCGCGCCCGCCGACTCGTCGCTGGCCACGCGGAAGCGCACCTTGATGGTCTTGCCCGCGAGCGCCTTTCCGAAGCTCAACGAGACGTAATCGAAGTTGGGGTACGCCGGCGAAATCCCCGCCCACGCCTTGCGCCCGCGCAGCACGTTGCTGTTGTCCTCCACAGGGTAGATCGTTTGCGGGTAATTGGGATCGGTGTACGTGGACACGTCCTTCCACGTGGTGCCGCCGTCTTCGGAGACCTCGAAGACGCCGCCGTCGAAGAAGACCTCCGGCCCCCCGGGGACGGCCGCGCCGCTCTCGAATTGGTAACGATGGCGGAAGGAGATCGCAAAGTCGCCGTCGCCCACGTTGATGGGCGGCGAGACGAAGCTCTCGTCGCTGGCCGTCCCGAGATCGGCGCCGTGCCACGCGTGGTTGGTCGAGTCCCCCCGGCGCGTCCACGCCTCGAGCGGGCGCCCGCCGTGGGCGAACGTCCATACGTTGTTCGAGCTCTCCGCGTTCTCGGTGACCGATGAATCGGGCACGTCGTCGTAGTTGTAATTGATGCCGACCGTGGTGGTGACGGCCTTGCTGAACGCCGCGTCGTTGGCGAGCGCGATGCGGATGGGGATCTCCGTTCGCGAGAGGCGCGTCTTGTCGGCCTTGATGCCGATGGTCACGCGCGCCACGTCGAACGGCTCCATGGCCCGCTCCAAGGTCGCCGTCGCGCCCTCGGTGAACTGAATGCTCGGCTCCGTGGTGCTGACCGTGACCTTGGTGCCCGAGAGCGCCGCCCAACCCGAGTTGCGCACGCGCACGATGAGCGTGCCCGTCTCGCCCGAGTCCAGCACCCCGTCGTGGTCGCACGAGCTCGCCGAGTCGTCGAGGGTGGCGTCCACGAAGGCGAAATCGGCCCCGGTGGAGAAGCTCTCCTTCACCTCCTCGAACGAATACGAGTCGACGGGCGGCGCGATGGCGCCCACGCCCAGACCGCGCTTGGCGAACCCCTGCGCGAGCGCCATGAAGTCGTCTCTTCGCCCCATGGCCCAGACGATCCCGAGGAGCGCGTCGCGCTGCTCGGCGAACGTGGGCTCGATGGGCGTGGCCTTCATCCCCGCCACGATGTAATCGGCCATACGCCGTTTGCTCTCCTGGAACGAGCGCGGCGGGTTGGCGGCCGCCCCCGCCTTCTGGAGATTGACATAGGCGTCGAAGAGCATCTGCGCCCAGATCTCGCCCACGTTGTGCACCTCGGACATATCGGCCGACGTGGGCTGGAGCGGAGCGCCGGTCGGGAGCGCCTCGCTCCACTTGATGTGCTTGAACGTAAATGGATTCTTGGTCGGATCGGTCGAATAAGGCGCCCGCCGAATACCGAAGTACGCCGCGTTGGCGAACAACCCGGCCGAGGCATACTGCGCCAGCGGGAACACGCCGCCCTCGAGCCGGTCCCCCTCGCGGGCCGACATGAAGAGCGCCGCGAAATCGGCCCACCCCTCGCTCATCCCGCGGCACGAGGCCGAGCCGCAGGTGACCAGGCGATGGTGCATGTAGTGCCCCCACTCGTGCGCCACCACCGTGCTGTCGATGGTGCCGTCGTGGAGCACCTCGGGCCCGCGAAAGAGGTGGACCTTCACGGCGCCTTGCCCCACGGCGTCTTTGAGCTTCTGGCCGTCTTCCTTGCTCAAGCCGAGGAGCGGAATGGTGATGGTCGGATCGGAGGTCCCCGGGTTCGGCGCGATGTGCCCCTCCAGGTGATTGACCAAGATGATCCCGGTGGCCCCGGCCGCCTGCGCGTTCTTCGCCTTGGTGACGAAGTCGCACGTGCCGCGATCGACCAGGGCGATGCGTCCGCTCACATTGGTCGGCTGCTGGCACGCGTCCGCGGGGGTCCCCGGCGTGGCGGCGCCATCGTCGGAGAGGACCACGGTGCCGTCGACATCGAACTGCTGCGGCCCGTAGGCGGCGGCGCCGTAGCCGTCTTCGAAGGTGAGCGCCGGCGTCGCCTCGATGCGGCGATTGGGCGCGCCGTTCCAGACGAACATTTGCATGCGCGGCGATGTGCCCTCGGCAAAGGTCGCCATATTGGCGTTGTTGGCAAATCCGGTGTCGGCGCCGTCCTGCGCCTCGGCCTTCAGCGGATCGCCCTCCACCCCGCCGCGCCCGTAATTGACGAGCTGCGCGACCCCGGAGGCCTCGTCGAACCCGGAGTCGTACCAATAGTCGTGCAGCCAGTTGGTCACGTAAAACATCTGCGTGATGGCCGCCTTGACCTGATCGGGGCTGGCGTTCGGCTCGCCCTGCACGTCGTAGGTGCGGTCGAAGGTGAACGGCGCCGTCACCTCGGCGCGCAGATCGACCCCCTCGTCGTAGCCGTCGCCCTCGATCTTGCCCCCGTCATTCAGCTCGTGCGTATCGCTTCGATCGGAGTAGGCGCGCACGTTGTTGCCGAATGTCACCGTATCGGTGGGGCCGAGCCATGGATCCGGACGGCCCTGCGGGTTCTTGTTGAACCCCTCCATGGAAACGAGGTTCGGCGCGCGGTACGCGGGGGAAGCGCGATCCGGCGTCCCCGTGGGGTGCGGCGAATAGTCGATCATCGGCCCATCCATGGGCGCATGATCGCCGTCGGCCTCGGCCCATACGCGATACTGAAACGCTTCATTTTGAATCAGCGAAGTCCGATAAAGGACACGAGAGTCCCCGGCGCTGACCACGTACGCATACGCCTCGTTCTCCCGCGACCCGCGCGCGCGCGCCAAGAGCTCCACGTAAAATGCAGGCGTGAGGCCGCCGTTCTCGGCGAAGAGCACCCGCTTGATCGACGCCTCCAAGATGCGCGGCGCCCCCTTGGGCGTGGCCACGGAGTACGTGCGAACGCCGTCGTCGCGCACGCCTTGGGCCGATCCCGCGCGAATCCCGCGATCGCGCACGGCCCCCGCGGCGAGCGGGCGATGAAACTGCTCCTCGTAGACCTTGGCAAAGGCGATCTCCGCCGTCGCGGGGAAGCTCTTCGCCTTGGCCGAGCGCCCCTGCGCGGCGGCCGCCACGGCCTTTGCCGCGCTATCGACGCCGGACGGCTTCAGGGTCGAGCCGATGGACACCAGGTTCTTCGTCGGATCGAGCACCACGTTGGCGCGCGATCGAAACACCTCGATCCCCTCCACCCGCTGCGCGAACTGAACCACGCTGGCCCCGCCCGGCAGCGCATGCGTCGACGTCACGTTGGCGTCGTGCACCTCGGCCTCGCTCAGCCCCAAGAGCCCCGCGTGCCGCGAGAGATGCAGGCGGGCCGCCGCCTCCGCGCGAACGCGAACCTCGGGCCGCTCGCTCTGCGCGCCGCCGAGAATGAGCCTCGCCCTTCCCTGCGCATCGCGGGAGACCACGCGCCCCAGCGCCGTTCCAGCGAGCGCGTCGCGCGCTGCGGCTTCGTCTTCGGGAGCCGCAGCGGGCGATGGCGATGGCGACGGCGGCGTCTTCTCGTGCGCGCATCGGGTGAGCGCAAAGAGCAACGTGCCCGTCGCCGCGAGCGCCCCGATTCGGGAATACTGAGATCGCATCATCGGTCCCCCCTACCCTCCTCCATGTCCGATGATGTAACCGAGCGCTGCACCGCATCCCTTGGTGCGCTTCTCGTGTTGTTTCGTTGTCGAAATGAGGATGCACGCATGTGCACCCTTCCGCGGCAGACCTGGGCCTGGAGCTCGACCCATCGCGCCCGGCGGCCACCCGAAGGCGGCCGCGCGGAGGCACATCACGACTCAGCGGGCCGAGCGACGGCGGCGGCGAAGCAGCAGGGCCAGACCGCCGATGAGACCGAGACCCCATGCATTGCGGGTGCTGTGGCCGGGGGCCGGTGACACGGCGCATCCATCATCCGGCATGGTGTAGCGCGCCTCGTTGTTGCCGGTGCCTGCGTCGGCGCCGGGGGTGGGCGCGCCGCACGCGGCTTTGTCGTCGACTTGACTGGCGAACGGCAGGCTCGCGGTGCCCGCGAAGCCGATGTCGTCGATATCCCATCCCGGCGCGCCCGTATTGTCGTCGCTGCCGACGCGGAAACGCACTTTGATGGTCTTGCCGCTCAACTTTTTACCGAGGTTGAGCGAGACGGGATCGTAATCAGGATACGAGGGCGAGGTGGCGCCCCACGCCGCGCGCTCGGAGAGTGGATTGGACGCCGACTTGGCCAAGGTGCCCGTGTACTCGGGGTTCACGTACGTGCTCACGTCCTTCCACGTGCTCCCGTTGTCCTCCGAAATTTCGAGCACGCCGCCGTCGAAGAGGAGATCGGGGCCCACGCCGTACTCGAAAATGTACCGATGCCGGAACGAGATGACGAAATCGTCCGTTCCGACGATCACCGAAGGCGACGTGAGGGTCCCTTCGCCCGAGACGTTGAGGTTGTCGCCGTGCCAAACGTGGTTCGACGGATCCCCCTTGCGCGAGAAGGCCTCCAAGGTGGTGCCGGCGTGCGCGGTCACCCAGGTCGATGTCGCCGCCTCCACGTTGTCCACCGCCGCGGTGCGCGGTGCATCGTCGGAGTTGAACGCAACCGCGAACGTCTGGGTCAGGCTCGGCGTGTGGGCGTCGGGGTTGCTCACGGTCACGCGAACCGGGAGCACCGAGTGACCGATGGGCGACTTGGAGGCCGTGATGGGGATGGTCACCTTGGCCGTCCCGAAGGGATCCACCGAGGCCACCGTGCCCGCGCCGCCGTTGCCGATGGCGATGCTCGGATCGATCGTGGTGACCGACACCTTGGTGTTGGCGAGGGTGGACCAGCCGGCGTTGCGCACGGTGACGGTCACCGTCCCTTTTTCGCCCGCGTCGATGATGCCGTCGTGATCGCACGAGTCGGCCGCCTCTTCGACCTTGGCCTCGAGGATGGCCAGATCGCCCTTCGTGTCGTCCAAGCTCTCGACCGCGCCCTCGAGCCCGTCGATGACCGAGTCCACCGCCACCGCAGGAGCCACCGCGCCCACGCCGAGACCCCGCTTGGCAAACCCCTTGGCCAGCGCGACGAAGTCGTCCTTTCGCCCCGTGGCCCACACGGTGGCGAGGATGGCGTCGCGCTGCTCGGTGAAGGTCGGCTCGATGCCCGTCGCCTTCATGCCCGCCACGATGTAGTCGGCCATCTGGCGCTTGCTCTGCTTGAAGTTGCGGCCCGCTTTGGGCCCCACGTTCAGCAGGTTGACGTATCCATCGAACAGGGTCTGCGCCCAGATCTCACCGACGTTGTGCACCTCGCTCATGTCGGCGGAGCCTGGCGACAGAGGAGCCGTCGTCGGCAGGGCCGCGCCGCGCCTCACGTGCTTGAACGTAAAGGGGTTCTTCTTGAGATCGGTGCTGTAGGGCGCGCGGCGGATTCCAAAGTACGCCGACTCCTCGAGCGTGCCCGACGTTCCATATTGCGTCAGCGCGTACGCCTTGTCCGCGTAGGGCGCGTCCGCCTCGCGGACCACCATGTGCAGCGCCGTGAAGTCCGCCCACCCTTCGCTCATACCGCTGCACGACTTGGAGCCGCAGAGCACGAGCCGGTGGTGCAGGTAGTGCCCCCACTCGTGCGCCACCACGGCGTTGTCGATGGTGCCATCGTGCTTCGGCCCCTCGGCCCCGCGGTGGAGCGTGACCCGGGTGGCGGTGCCGCCCGCGATGGCCTGTCGCAAGAGGGCGCCGTCCTCCAGGCTCAAGGCGAGCAGCGGAATGGTGATGTCTTTGTTGTTCAGCCCCGGGTTCGGCGCCGCGTGACCGGCCGCGTTGTTGATCAAGATGACGCCGATCGCGCCCCCCTGCTGCGCGTTGAGCGCCTTGGCGGTGAAGTCGCAGGTGCCGCGCGTGACGACCGCGATCTTCCCCGAGACATTCGTCGGCGGCGTGCACGCGAGCGGAACGTCGGCCACCGCGAGATCGCCGGCCGTGTCGAACGCCTGCGGACCGAAGACCGCGCTCCCCAGCCAATCGCCGAAGGGCACGGCGGTGGGGGTGGTCACCAAGCTGCGGTTGTTCGGCAAGGCCGACCACACGTACATCTGCATCTTCGGCGAACGACCGTCCGCCGGCGTCGACATGTTCGCGTTGTTGCCGAGGCCGAAGTCCGCCCCGTCCTGGGCCTCGACGTTCATCGGATCCTTGTCCACGCCGCCGCGCCCGTAGTTGTCGACCTGGGCCACACCCGACTTCTCGTCGAAGCCCGAGTCGTACCAATAGTCGTGCAGCCAGTTGGTCGTATAGAAGATCTGCGTCACCGCCGCCTTGATCTGGTCGGGGCTCGCGTTGGGCTCCAGCGCGGGGTTGTACTTGCGGTCGAACGTCTTGTCCGACGTGACCTCGGCCTCGTAGTCGCCCGGGCCGAACCCATCGCCCTCGCCCGTCGGGGCCCCGGCGTCGTCCTCGCCGTGGGTGTCGGTGCGATCGCTGTACGCGTGGACGTTGTTTCCGAAGGTCGTGGTTTTGTTGGCGGCGAGCCAGGGGTCCTTGTTCTTGTTGAGCCCATCGATGGCGATGAGCGGCATCGTGTTGATGTCGCGGTAGCCGAGCTGGATCTTGTTCGGCGCGCCGGTGGGGTGCGGCGTGTAGTCGACGAACGGACCGTCCATCGGAATGTAATCCAGCGCTTCGTTCTCCGCCCAAACGCGGTAGTTGAACGTCTCGTTCTGGGTGAGCGACGCCTTGTAGAGCACGCGCCCGTCCTTGGCGCTGATGACATAGCCGTACGCATGGTCCTCGCGCGAGCCGGGCGCCCGCGAGAAAAACTCCACGTAGTAGGCGGGCGTGAGCCCGTGCTCGCTCGGAAAGAGGACGCGCTTGGACGTGGCGTCGTAGACGCGATGGGCGTCCCTCGGGGTGGCCACCGAAAGCCCGCGCAGCTCGCCGCCGTTCACCGTCCCCAGATCGCGCACCGCGCCGGCGTCCAAGGTCCGGCCGAAGTGCTCGGAGTAGATGTTCGCCATCGCCTTCTCGGCCGGGAGGGCGAAGGTCAGCTTGGTGAGCTTGGCCCCCGCGCCGGCCTGACCGAGGTTCGAGCCAATGGACACCAGGTTCTTGGACGCATCGAGGACCACGCTCGCGCGGGAGTGAAACACCTCGAGCCCCTCCACCCGCTGCTCGAACTGCACCACGCTCGCGCCGTTGCCACCCTGGATGGGGTGCGTGTTCGCCACCACGGCGCTGCGAACGGTGCTCTCGGAGATCCCGAGCGGCTCGGTGTGCCGCAAAAGGTGAACGCGCGCGGCCGTCTCCGCGGTCACCTTCAAGTCGGCCGCGTTCTCGTCGCGCCCCGCCAAGATCACCCGCGCCCGGCCGACCGAATCCCGCGAAACAACCTGTCCCAATGGAGTCCGTGAAAGCGCTTCCCGCGCGGCAGCTTCGTCGCCATTGCCGGATTGTGCCGAGATTGGATCGTTTGGCGAGGTATCCCTCGCACACATGGTCAGGGCGGAAAGCAACACGCCAGCCGCCGGCAGCACCCCGAATCGGGCCAGGTAAGATCGCATGATTCGTCTTCTCCTAGGTCTAACGACCGATCGAAATATCGAAATGGAACTTCATCTACCGAAACAAAACGGAAATCGCGCACCCGTATCGCGCATCGCGCCGCGGCGCATCGTCACCGATGCACCGCGTCTCCTCGGCGACGGCGCACGAACGCGAGCAAACCCAAAGCCAATCCAAGTCTCACAGCCGCGCGCGAAGTCCCCTCGGCGCGCGCCCCCGAAGAAGCCACCGAGCACCCCGAGTCGTCGTGGGTGCTGCCGAGCCCCTTCCCTCCGCCCGCATCCCCGCCGGTGCCCGCGTCCGGGATCGGTTGGACGCACGGCGTCACGTCGTCGACCAAGGCGGCGAACGGCTTGTTCGTGATTCCGCCGAACGCGATATCGTCGATATCCCATCCCGGCGCGCCCACGCCGCCGTCGGTCACCACGCGGAAGCGCACCTTGACCGTCTTACCGGCCAGTGAGCTCCCCAGGTTGAGCGACACGCCCTTGAACGCAGGATAATTCTCCGACGATGCCGCCCACGCTCTTCGCGCGGGCAGCGGATTGTCCGATTCCAAATCTCCGACATACCCCGGATTCACTCCGTTGTAAGTCGAAATATCCTTCCAGGTGGCGCCGCCGTCCTCCGACAGCTCGAGCACCCCGCCATCGAAGTACACGGCCGGCTTCGAGCTGGTCGCCGCGGTAAATTCGAATCGGTAACGGTGCTTGAAGGCGATGGTGAAATCCCCCGCGCTCCCCACGACCAAATCGGGGGAGACGAGCCGCTCGTCCGTGGTGATCCCCATGTCCTCTGCGTGCCAGACATGGTTGTCCGGCGCGCCCGCGCGCCCCCACACGTTGAACAATTTTTCACCGGTGCCGGCGAACATCCAGGCCACCCGCTCGCTCTCCACGTCGTCGGTGGCCGAGACCTTCAGGGCGTCATCGTAGTTGGCGAGGGTCTCGTATTTGTATTCCCTGCTTGGAATCGCCGAGTCGGGGTTCTCCACCTTCACCGTAATGGGAAGCACGGTACGCGGCCTCGCGCTCTCCTTCACGGTGACGGCAAAACTGAGCTTGGCGACCTGCCAGAGCGGGGACAGCTCCGGCACCGACTCGGTGGTGTGATCGAATACGATGTTCGGGTCGGACGATCGGACCGTCACTTTGGTGTTGGCCAGAGGGGTCCACCCCAGGTTCTTCACTTCCACCGTAAACTTCCCCGTTTCACCCGCGTCGAGGTGCCCGTCGCTGTCGCAGCCCAAGGTCGCCTCCAGGCCCGTCGACTGCACGGCGATGTTCCCCTTGGCGGTGAAATCTTCGACGACCTCCTCCAAGGTCTCCGATCCCGTGGGGGGTGCGATGGCGCCGGTGCCGAGGCCGCGCTTTCGGAAGCCTCCGGCGACGGCTTCGAACTCGCTCGGGCTCCCGCCGGCGAGCACCGCGGTGAGGATGGCGTCGCGCTGCTCGGTGAAGGTGGGCTCCACCGGCGTGAGCTTCATGCCCGCCACGATGTACTTGGAAAAGCGGCGCTTCTTCTCCTCGAAGGTGCCGGTGGCGGCCTGCAAAAATCCGGCGTAGGCCTCGAAGAGCGTCTCCGCCCAAACTTCGCCCACGTTGTGCAACTCGCTCATATCGACCGAGGTGATGGCCAAGGGCGCCGTGGCCGGCAGCGCGGCCTTTTTGCTCACGTGCTTGAAGGTGAAAGGGTTCTTGGCGAAGCTCGTGGAATAGGGCGCGCGCCGGATCCCGTAGTAGTTCGAGCCCTCGGGCGCCGATCCGGCCGTCGCATACTGGGCGGCCGGAAACGCGGCCTCCTCGAGCGCGTCATTGGCGCGCACCGACATGAACAGGGCGTTGAAGTCGCCCCACCCCTCGCTCATGCCGCCGCACGAAGGCGATCCACAGACGACCAGGCGATGATGGAAGTAGTGGCCCCACTCGTGCGCCACGATGGAGTTGTCGATGGTGCCGTCGTGCTTGGGCGACTCCACGTCACGGAACATGCGCGCGGCGGTCACCGTGCCCTGCGCCAGCTTGGCTTTGAGCTCGGCCCCGTTCTTCTGGCTCAGGGTGAGGATGGGAAATCCCGCCAGATCGGCCTTCTCGGCGTCGGTCGGCATGGACGAGAGCACCTGCGCACCGGTGAGGGTGTCGTTGACGAACAGCGCGCCGAGGGCCCCGCCGAGCTTGGCGTTCTGGAGCTTCTTGGGGATGCTGCACGTCGCCTCGGCGCCGCCGCGATCGATGACGGCGATCTTGCCCGCCACGTTCGTGGGACGGCCGCACGCCCACGTCGGGTTGGCGCTTCCATCGTTGGCGAGGACGATCTCGCGGCCCGCGGGTTGCACGTCGAAGGACTGCGCCCCGAACGAGCGCGCCGCGCCCCACCCCTCGTCGAAGGCAATGGGCGGGTTGGTCGTCAGGTTGCGCTTGATGGCCGGGTTCCACACGTACATCTGCATGCGAGGCGACTTGCCGTCGGTCCGCGTGGACATGTTCGCGTTGTTCGCCAGGCCGAACTGGGCGCCGTCTTGCGCCTCGGCGAGCATCGGATCGCCGGCGACGCCGCCGCGACCGAAGTTGTCCATTTGCGCGACGCCCGCCGCCTCGTCGAAGCCGGAGTCGTACCAGTAGTCGTGCAGCCAGTTGGTGACATAAAAGAGCTGCGTCACCGCCGCCTTGATCTGATTGGCGCTCGACTCGGGCTCCGCCGCCGGATCGTAGGTGCGGTCGAAGGCGCGCTGCGCCACGTCGGTGAGATCCGCCTCGATATCGACCCCGGGCTCGAAGCCATCGCCGACCGCCACGCCGGCGTCCGACTCGTGCGTGTCATTGCGATCGCTGTACGCGTGCACATTGTTGCCCGAGGTGACGGTGGCCCCGGCCGGCAGCCATGGATCGGCGCGACCATCTCGGTTCGTGTTGAACCCCTCCATGGTGACGAGCTCCATGTCGGCGTAGGCCGGCTCGGGGTTGCTCGGCACGGGGGGATCGCGGTAGGGCACCGCGCGTTTGTACGGGCCATCGGCAGGCGTATGGATGCCGTCGCGATCGGCCCAAACGCGGTACTTGAACGCCTCGCTGGCGGTGATCGACGCTTTGTAGAGGAGCGCGCCGGAGACGGCGTCGAGGACATACGCGTAGCCGTCGTCCTCCACGGAGCCGGGGGCGCGGCCGATGAACTCGATGTGGTACGCGGGCACGAGCTCGTCGCCGCGCGGGAAGAGCACGCGCTGGGCCGTCGCGTCGAGCAGGCGCGGGGCATCCGCCGGGGTGCTCACGGCGTAGTCGCGCGCATCGCCGCCGCCCTCGATGCCGCGATCGCGGATCGCAGACGGCGGCAGCGCGACACCAAAATGCGCCGCGTACACATGGGCCAGCGCCGACTCGGCCGTGGTGGGGAACGCCACGGCCTTCGTCCCCACGGCGGCCGGGTGCAGGTTCGATGTAAGGGAGACCAGGTTCTGGTTCGCGTCGAGCAGAACGCTCGCGCGGGTATGAAACACCGGCACCCCATCCACCCGCTGCTCGAACTGCACGATGCGGCCGCCTCCTTGGAGCGCGTGCGTGCTCGTCACCACCGCGGCCCGCACCGCAGGTTCATTCAGGCCGAGCATCTCCGCATGTCGTGAAAGGTGGATACGCGATGCCAGCTCCGAGCCGACTTTCCATGCGGGGGCGCGCGCGGTGCCCGAGCCGGACGTAAGCCGTGCGCCGCCCCCGATGCCCTGCGCCGAGGCCGGACCCATTTCGGCGCTACCGATCACGAAGCGCGCTTTTCCAACCGCGTTGGTCGAAACCACATGGCCAAGTGGGGTATGGGCCAGCGCCGCGCGGGCTTCGGCTTCTTCGGGGGTGATCTCATTTTCGGGAATGGACGCGGTGGGTGAGCCGTCTCCGGCACACATCGGAAAAGCGACCAACATGGCGCTGGCCGCCGCGAGAGCCCCCATTCGGGTCCTCAACATAGGATCGCATCGCATCGTGACTCCTAGGACGCAGGATCATCTATTGAGTGCATAAAGCTTCGCCGAGAGGCCCCCTGCCCCTTGCTCCCCGGCTCGAATTTTGTGGGCTCGTCGCAATAGCTCGATGCGCTGGGTCAATCACCGAATCGAGCCGCCCTAACACCGGTTTCAGATGCAGACCGGATTGGGCCCATACTGAACCGTAGGTCGTATCACAAAGTTCATGCAGCGTTAAGCGCCAGTGACGTTCGTGTGACCAAAAAAGAGCAACTTCACCAAATTAAGGCCGACGCGGAGTGAATCGGGTGCGCGGGTGGCGGATGCGGGTGAGTCCAGCCTTCGCGCGGCGGCATCGTTATGGAAGGGGAGGACGGCTTGGGGCCGTGCGAAAGAAGTGGTCTAATGGAATCCTCGGTCGCGAGGCGAGCCGTCACAAGGCGACCGGGAGAACGAGTCGAATGCTCAGCGCGGACTTCGAGGATCCTTTCGATCTCGTCGGGGACGTGCTCGACGGCCAGTTTCGCGTCGATCGCTTCGCCGGCGAAGGTGATTTCACGGTCGTGTATCGAGGACATCACCTCGGTGTGGACGCGCCCGTGGCCATCAAATGTCTGAACGTCCCACCTACATTGGATGCGGCGCTCTTGGAGCCCTTCCTGGAGAGCTTCCGCGATGGGGCCCGGCTGCACTACCGACTTGCGCTCGGCAACTTGCATATCGCGCGGAGCATCGCGTTTGGGACCACGATGGCCCCGCGTACCGGTCAATCGGTTCCCTACCTGGTCCGTGAGTGGTTGGAGGGGTGTTCGCTCGCCACCGACTTCGAGGAGCGCGCCAAAGAGGGGTTACGTTCTCGCACCTTGCGTGAGGTTATCGCACTCCTCGATTCAGCCGCCGAAGCCTTGGCGTATGCGCACGCGCAAGGGGTGGTGCACCACTCGATCAACCCGCGGAACCTGTTCGTGGTGCCGACCCTCGAGGGGCGGGTCGTCAAGGTGCTGGACTTCGGCGTCGCCAAGTTGCTCAACGAGCACTCCGTCGGCACGGTCAGCGCGACGAGCGGCGTGACGCACGCGCATGCGTTCGAGGGTGCCGGCCTTCGCGTGATGTTTCCGAGCTACTCGGCGCCCGAGCAGATCGATCGGCGCTTTGGCACGCCGGGTGCGGCCACCGATGTGTACGCGCTCGCGCTGGTGATCTACGAGGCGCTCGCCGGCGCGCCGGTGGTGCCGCACAATATGCTGTTCGCCGACGTGCTCCAGACCTTTCAGCCGAATCAGCGGCCTACGGCGCGGGGGCTCGGTGTGTCGATCTCCGGCCAGGCGGAGGCGGTGCTCGCGCAGGCACTGGCGCTCGAGCCGAGCGTGCGGCATGGCAACGCGGCGGAATTTTGGCGCGAGTTGAAGAATGCGCTGCGCGAAGAGTCGAGCGGGAAGGTGCGACTTCGGGCGTCGTATGTGTCGGGGCCGCGCTCGGCGCGGGCGCTACGCAAGGGGCATGAGGGGCATGGGGCGGGCGTGGAGGTGGCTGCTGGGCGCGGCGTGGAGGCGCTTGGCGCGGGCGGGCGTGAGGCGCTTGCCGGGCGTGGCGCAGAGGCGCTTGGCGCGGGCGGGCGTGAGGCGCTTGCCGGGCGTGGCGTGGAGGCGCTGGGCGCGGGCGGGCGTGAGGCGCTTGCCGGGCGTGGCGTGGAGGCGCTGGGCGCGGGCGGGCGTGAGGCGCTTGCCGGGCGCGGCGCAGAGGCGCTTGGCGTGGGCGGGCGTGAGACACTTGCCGGGCGCGGCGTGGAGGCGCTGGGCGCAGGCGGGCGTGAGGCGCTTGCCGGGCGCGGCGTGGAGGCGCTTGGCGCGGGCGGGCGTGGCGCAGAGGCGCTTGGCGCGGGCGGGCGTGAGACACTTGCCGTGCACGGGGCGGACGCGCATGGCGCAGGCGGGCGTGAGGCGCTTGCCGGGCGCGGCGCGGAGGCGCGTGAGGGGCATAGGGCGGAGGAGCATGTGGCGTACGGAGCCACGGCGCCGCGGGCGGGCTTGCAGGGGGCAGCCGGCGTGCATGGAGCCTCGGCGCCGCGGGCGGGCTTGCAGGGGGCGGCCGACGTGCGTGGAGCCTCGGCGCCGCGGGCGGGCTTGCAGGGGGCGGCCGGCGTGCACGGGTCCGGCGAGTCGGAGGCGGGGTGGCGTGAGGAACGGACCGCTCCGCGCGCGCGGGTCCCAACGCCGTCCGGGATGTCGGCGGCGCTGACGGATCCTTCACCGAGGGAGCGGCGCATCTGGCTTTTGCCGGTGGTCGCGGGTACGGCGATCGCGGTATCGGCGCTTCTTTGGGCTGCGGTTCTCTTCTGGCGCGGCGCCCCCGCGCGACCGAGGCTCGTCGCGGCCCTATCGGCATCGGCGTCCTTCGCGACACGAGCGCCCCTTTCCTCGGCGGCCGCCTCGTTGGCGGCGGCGCCCCCGGCGCTGCCATCGGCGACGGCTGCGACGGCCGCGCCTGCCGTGCGTCCGGCAGAGCCACCGGTTTCCGCGGCTGCCGCCACGCCGGCACTGGCGAGCGCTCCGCGCCCGCGTCCTGTGCGCCGGCGTGAGACGTTCCCACGCGAGGAGGCTGCGCGCGCCTTCGAGCGCGTGGCGGCCGATTTCGCGAGCTGCGCGATGCCTGGCGGACCGCATGGCCCGGGGAGCGTCCGCGCGCGCTTCAACAGCGACGGCACCCTTCTGCACGTGACCCTGGCCCCGCCTTACGCGGGAACGCCCACGGGTACGTGCATTGTACAACGATTCGAGACGATCACCGTGAGCCCCTTCGCGACCCCATCGGTGGCGTTCAACTACGTCTTTACGACCATCCCCTGATCGGGATCGTCACGGCTGTTTCGGTGCATCCGCCGAATCGGTGGTCGTGTAGAACCACGTGCACTCACCGGCCGCATCCCAGTAGAACTCGACGTAGCTGTCGGAGTGAACGGCGGCCGCGGCCTGCACCACCACGGGGTTGCTCGTCAGACAGGTCCCCTTGCGGCCCGCCGCATCCATCGCCGTGCACGACATTTCGATGCTGCCGGTGCCTTTGGAGCCTCCGACCGTGCAGAAGATGCGGCTCACGCCGTCGGCACCATTGCGCGCGGCACCGAAGCTGCCAAGGGCATGACGACCGGCGAGATCGACGGTAACAGGCCGACTCACCTTGGCGCCGGCATGTGCAACGGCAGCAACACCAAGACCGATCAGGGCGCCAACGGGTGCGAGCACGGAGAGCAAACGAACGAATTTCATCGAATCGGCATACCACGCACCACGCGCGCGCGACGAGGAGCGTCCGCGCGCGCGACGAGCAACGTCCGGCGCGCGCGACAAGGAGCGTCACTCGTCCACGACGACGAGCATCACTCATGCACGGCCCGAGGCGCCCAGCGCGCACGACAAGAAGCGTCACTCGTCCACGACGACGAGCATCACTCATGCACGGCCCGAGGCGTCCAGCGCGCACGACGAGAAGCGTCTCTCATCCACGACGACGAGCATCACTCATGCACGACCAGGAGCGTCCCTTCGCGATCGCCCGAGGAGAACACGCCGTGCCATCCCTCGGGGAGCTTGGGTTCGACCCAGTTGAAGACGGTGCGGGCATCGGCCGGCGCCATGTTGATGCAGCCGTGGCTATGCTGATGGCCAAACTGCCCGTGCCAAAAGGCTCCGTGGAGCGCGTAGCTCCCTTGGTAGTACATGACCCAGGGCACGTCCTCGATCGAGTACGGCCCCACGCCTGCGACGTCGCCGTCCATGGTGGCCGTGACGTGCTTCTCGCGAATGCGGAAGGTGCCGGACGGGGTCGCGTAGTCGTGCTCTTTGTCGTACGCGTTGTGACGGCCCGAGGAGATGTAGGTCGCGAACACGGGCATGTCGCCTTCGAGCGCGATCAGGAGCTGCTGCGTGAGGTTTACGTCGAGCCATTTTTCGTTGGGACCGACTTCGGCGGGCCTGGGCGATGGCCTCACCTCGGTGACATCGGGCGTGCGGATCCAGAAGCCCTCGGTGGTCTCGCGCATCGCGACCCCGCCGTACACGAACGATGCACCCGTGAGCCCCGCGGCGCGGCGGCGCGGGAGCGCTTCGCCCCACGTCACCTTCTTCTTCTCGGGGTCGACCGTGTATTTGCGGGCGCCGTCGAAGCGCACGATCACCACGGTCCCCCGCGCAAAGGGCGCGCCGGCATCGCCTGCGGCAGGTGCGGGCGCCGCGGGAGCACCGCGATCCACGGTGGCCCCCGCGTCCGTTTCGGCGCCGGCATCGGCGTCGCTGCCGGGGGCGGGTCCGCTTCCAAACCACGTGCCGTGGTACTCGGTGAGCGGCTGCTGGAGCATGATGCGATCGAAGGGAACGGCCAGCCCACCGGTGGTGCGCCACCAATGCGCGTTGGCGGCTTTGAAATCCTTGTCGAGGGCCAGGTAGAAGCCGCGCACCATCCGGCGCACGAGAACACCGCGGCCGCGCAGCTCGTCGAGCGCCACCTTCGGCTTTCCGCCATCGGTCTGGCGCATGAACCAGGGCGTTGCCGAGGCCGCGGCCGAAGGGCCCGTACTCTTGCGCGCGGGCGGCGCCGGAACGGGGAGCGACTCGCCCTCCTCGCTCGCGCCCGAGGAGCCACCGCTCGATGCCCCCTCGCCCGACGACTCGTCGGCGCTCGGCGGCGGCGGCGGTGCGGCCACGAGCCACGGCTCGTACTTCTTTCGATCGTCGAGCGAAAGAACGCGGCGGTAGAGGGGCGTTCCGTTGGTCAAGTTGTAGCCATACCGGTATGGGAGCCCCGAGCTCAAATCCGGACCGTTTGGCGCGAGCCGCACGCGCGGGTTCTTGAGATCGAGGGTCGCCGCGCGCCCGCAGACGAAGCCTCCCTGTACGAGCTCGTACCAGCCATCGGTGCACGACTCATTGACGATGGGCGGCAGCGCCAGCACGGGCACCTTGGCACCATGGCGCAGATACCCGAAACGAATGCTCGGTTTGATGTCGCCGCGCACCCCCGCGTCGGTCTCCGGCCAGGCGGGCCCGCTCAGCACCGACGTGACCATGTTCATCGCACCGATGCGCGGACCATCGTAGGTGCCGGCCGCATAGGCTGCGCGCGCCGCCTGGGCGATCTCTTCACGGCGCACGGTGCCCGCATCGGCGAGGGTGGTCGGGGTCAGCTCCCCGCTCGCATCGGCATTGTCGGTGGTGGTGGTGTTCGATGGGGTCTTCTGGGCGCACCCGGCGCCGTTGAGGAGCGACGCGAGCGCGCCAGCTTGCGCGAGCAGCGCAATCCCAACGGAAAATCGCGCAATGGTACGATTCGAAGGCCGGGGCGGCATGGTGGGCGGATGCATAGCAAATGAGCGCGAGAAACCAAGCTCGCTTGGGCTGCATCGGAACGCCCCATGAGTCACCCCTCTTCCCGCCCGCCATTCGCAGGGGATCTACCCGCGCTCGATGTCGGAAGAGGTCGCCTGGTACTCCACGTCGATGACGATCGGGACCAGCAGCAACTCTACACCACCTACCTCCGTCGCGCCGGCTTCCGCGTCGCACAAGCGAACACCGGCATACAAGGCGTGGAGCGCGCCATCGAGCTGCACCCCCACCTCATCGTGATGGACCTGCTCATGCCATTCACCGACGGCTTCGAGGCCACCCGCCGGCTCAAACGCCTGCGCGAGACGCACGACATCCCCATTCTCGTCATCACCGCCCACGCCAACCAGGCCCCCGTCCGCCTCGCCGAAGAAGCGGGCGCGAACGCCCTGCTCGTCAAACCCGTATTACGCGAAGAGCTGCTCGGTAAAATTCAGGCGATGCTGGGTTAGGGACGTCGCTCGCGGTTTGCACCGCAGCTCGAGACGCTCCCGTCGAGGCGCGCGCCCTTCAATGACCATTCGCCCACTGCGGGACGGGTGCCTCCGATGGGCGAGGACGTTCGCTCACTGCGGGGCCCGCACCTCTGATTTCGCTCACCGCGAGGCCGCGCCTCCCGATTTCGCTCACTGCGACGCACACGCCTCCGATGACGGTTCGCTCACTGCGACGCCCGCGCCTTCGCTCGCTGCGAGGCCCGCGCCTTCGCTCGCTGCGAGGACGGCGCCTCCGATTTCGCTCACTGCGACGCGCGCGCCTCGGATGATATTTCGCTCACTGCGAGGGCCCGCGCCTCGGATGACGTTTCACTTACTGCGAGGCCCGCGTCTCCGATTTTCGCTCACTGCGAGGCCGTGCCTCCGACTTCGCTTACTGCGGGGCGGGTGCCTCCGATGGGCGAGGAAGGTTCGCTCATTGCGACGCACGCGCCCTCCGAGGACGGTTTCGCTCACTGCGACGCACGCGCCTTCGCTCACTGCGAGGCACGCGCCTTCGCTCACTGCGAGGCCCACGCCTTCGCTCGCTGCGAGAACGGCGCCTCCGATTTCGCTCACTGCGACGCACGCGCCTTCGCTCACTGCGACGCACGCGCCTTCGCTAGCTGCGACGCACGCACCTTCGCTCACTGCGACGCACGCACCTTCGCTCACTGCGACGCACGCGCCTTCGCTCACTGCGACGCACGCGACTTCGCTCACTGCGACGCCCACGCCTTCGCTCGCTGCGACGCACGCGCCTTCGCTCACTGCGACGCCCACGCCTTTCGCTCGCTGCGAGAACGGCGCCTCCGATTTCGCTCACTGCGACGCACGCACCTCCGATGACGGTTCGCTCACTGCGAGGCCCGCGCCTTCGCTCGCTGCGAGAACGGCGCCTCCGATTTCGCTCACTGCGACGCACGCACCTCCGATGACGGTTCGCTCACTGCGAGGCCCGCGCCTCCAATGACGAGGACGTTTCGCTCACTGCGAGGCCGGCGCCTCCGACGATGGCGAGGACGAGGACGACGAAGGCGGCGACGATTCGGATACCCGTTCGCGCACGCGGGTTGGATACATCGACGGTGAGAACCGCTTTGCGATCTCGGCGTAGCGTTCCGCGGCGGCGGGGTGGTCGCCGGAGTCCCAGAGCGTGTCGGCGAGGCCGAGCATGGCCGGATAGAAGGCGGGATTTTCGGCCAGCGCGCGGCGGTATGCGAGGATCGCCGCCGTTTTGTCGCCTTGGGCGCGCTCGGCATCGCCTAGCCCCGTCTGCGCCTCGAAGTTGTGCGGGGCTTTTTCGACGACGCCGCGGAAGAGCGTGCGCGCGCGCGCCGAATCGCCCGAGCGTTGTGCATTGACCGCGCGCTCGTAGGGGTTCTTCCCTTCGTCGCGTGCCGGTTTTTCCGCGGCCGGCGCGGCGCCTTCTTGCCCCGCGGCGCTGGCCGCCCGCTCGGCCTTCGAAGCACCACGCTCACCGGCGCCCGAGCTCGTGTCTGCGCGCGCGCCGGTGTCGCCACGTGAGCCGGTGTCGCCACGTGAGCCGGTGTCGCCACGTGAGCCGGTGTCGCTTCGGCGCTCGTTCACCGCCACCGGTGCCGGAGCGCTCGTCCCGATCGGCGTCGGTGCGATCGGCGTCGGTGCGATCGGGGTGGGCGCCGGTGCAACGGGCGCGACCTGGGTCGGCGCGGCGGGCGCGATCGGTGCGGCGGTGTGCTCGGCGACGGGGACCGGATCGCGTCCGTGCTCGGCATTGGCCGGCGTGGGCGGCGGCGGCGCCTTCGACTCGCCCGCCTTTTGGGCTGTTTGCGCAGACGCCTCGGCGTGGCTCGCCGGAGGACCCTCGCGGCCCACG
Source organism: Sorangiineae bacterium MSr11954 (assembly GCA_037157815.1). Taxonomy (NCBI): domain Bacteria; kingdom Pseudomonadati; phylum Myxococcota; class Myxococcia; order Myxococcales; family Pendulisporaceae; genus Pendulispora; species Pendulispora albinea. Next base: position 6,064,912 of record CP089984.1, read on the forward strand.
ACGATGAGGACACCGACGCCAAAGCCGGCCGCCGCGATCAGCGGGAACCACCAACGCGGAAAGCGTCGATCGGGCGGCTGCGTCAGCTGCATGCTCGCGGAGCTCGGCGTATCGCGATCGTCGTCGTAGGACGGGATCGAATAGCGCGGCGTCATCAGCCTCGGCTCTTGCTCGCGCATCGCCTCGGAAAGGTCAGGCCCTCCGTGCCCGCGACCGCGCACCGGATCGCTCGGCGCCGGCATCTCCGCGTCGGGGATCTGTCCGAACCCATCGATGTCGTAGCTGCTGGCGCCCGGCGGGTCCGGGAGCGGATAAGGCAGCGGCGGCGGCAGCGATCCCTGCGGCGAGATCTGGCCATACAGCGCAGGCGGCGTCGTCGACGGCACCCAGTTGGATGGCTGCTTCGGGATCTGCGGAATCGCGTGATGCGGGATCGCTTGGTGCACCATCGCCTGCTGCGGGTGCGCCTGATGCACCATCGCCTGCTGCGCAAATCCCTGCTGCGGGGTCGCCGAGGGATGCGGAAACGCTTGATGCGACGGCACCTCGGGCGCCATGCCCTGCGGGGTCGCGCGATGCCGCATGTCGTACGCGTCGGCGCGACGGCCTCGATCGTTTCGCTCCACGAAATCGTGGCCGCCTGGCCCGCCCACGTTCTGCGGCATGTGCCCGATATTTTGCGGCATCTGCCCCATGGCCTGCGGCGTGTGCCCGATATTTTGCGGCATGTGCCCGATATTTTGCGGCATCTGCCCCATGTTCGGCTTCGGCGTCTCGCGCATCGGCCCCACGTTCTGCGGCATCTGCGCGGCCACCGGCACCTGCGCCGCGACCGGCATGTGCGCGGCCACCGGAAGCGCCGCGGCCACCGCCTCCCACGCAGGCGTCTCGGGCTGCGCCGGAATGCCGGCCGCCACCGCCTCCCATTCGTCGTCGGCCACGTGATCTTCGGCCGCCAGCATGGCACCGCTCGGCGCACCCGCCTTGTACCCGGGCGAGGGCGACGCCCGCTTCGGAATCGGCAGCACGAACTTCGACGTGGACTGAAGCATCGCCGCCCACATCTCGTCCACGGAGTCCAACGTCGGATCGCCCGACGGCGAGGGCGTCGCGCGCACCCGCCCCATCGGCGCAACCGCCGACGGCATCGGCGGAAGCACCGGCGGCAGCTCCCGAACCGCATCGTACTTCACGGGCGCCGCCTGCGCGTGCGCCACCGAAGAAACCGGCGCTTGCGCGACCGGAACCATCGCCGCTTGCGCCACCGGAGCCGCCGCTGCGTGCCCCGACGGCGCGACCACGGCTTGCGCCGTCGCTTGCACGACCGGCGCCGACGGCGCCACCTTGTGCAACCCCGGCGCCGTCCGCGGCGCCGACGACGGATACAGCCCCGGACACGTCGGCGACATCGACGCAAAGCGCGGCTTTCGACCAGCCTCCGCCACCTTCGGAATCTCCGCCACCACCTTCGGACCCTCCGCCACCTTTCGAACCGCCACCGGCGCAGACGCCATGGCCGCAGACGTCATCGGCGCAGACGCCATGGCCGCAGCCGTCATCGGCGCGGACGCCATCGGCGCAGGCGCCGGCGGCAACCCCGGCGACGTACGATTCGTCCTCACGCCCTGCGCAACCGATGCAACCTGCGCAACCGGCGCGACCATCCCCGGAACCGTCCCCTCCGGCCCCATCCTCCGCGAGCCCGCCGCCCCCGCACCGGCGGCCCCCGCGCCCGCTGCACGCCCACCGGCGGCCCCCGCGCCCGCTGCACCCGCGCCGGCGGCCCCCGCACCCACCGCCCCCGCAGGCCCACGCGCCGTCGCCGGCGCCGCATCGTTGGCCGCAAACGTCGGCACCCGCGCATTGACGGGCAGCGCAAACACCCCCCCCGGTGTGATATGCCGCGCCCGCGCCCTCCCACGCGGCCCCGAAGGCGGAACGGGCGTCTGCCGCAGCAGCGCGCTCGCGCTGGCCGTTGCCTTGGGTTGCGTGCCGAATCCGCCCACGTTGGTGGTCCTTCCTCCATGCCCCCCCGTGATGTGCCCCGGCAAAGGGATCCCCGACAGGGTCGTCTCACGCGTTGGCGCTGCGGCAGCAGCGGCCGCCGCACGACCGGCGAGGATCTGCTTTTGTGCGGCGGCGAACGCCGCGCTCGGCTCGAGATCGCAGGTCGAGACGCGCATCGGCTCCTCGCTTTCGCCCGAGAGCACTGCATCTTGCAGCTCGTTGAGGGACTCGAAAACGAGTTGATCCCCCGTGGGCGTCACGACCAGCCAGCGACTCTTCGGCTCTGCCATGTTGGGTGCACGTCGAGAGTTCACTTCACAACGGCGTCCTTGCAGCCTTGCAGAATGTCGATAGTGCCGGCTGCGTCGGCTTTGATCGAGTCACACGACGTGGGGCACAGCTGCACCTTGGCCGGCGTGCCGCCCGCCGGGTCCACGTCGTAGTGCCATCCGCCTGCGGCGTCGCATGCGGCCTCGTTGGCCACATAGGGGAAGAGCCGTTGATCGCCTCCCCCGCCGGTGAACTGCACGTTCACCTTCCCGTAGTCGGGCACGCCGGTCGAAGGCAGCGGCAGCGCGAACTCGCACGGAAGCGCGTTGCCGCGGATGGCGCTCAGCGCCTTCAAGAGCTCCAAGGATGCGTTCTGATCGGTGTTGACGATGAACGCCGTCCCCGTCCCGCCCGCGTTGGCGATCAAATCCAAGTTGGGTTTGGCTTGCGGCTCCTCGGATTGAGCGAACACACCAATGACGTACGTCTTGATGCCCGCCTCCAGCGCGCCCGCGGCGATGCTGGCGATGTTGGGCATGCTCTGATCGCACTTGGTCGGGAGCCCGTCGGTCACGAATACGCCCACGACTTTGTGCTCGGGGTGCGCCTGCATCTGCGCCTGCGCCATGTTTTCGAGCCCTTTGAGCGCGGCCGACGTGGGCGTATACCCATTGGGGAAGTGCGTGGCGAGCGAGTCGGTGACCGCCCCCGCCGCGCCCGGCAGCTCCGCAAACGCAATTTCGGGCTGCGAGTAGTCCGGGATGTTGCAGCTGTCCTGCCCGCCGGCGCAGTAGCTCGCGATCATCGGATCGCAGGTGCCGTAGTCGCCGTACGACGTCTTGCAGTCGGCGTCGGTCCGGCACTTGAACTCGCCTTCTTCGTGGCACTGCCCGAGCGTGATGCTGCAGGTCGCGCCCTGGGCGCAGTCCGTATCGGCGGTGCAGTGGTCGCCGCGCGCGTCGTTGCACGCCTTGAGCACGCACGGCCCCGCGCTTCCACACTGGGCGCTCTCCGTGCAGCGGTTGGGCATATTGTTCTGGAAGCGGGGAAAGTACTGCAGCCCGATCCCGATGCCGGATGACTTGGGATCGTTGATGAAGGAGCCCAGCGCCTTCTTCAGCACCTCCCATTTGAACTCGCCCGACTGCGTCCGGAGCCACATCGATCCCGACGAGTCGAGCATCATGGCCATGGAGAGCGGCACCGGTTTGCCCCGCTGCGAGTCGGCGGCGCACGCGTTGAACCCGCCCGAGTCGCCGCCGCCCCCGCCGTCCCTTCGCGAGTTGAACCCGCCACCACCGGGGTCGATGACGTTACCGCCTCCGCCGCTATCTGCCGTGCTCGGATCGCCTCCCGGATCCGTACTCCCCGATCCTTCTTCCGATGACCCGCACGAGGCAGCGACGCCGCCCGCCAACAACATGGCGACGACCGCCACCTTCCCTTTTTCCGAGCGCTCTGCCATCCGTCAATCCCCCACCATGAGGCGCTGCACGCGCCTCGCTGGCTCCTGGCCACGTTTCGCCGGGCCTTCGCCCCCTGTTCACAGCCGCGCCGCGACGCGGACTCCACTCCATCGTCCGATGCAGCGTCTCCTATGTAGGACGCGGCATTAACCGAATAGGTGTCGCTGGGCTTCGGACGATTTGCGTGTGGCTAGGAATCGAGGGATGGTGGGAGCGCGCGCGACGCGCGTTTTTCCGCGCGTCAGGGGGCTTGAACGGAGAGCAGCTGCGCGATCTCGTGGAGCACGATGTCGACCCGTTTTTCGGGCCTCTTCAGTTCCGCCTCGAACTCGTGCAGCGCTTTACTGAGCATGAAAACATCCAGCAGGAGCGCCACCTCCTCGATATCGGCGTGCAGGAACGAAGCGGCCGCCGTGTGTTCGAGGTACGCGCGCATGAACGTCGCCGAAATCCACGTGTACCACTGAATGGCCCACGGAAAGACCAGCGCGCGATCGGCCTCGCGCACCATCGTCACGTCGAACAACGTGGTGAACGCCGCGTGGTGGAAGGAGTGCACCATGCTCGCCACGTCCCGCAAAGGGGTTCGCTTGCGGCGCCGCTCGGCGAGCGCGCGCGAGCGCTCGCCCTCGAAGTCGAGAATCACCACGTCCCGGCCCGTATTGAGCACTTGCTCGAGGTGGTAATCGCCGTGGCAGCGCAGTCGCAGGCTGGTGAGCTTGCGCGACAGAAGCGGTTCGAAGCGCTTCAAAATGTCCGATTCGTGCGCCAGGATCGTCCGCGCCGTCTCCGCCTGCGACATGGTCAGTTGGGAAATTTCTGCGCGCATCGTACGCAGGACCGTCCCCGTGAGGTTGCGCAAACTTTGATAAACCGAGCGACGATCAAAGGATGAAAACGGCTCCGGGGCGAACGCCGGATCATCCGGCGCCGACGCCAGCGTGAGGTGCAACTCCGCCGTACGTTGCCCTAGAAGTGCACCTACATCCTTGTACGCTCCAATGAGATCTCCTACCTCCAACGGCGGGCTCTCGAACGCCATCTGGAGCAGCGGCCTCGTCGGCGCGGCCGGCGGCGCGAGCTCGCGTCCCTTGGTGAGCGCGCGCTCGTAGTAGCGGCGTAGCTCCTCGCGCGCGTGCGTCCACATCGTCCCTTCGTGCTGCACGAAGTGCTGCACCACGGCCAAGGTGGTTCGCTCGGCGCGGCCCGCGCGGTACTCGAGATCCCCCGCCACCCGCGGCACCAACTCGCTCGCGCGCGCGCCGATGAAGCGCCCCACCTCGATCTCGGGGCTCACGCCTTCCTCCAGGCGCCGGGAGAACTTGAGCACGAACCGATCGGCGAACTTCAACGTCGCGTTCAAGCTCTCCAAGGTGACCGCCCGCGGCTCGCCCACGTCGATGCCCGGCTCGGTGAACGACGCGGTGATCTCCCCCAGGCGCCCCTTCTTTCGTTCGCCCTTGGCGATGGCCTCCACCAGGGCGCGCGCCGGCTGCGGCGCCTCGAGCGCGTCCACCAGCAAGGTGCGCACGCCCTCGGACGACGAGAGGCGCATGTTGGCGATGACCGCGTGATGCGGCACGCGCGCATCGGCGGTGTTCGAGAGCGCGTCGGCCCACGTGGCGATGGGCAGCACGTAGGTCTCGGGATCGCCCTCCGCGTACTCGATGCGCAAGAACACGATGCCGACCCCGCCCTGCAGAACGAGCCGCTCGGTGAGCTGGCACGACGAGATGATCCGCCCCCGCCCGCCATACCACGGGCGCGTCTCGAGGAAGCCGAGCAGCACCTCCTCCAGGGCGTCGGGCTCGCGCTCGAACATCTCCTCCAGGGTGAGGCTCTCGAGCTGCGGGATCTCGTAGAGCGACATGCGCACCTCGTGCACGTCGGTCTTGGTCCGCTCGAGCGAGAACCAATAAAAATCGTAGCCGCCCAAGGTGAGCATGTACGGGTTGTCGCCCACGGCGGGGAACTTGGTGCGGCCGAAGAGCTCCACCGGCACCGCGCCGCGGTAGCGGGAGAGATCGAGCTCCACGTACTGCACGAAGCGCGACAAGTTGGCCACCACCAGGATGGTCTCCTCGCCGTACTCGCGGAAGAAGGCGAGGACGCGCGGGTTCTCGGGGCTCAAAAAGTCGATGGTGCCGCGCCCGAACGCGAAGAAGCGCTTTCGCAGCGCGATGAGCCGCTTGGTCCACCACAGGAGCGAGTTGGGGTTGTTCTGCTGCGCCTCGACGTTCAGCGACTCGTAGTGGTACTCGGGATCGATGATGATCGGCAAAATGAGCTTTTGCGGGTTGGCCCGCGAGAAGCCCGCGTTGCGATCCATGCTCCACTGCATGGGCGTGCGCACGCCGTTGCGATCGCCCAAATAGACGTTGTCCCCCATCCCCATTTCGTCGCCGTAATAGAGGACGGGCGTGCCCGGCAGCGAGAAGAGCAGGCCGTTGAGCAGCTCCATCTTGCGCCTGTCGTTCCCGACCAGCGGCGCCAGGCGGCGGCGGATGCCGAGGTTGATGCGCATGGCGCTGTCGTGCGCGTAGGCGCGATACATGTAATCGCGCTCCTCGTCGGTGACCATTTCGAGGGTCAGCTCGTCGTGGTTGCGCAAGAACATGGCCCACTGACAGCTCGCGTGGAGCTGCGGCGTCTGCGCCAGGATGTCGATGATCGGGAACCGATCCTCCATGTGAATCGACATGAACATCCGAGGCATGATCGGAAAGTGGAAGTTCATGTGGCACTCGTCGCCATCGCCGAAGTAGGCCGCGGCGTCCTCGGGCCACTGGTTGGCCTCGGCCAGGAGCATGCGCGCCTCGAACTTCGAATCGATGTGGCGCCGGAGCTTCTTCAGAAAGGCGTGCGTCTGCGGGAGGTTCTCACAGTTGGTGCCCTCCGCCTCGTACAAGTACGGCACCGCGTCGAGCCGCACGCCGTCGACCCCCATGCCGAGCCAGAAGTCGACCACCTGAAACAGCGCCTCCTGCACCGCCGGGTTCTCGAAATTGAGATCGGGCTGATGGGCAAAGAAGCGGTGCCAGTAATACGCCTTGGCGACCGGATCCCACGTCCAGTTGGAGGGCTCGAAGTCTTTGAAGATGATGCGCGCTTCCTGGTAGCGCTGGGGCGTCTCGCTCCACACGTAAAAGTCGCGCTCGACCGAGCCGGGCGCCGCTTTTCGCGCGCGCTGGAACCACGCGTGCTGGTCCGAGGTGTGGTTGAGAACCAGCTCGGTGATGATGTGCAGACCGCGCTTGTGCGCCTCCTCCACGAAGTGCTGGAAGTCGGCGATGGTGCCCACGTCGGGGTGCACCTCGAAGTAGTCGGAGATATCGTATCCATCGTCGCGCCCGGGGGAGGCGCAAATAGGGAGGAGCCAGAGGGCGGTGACCCCGAGGTCCTGCAAGTAATCGAGCTTCTCCGTCAGGCCGGCGAGGTCACCAATGCCGTCGCCGTTGCTATCGTAAAACGAACGCGTGCGTACTTCATAGATGACCGCGTCTTTGTACCATTGGGGATCGACGGCTTGCGGTCGGTCCGAACCGTTTCTCGCCTTGCTCTTCGCGCTCATCGGCACGACTCCGGAATTGGCTGGAAGACTTGTCTAGTAGAGGTTCAACTGCGCCCGTAGGTACGCGTCAACGAGCCCAATCGGTCGGCGAGCTCGTGGGTGAGGTCGGATTTTTGAAAGCGCCATTCCCAATTGCCCGTCGCCTGCCCCGGCCGATTCATGCGCGACTCGGAGCCCAAGCCGAGCAGATCCTGCATGGGGACGATGGCCGTGTTGGCCACGGACAATTGAACCATTCGGATCATGTCCCAATGGATGTTCGTGCCATCGGCGGCGCCGAGATAGCCAAGCGCGGCGCGGCGCTCCTTCTCGACCTGCTCCGGGGGGCGCGTGCTCTCGCCGCCGCCGGCCTCGTTGAACCAGCCGACGGTGGTGTCGTTGTCGTGGGTGCCCGTGTAGACCACCGCGCGGCGCGGATAGACGTGCGGCAAGAAGGTGGAGGCCTGGGGATCGATGCCGAACGCGAATTGAAGAACGCGGCTGCCCGGCAGCCCGAAGCTGTCGCGGAGCGCGCGCACCTTCGGGGTGGCACAGCCCAGATCCTCGGCGATGAGCGGCAGCGCGCCGAGCTCTCCCAACTTTTTCTTCACGTGCGTGAAGAACGGCGCGCCAGGCCCCTTCATCCAGCGGCCGCGTACGGCGGTCGGCTCGGTGGCGGGGATTTCCCAATATCGTTGAAAGCCGATGAAGTGATCGAGCCGCACGGCATCGAAGCGCGCCAAGGTGGTTTTGAAGCGCGCCGTCCACCAGTCGTACACATCGCGCCGGCGCGAGCGCCATCGGTAGAGGGGATTGCCCCAACGCTGGCCCGTCGCGCTGAAATAATCCGGCGGCACACCGGAGACGACCGTAGGCATGCCATTTTCGTCGAGCGCGAAGAGGTGGCGCTTTTGCCAAACATCGGCGCTGTCGTGCGACACGAAAATGGGCAAGTCGCCAATCAGCCCCACGCCGCGCTCGTGCGCATACGCACGCAACCGTCGCCAATCGCGGTTGAATCGATACTGCAAAAATCGGTGCAGCTCGATCTCGTCGCGGAGCTCCGCGCGCAGCGCCTCGAGCGCCACCGGCTCGCGCAAACGCGCCACCGCCGGCCACACCGCCCACGACGTCTCGCGGTGGGCGCTCTTGATGGCCGCGTACAAGGCGAAGTCGTCGAGCCAGTGCCGCTCTTCTTCGCAAAATGCCTCGAAGGCGTCGCGCGCTTCACCGCCGCCGCGCGTGGAGGCCGAGAATGCGGCGAACGCCGCGCGCAGATGGGCCATGCGGTACTGCGCCGAGCGCGCATAGTCCACGCGATCGTGCGGAAAGTTGGTGGCCGGGCCGCTGGGGTCGGGGCGGTCATCCCGCAAGGAGCTGCGCTCGATCAGGCCTTCCTCCGCCAAGCGATCGAGGCAGATGAGAAAGGGGTTGCCGGCGAAGGCCGATAGCGCGCTGTAGGGCGAGTTGCCGTACCCGACGGGTCCGATCGGCAGCATCTGCCACCAGCGCTGTCGGGCGGCGACCAGAAAGTCGATGAAGTGGCGCGCCGCGGCACCGAGGTCTCCCGATCCATAAGGACCCGGGAGGCTCGTCGGGTGCAGAAGGACGCCGCTCGTGCGTTCGCTAAGCTTTGGGACGTGTCGGGTCTCGTCCAAGTTCGTTCCTGGGGGGCCCGCGTGGAGCGGGGTCAATCCAGAAGACCTAGGTGCTCCAATGGGCATGCCGAGTCAATGAGGAAGTAACGCCGATTCCGCAAAAGATGCTTGTCCCACGTCGGATGCGGCCGCAATCTCGCCGACCATGAGTTTGTCTCGATTTAAGATGGCGGCGGTGGCGTTGGGTCTTGCATGGGGGGCGCCGGCGTGCGGCGGCCCCACCGAAACCGTGGGTCCCCCTGCGGCGCCCCCGCCCGGCCCGGCCGACAAAAACCCTGCCGACACCGCATCGACGGCGCCCGCCGCAAGAACGGCACCAAACTATGCCGCGCTCGGGCGCGACGAGGTGAATCGACTCGCCGTCCGGCACAACCTGCCCCTCTACTGGGTGGCGGACAAGAATCAGAACCGCGCGATGGATCCCGACGAGGTCGTGTCGCTTCTCTTTTACAGTGGTACGCCCATCGCCAAAACGCCTCGGTGGGTGGAGAATGGCAAGTTCACACCGGCGTTCGACACAGCCTTCGCCAAGCTCCTTCAAGGCGAGCCTCCGGCGCCGTCCGGCGCGGCCGCGGGTGAGTTGGAGCGCCGCAAGCTCGTGGCCGAAGATCTGGACCAAGGCTACGTGTCGCTCGTGCAGACCGATCTCACGGGCCTCTCGGCCGAGGAAAAGACGTTCGCGCGCCACATCTTCGCAGCGTCGGACCTGATCGACACCTTGTACCTCACGCAAAAAGGCGTGCTCGGGCTGAGCAAGGATCTGCCGGCCGACGATCCGGCGAGCGCGGCGCTCTTCTACCGCAATCGCGGGCCGAAGTGCGCGGGCCCGAAGACCGAGAAGAACCCGGCCTGCAGCGCCATCCCCGGCGCCGCCCCGCTGGTCGATGTGTACCCGCGCGCGCTGCAGAGCCAGGCGAAGTTCTGCGACACCTTGGAGAAGAACCCCAACTCCAAGAAGCTGCTCGATCCCTTCACCGTCGTGCGCGACAACGGCGGGAAGCTGGAGCCGGTACCGTACAGCCAAGCGTACAAGGACACGATGGCGGCGATCGCGGGCGAGCTTCGCGCGGCGGCCGCGGCGCTGGTCGATCCCAAAGAGGCGGCGCTCAAAGCGTACACCGCGGCGGCGGCGCAGGCGTTCCTCGACAACGATTGGTTCCGGGCCGACGAAGCCTGGGCCAAGATGTCGGCGCAAAACTCGAAGTACTACCTGCGCATCGGCGCCGACGAGACCTACTGGGAGCCCTGCTCGCACAAGGCGGGCTTTCACGTGTCGTTCGCGCTCATCAACCGCGACTCCCTGGCGTGGCAGGCGAAGCTGGCGCCCGTGCAGCAAGAGATGGAAAAGTCGCTGGCCGCGCGCATCGGTGGCCCATACAAGGAGCGCAAGGTCAGCTTCCACTTGCCGGACTTCATCGACATCGTGATCAACGCCGGCGACGATCGCCAGCCCATCGGCGGCACCGCGGGGCAAAGCTTGCCCAACTTCGGACCGGTGGCGGGCGAGAGCCGGGGGCGCACGATGGTGATGTCCAACCTGTTCTCGGATCCGGATTCGCTCCGCTTCCGCCGCAAGCAAGCCGAGTCGCTCTTGAGCAAGGAGACGATGGCCATCTACCAAGACGACTCCAAAGCGAGCTTGCTCACCGTCATCCTGCACGAGGCTACGCACAACCTGGGGCCCGCCGCCAAGTACAGCTACAAAGGCCAAACGACGCAGCAGGCGTTCGGCGGCGGCCTGGCATCCATGATGGAGGAGCTCAAGGCCGAGACCGGGGCCTTCTACTTCGCCGAGCTCCTCAAGAAGCGCTCCATCATCGCCGCCGATGCCGCGCATCGCGCCCATCTCCAAGGCGTCATTTGGGCCTTCGGCCAGATCTCACGCGGCATGTACGCGCCCACCGGCGAGCGAAAGCCCTACGGCCAACTCGCCGCCATCCAGCTCGGCTTCCTGATGGACGAAGGCGCCATCTCCTTCGACCCCGCCGCCCTCGCCGCCAACGGCGAAGACAAAGGCGCCTTCACGCTTCACCCGGACAAATTCGGCGCCGCCGCCGACAAGCTGATGAAGGTCGTGGGCCAAGCCATGGCCACCGGCGACAAGAACGCCGTCCTCGCCCTGACGAAGAAATACGTCGACGGCAAGCTGGTCCCCATGGACGCCATCACGGAGCGCGTGACGCGTCAGCCCAAGGCGAGCTTGGTGTATGCGGTCGATCTGTAGTCGGCCCGGAAGGTGACATCGTCCGAGCGCGCGGAAAGCTCCGTCCGGAAGCGCGCTCGGAACGCTCCGTCTGGAGCCGCGCTCGGAGAGGTCCGTGCGCTTGGGAACGCCGTTCCGTAAGCGATTCGATAAGCGTGCTCCCGGGGAGACGTTGGGTGGCGACCGTCCGCTTACTTCTTCTCGAGAAACGCCTTGAAGTAACCCTTGCTGTACGCCACGTACGCGGCCGCCGCGAGCACCAGAAGCACCACCAGCGCGCGCACCATCGCGCCGGCGCTGCTGCCCTTGCTCTCCTTTTGCGGTCGAAGGTTGCTCAAGAACGCCGGCTGATTCTCGACCTCACGCGGCACCACCATGGCGCGCGGGCTCGCAGGCTCGGAGGCGGGTGCCGGCGGCGCCGAAGACACCTCGCGCGACGGCGGATAGGCATCGAAGGGAATGGTCGCCGGACGCGTCTTGGGCGAGCTCTCCGCGGCCGCCTTGTCGGCGGCCGCCTTGTCGGCCGCGAGCTGCTGCGCAGGCTTCGATGCCCCGGTGCGCGGCGGCTGCATGAGCGGCCGGGTCGGCTCCTCGATGTCCTCGAGGTAGACGTCCTTGGTGCCGTTGCCATCGGCCGCCAAATCGAACTTGGGCCGCGGCGGCTCGGACACTTCGACCGACGGGGTCGCCGACGCCGAAACCGCGGGCGCCTTGGCGGCCGCGCTATCGGTCGCCGGCCAGGAGTCCGGAAACGTCGGAACGCGGTTCATGGCGGCCGCTGCCGCCGCGACCTCTTCGGCCGAGACGGGCGCGGTCATCTCGGGGGAGACGTGGATGCGCGGCGGCGGCTGCTGTTGCTGCTCCGCGGCCAGCGGGTTGATGGCCGTGGCCGTCGGCGTCAGGATCACCTCGCGCGGCGTTCCCAGCGCAGGCAACGTGGGCGCAGCCGCAACGGGCAACGGCGCAGGCTCGGTGGCCACCGGCTGACGGCGCGGCGAGAGCGGAGGCGTCTGGCTGATCCGCCCTGCATCGCTCGCCCGACCCGCGTCGCTCACCCGACCCGCGTCGCTCACCCGACCCGCGTCGCTCACCCGACCCGCGTCGCTCACCCGCGCAGCCTCGCTGATCCGCCCCGCTTCGCTGATCCGCGCAGCCTCACTGATCCGCCCGACATCGCTCACCCGACCCACGTCTTCGGCGACCGCCCGCGGCGGCGCAGCGGCCGCAAGCGGCGTACGCCGCGGAGACGGCGTGGACATGGGCGGCACGGGACGCGTGGGCAGCGTATGCGGCGTATGCTGCGGCGGGGGAACCTCCACGGGAACGGGACGCCTTCGCGTCGCGGGCGACTCGTCGGCACGAGGTGCCGCGATGGTCACGGCCCCCGATTCATGTGCACGTGGTTGCGATGCTCTTCGTTGAACACGCTCGAGCAAAGCCTCGAGCTTCGCCACTTTTTCTGCCCGACCCATAGCGCCCCAAGGTACGGGGCCCGCGACAACGCTGTCAAACGTCCAGGACCTATTCTTGCTCAATCTTACTCAACGCGACGCAAGACCAGGTGTTTTCCCGGGCGGCGCGCGCACCACGAACGCCACCAGATCCCCCTCCTCGATGCGCTCGAAGCGTACTCCGGCGAGCTCCAACCGCTCCCGAATGGTCACTTCCGACTCCTCCGAACGCCATCGGTCCACCAGGTACGCATATTCCCCTCCCCGCGCGAACACCTCCCGGTACGGCCGATACCGATCCTGCGCCAGGTGCGAGGGCACCACGATGGGGTCCTCCCGAAAGACGAACGTCTCCCGATACGCCACCCAATAGTCGGCCATGGCCACGTGCACCCCCAGCCCCCGCAGCCGCGCGCCCATCGCCTCGTCGTCGCGCGAGAGGTTCGTGCGAACGGCAAACCCCTCGGTGGCCGGCGCATAGGCCACCCATCCCCCCACGGCCGCCGACACCAGGTACGGGGCCACGCACCAGGCAAACCGTCGGGTGGTCAGCGCATACGCCGCCGGCGCCAGCGCAAACGGCAGCAAAAGCATCATGGCTACCAAGTAGCGCGCGGAAAAATGGTCCATGACCATGGGCGAAAGCAGAAAGCCCCCCACGGTGAGCGGCACCGCCACCAGCCCCACGAGGCCAATCCGCCGCACCGCCCAGGGCACCCGTGGCGCGAAGGCGGCCACCACCAACAACCCCCCCAGCGCCACCACCCCGAGCCACTGCACGGCCACCACCGCCGGAGGCGCCACCCACGGCACGTAATCCATCTCGTGAAGCGGCGCGTAAACCTTGGTCCCGAGCACCCACGGCAGACACGCCTCGCGCAAAATGGCGAAGTTGTGCGCGAGCACGTCCATCGTCAGCTTGGTCTCCCCATGCCGCGATCCGGGGCTCGAAAGCAGCAGCGCCAGCGGCATGGTCCCTACGACCATCCCCACCACCCCCGCACCGACCCGGGCCGCCGTTGCGCCCAGCGCGCGCGTCCCCCCCCACGCCGCGAACACCAGGTGCAGCCCGATCAGCGGCAGAAAGATCAACGCGTAAGGATCGGCGAAGCAGGCCACGACGGAGAGCACCCCACCCGCCGCGGCGCGCGTCCGAGCCCCGCGCGCGCGGTCGGCGCCATCGAGCACGAACAACGCCGCGAACACCAAGGTCAGCGCCGCTTGCCGCGGCGGGTACAGCGCATTGCCATGCACCGCCGCCGGGCAGAAGATCAGCGGCAACACCAACCACGCCGCGCACGCCTTCGACACATAGCGCGCCAGGGTGCCGTAGGCCAACAAGGTCAGCACCACATGCCCGACCAGCGCCGACAGCATCAGCGCGAACGGCGTCGGGCCGAGCACGGCGAACCAGGCGGCCGCCACCAGCGAGTCGACCGACGTCTGGTACGTGCTCCCAAAGAGCAGCCACGCAAACTCGCCCCGCAGGATGTGCATCGCCTGCAGGCCCACGATGGCCGCGTCCGAGTTCGTATCCGCCGCCTCGAGCAGCGGCGGCAACCGATACACGAACGAGAGCACCACCACGACCCACGCCGCGCGATGCTCCCGAACCCAGCGCCCGAGCGCCTCTTTTGCTTCTACGAGTCGAATCCGGCTCTTCTAATCGTCGAAATAAAAGTGGTCTACTCCATACGCGATCGCGCGCACCGTCTTGGCGTAGTCGACGCGACGGTCGCGCTCGCGTCGGGGGATGGGCGGTGGAACACGGCGCAGGCCGCCGCGCAGGATATGGCGGGCGATCGCGTTCAGGCGAAAGGAGACGCCCAGGCAGCGACCGCGGTCGCCTGCGCGCCGGCCCTCGAGGATGCGGGCGACCCGCCCTTGGGCCGCGAATAGAATTCCGAAATCGCTCGCGCGAAATGAGACCATCAGCTCGTCGCCGAGGCTCACGTCGGACTCGGAGGGAACCAGGATGCCCTCGGGTGAAAGATCGATCGAGCGCCGGGCCACCAGCTTCATGTCCCGCTCGCGCACGATCTGGCAGGGCACCTCGATCGCGTGGCGCATCACCGAGCGTTGCTGGAGCAACGCCATCGAAAGGCCGGCGGTCTTCACGCCGCGCCCATCATGATGCGGGCCACCGACTCCGCGTAGTCCATGCGCGGCTCGCGCCCGGGCAAGGTCGGCGGGTACCGGTAGAGGCCCGCCTTCACATAGCTCGAGTCGATCCGCCCGAAGCGCGAGAAGCGCAGCCCCAGCGCGCCGCGACCGCGATCCCCCGGCCTTCGCCCGTGCACCACGCGCGCGACCGTGGCCTCCGCATCGAACCACGCGCGCAGGTTGGGCACGCGAAAGCTCACCAGCACCTCCTCCCCCGTGAGAACGCGCTGGTCCGTCAGCACCAGCATCCCGTCCGCCGAGAGATCGATGGCCTGCTCGCCGAGCAGCTTGAAGTCGCGCTCGCGCACCACTTGGCAATCGAAGCGCACCGCATGCCTCGGAGTCTTCCGCTCACGCACCGGGACCAAAAAACCGCCCATGCCGATGACCTCCACGGGCCAACCCTATCCCCCCGGCATGGGCTCGGTCTAATTTGCTGACATCGACCTACCGTCGGAAGCCGCCGCCGCCCCCGCTCGCAGGCGAATTCTTCTCGACCATCGTAAAGACCGCGGTCTGATCCTCGTCTTCCTCACTGAGCTTTCGCAGCAGATCCCCTCGGTCACTGCGCGGAACCCCCAGGCGCGAGGCCGGCGCCTCGTACTTGCCCGAGCCCCCAAGGCTCGACTCCGGACCGGAGCTCGAGACCCCCGGCAACGGAGGGAGCGGAGGAATGGCCACGCCATGCAACGTGGTGCCGCTGGTGCCACCGGACGCCAAGGTGCCGGGTTGGGACGACGTGCTGGACGCCGAAGGCTCCTCGTCCGACGAGGGATCGTCGTCGATGATGACGACCATGCCGTCGTCGGTCAACGTGCCCACCTCGGTCTCGCCCACCAGGACCTCGGGCGTGTCGGTGAGGCGCTTGCGCGGCGTGGCCTCCGCCCCGCCGGCCTCGGACGTCGGCCCGGAGCTCAACGGATCCAGCGATAGATTGGAGAGGCTTCGCTCGATGTCCGAGTCGGCGATGTGGACCAAGCCGACCTTGAGCGCCAGCGCGTCGAGGGCCCCGATGAGCACATCGTTCGGCGTCTGCGACACCAGCTTGTCCCAGCCCACGGCGGCCAAGATCCCGCGCGGCGAGCCGTCGCCCGATTGATGGATCTTCTTGAGCCACTCGGTCAAATCGGCCTTGGTGAGGCCCTCGGCGATGACATCGGTGCCCCGTAGCTTGCCGCCGCGACCCTCCACGGTGTCGAGGAACCATCGCGCATCGAAGAGGCCAAGCTCGTAGCCGGTCTCCAGCGCCTTGTGGATGGCTTTCTTGGAGAGCTTTCCCCCGCGCCAGAACGTCCACCAGGAGGAGAGCGGGACCCAGCGCACCACCACGTCGGGCGGCAAACCCAGCTCGAACGCCCCGTGATCGACGTCACCCGCCACCAGCGCGTCGTGCACGACGGATTCGACCTTCTCGTCGGTGTCACGCACGGCCGCCTTGAGCCCGCGAATGCCCCAGTGGGCGAGGATGGGACCGCGCACGTCGTTCGGCAGATAGCGAAAGAGTTGGTCTTTCGCCTTCTCGTCGTCGTACGCGAAGAAGTGGTTCAAAAACTCCTGGCTGGTACGAACCCGTCCCTCGGGGGTTCGTCGATGTTCTTCGACCGCTAAGCAGAACTTCGGAACAGCGGCGTTGAGATCGTTCTTCGTCTGAGGCTTGTCCAAGGAGACCTCCGGCGCGCGGGGCGTGCGAAAAAGGATCCTAACTGTTGCGTCGCGACTTGTCTCTACGCGCATGTTACCGACCTCTCGCACTTCCACCCCGCCCGCCGCCGTCCTCCCGCGCACGTGACCGTGACCGCGCCCGCCCACGTGCTCGATCGGAGCTCCGGTGACCCCACCGAGGCCAACGAAGCGAACGTAAGCAGCCTTCGAAAATTTACAGCCGGTTGATCAGCGCATCGCCCAGGGAGGGCTGGTCGATTTTTCCGAACCAGATCCGCCAGGTCGCCTTCATGAAATCGATGCCCGCCACCGTCGCGCTCGCGCCACCTTGCACGGCGAGCGTGGTCGTCTTCTTGTCCGCGTCGTAGGTGATGGTGACGATTTGGTTTTCTTTGAGCTCCTTCTGGAAGACGCCCAAGAACGGCCCAATCTTCGCTTGGTCGTTGAAGCCGTTCATCGCATAGGCCTCGGTGAGGGCGTTGCGGATCTTCTCGGAGTCCACGTCGCGCTTCATCTTCCAGATGAAACGCTTGCTGATGTCGGCGTCGATGACCGCCTGCTTCGTCTTGGCCGGCGGCAGCTCTTTCATCTCGTGGCCGATGGCATAGACATCCACGCTGGCGAACAGGATTTTCTTTTGCCGAACGCCGTCCCCCGTGTGGTAGTAACCGTTCGAAAGTCGCTCGAGCGCGAAGGCGTTCGCGACACAACAAGCTAGACAGGCCAGAGCTAAAACGAGCGTCAGACAGAGGCGACGTTTGGCGATTTTCATGATTCTCCTCGTGAGGGCTTCCTCCCCACACTACACCAACGGCTCGGTCGCTACCCAGCCGTACTGTGCAGCTAGGACCGCAGCCGTATAGACGGTGAAGTCGCGCGAGGCTTCATTCCAGACGAAACAAAAATCCGCGTAAAGTGATCCGGCACATGGGCTCTGGAGCACAACGGTCAATCCTGGTTGTCGACGACGACGCCGACATCCGCGAAACCTTGAGCATGATCCTCGAGGACGAGGGCTACACGGTCGCGTGCGCTTCCAATGGACGTGAAGCGCTCACTTACCTGCGTGAGCTATGTGCGCGGGGCGACAATCCCCCGCCCAACCTCATTTTGCTCGACCTCATGATGCCCGTCATGGACGGGGCGGAGTTCTGCCTTCACCAGCGCCAAGATCCGCGGCTAGCAGAAATTCCCGTTGTCATCGTTACGGCATCCGGCCAAGCCAAGGAACACGCCTCCGCACTTCATGCGAAGGCGTTCATCTACAAACCGCTCGCGCTCGATACGCTGCTCGAAAAAGTCGAGCAATGTTGCTCGGCTCCGCGACCGTAGCGCCTATCGTGTTGGCCGCGTTGGCCGCACTCGCAGCGGCTATCGCGTTTGACGCGTTTTGCGCGCTCGCAGCGGCTAACGCGTTGGCCGCGTTTTGCGCGTTGGTCGCAGCGATCAGCTGGCCGGCTTCGCCTTGGCTTCGGCGGCGAGCTTGGCCTCGTTCTTCACGCGCCACTCGGCGAGCTGCTTGGTGCGACGGGCCTTCTTCTTGTTACGACGGGGGGAATCTTGGGGTGTGCTCATGGGCGCGACCGTATAGCACCAAATCGGCTATCTCGCCCACGTCGGCCACTGGGCCGACTCGGAGCCGAGGCGGCTCTCCCGGGACATGGAGTCGAGCCATAGGTCGATGGCGGCCGTGGCGGGCTCCTCCCAGCGCATACGCGCAAAGCGCGCGAGGAGCTGCGGCGCATGGTCGCCCGTGCGCGTGCGCTCACCGTACGCGGTGCGTGCCAGCTCGATGTCCTGCGCGGCCTCGACCCAGCGCCCTTCGCTCTGCGCCAGCCAGGCGCGCGTGAGGTGGCGGTGCTGGCGCGGCTCCGCCTCGTCCAGCACGATGGCGTCGCACGCCGCGAGCAGCGCGGAAGCACCCGGCTCGCCGCGGGCCAGCGCGACCTGCGCCAGGAGCAGCTTGGCCTCCACGTCGCCCCACGGATCCTTGAGCGTGTCGTAGAGGCGGCCGGCGACCTTCGCGTGCGAGGCGCCCGCGGTGTAGTCCTCGGTGTCGATGGCGATCATCGCCAGGAGGCGCTCGCACGCCGCCTCGCCGCGCGGGTTTTGCAGCTCGCGGAACGAGGAGCGGGCCGAGAGCGCCCGGGCGCGCGCGCGCTCGAAGTCGAAGGCGCGGTGATCGGCGTGGCCGAGCACCACGTCGCACTGCGCGAGGCCGAGGCGATAGCCCATGGCGTCGAACTCCGCGCGGGCCTCGATGAGGAGCTCGCGCGAGAGATCGTAGCCGCCGACGGCGGTGGAGATCATGGCCATCAAGATGAGGCACTGCGCGCGCCCCAGCGCATCGCCCACGGCGCTGCAGCGCACGCTCGCTTGATGCAGCACGTCGCGCGCCCGCGCGTGCTCGCCGAGCAGGTAGTCGATCTCGCCGAGCACCACCTGCGCTTGCGCGTACCCGGCTTCGTCGCCCTCGCGCTCGAAGTGCGAGAGGGCTTGCACCACTTGGAGCCGCCCGTGCGCCGGGTGACCAAGGTCCGAGGCGATGTGCCCGAGCAAGCGCAAGGTGTGCGCTTCTCGGCCCAAATCGCCCGCCTCGGCGAAGGCCCGGCGCGCCGTCTCGGCTTGATCGCGGGCCTCCTCGAGCTTGCCCGTGTGCCGCAGCGCCTCGGCGCGCCAATAGGCGTATTCGGCGGCGGTGGTTCCGCTCACATGGCCGGCGAGCAGCTCCAGATCGCGCAAGGTCGCGGCGGTGTCGCGTCCGCGGCGCCAGGAGCCTTGGATGAACTTGAACATCAAGTTGGCCGCGACGTCGTCGTCGCCCGCCTTGAGCAGGTTGGCCACGCGGTGCTTCATGATGCGCCGCGAGCCCACCGCCGGGTGCTTGCCCAGCGCATTGGCGGCCAAGCGGAAGATGGCCGGTGCGTCCTTGCGCTCGTGCAGCCGCACCAAGAGGTGCTCGAGCAAGAGCGCGTGCGGCCAGCGGAATTGGTCGTTGCCCGACGCGAGCAGGATCTGGGCGCGCGTGAGCCCCACCAGCGCGTCGCGCGGGTCCATCCCCAAGGAGGCGACCAAGGTCTTCAACACTTCACCGCGGATGTCTTCGCCCAAGGCCGCGGCGGCATACGCGGCGAGCCGCAGCTCGGTGGGCACCGCGCGCAGGCGCTCGTCCCAGAGCTCGGCGGTGGTGATGGCGCGGCCCAAGAGCGCGCTGTCGGGGACGCGGTACTTCCCCTTCTCCAATTTGAGGTAGCCGCCGCCCGCCCACGCGTGCAGGAGCTGCAGCGCAAACAGCGGGTTGCCGCGGCTCTGGGCGCGCGCGCGCTCCACGGCGGCGTCGTCGAGCGGCAAGGTGGAGCGCAGCAAGGCGTCGGTTTCGTCGCTGGCGAGCGGCTTGAGCTCGAGCACGCGCCCGTTCCACTCGGCGCGCGCGGACTCCATGCGAAGCGCGGCGTCGAGATCGCTCGCCAACGTTTCGCTTCGGGCGGTGGCGATGGCCATCAGCTTGACCTCGCGCCCGCCCGGCCGGCCGATCGACTGGTGCATGCGCCGCAGCACCTCGAAGGTGTTGGGCGAGGCCTGGTGCAGATCGTCGGACCACAGAAGAATGGGGCGATCGCGGCCGATGCGCTCGAAGACTTTGCGGATGACCACCCAGCGGAGCTCGGGGGTGTCGAGCACGAAGCGCTTGCCCGAAGGCCCCAGCGGCGTGACGGTGCCCGGCGGCGTGGGCCGGAGCCACTCGGCGGTGGCGGCCACCCAGGTGAGCTCTTCGTCGTTGTCGGCGGCGACCTCCCAGCGGTTGATCAGGGTCTGCTCGACCAGCGCGCGATCGGCTCCCTCGAGGCCGAAGTGCGCGTTGACCGCGCCCGTCACGCCGTCGAGCGGCGTGGGGATGCGGCCGTAGCGCGCGCGGAGCGGCACCATCATTCCGTGCTCGTGCACCGTCTCGCACAGCCACGAGGCCAGGCGGCTCTTGCCCACGCCCGCTTCCCCGAGCAGCGCCACCAGCGCGCGCGAGGGGCCGCCCGGCGCGGCCATCTGCTCGACGATATCCCACAAAAGCCGTCGCTCTTCCTCGCGCGCCACCAGCGGCGAGGGGCGAAGGCCGAGCAGCCCCGGCGCCAGGGAGCGCGCGGCGGCCACCGCGCGCCCCAGCGCAGGACGCGACGAGGGTGCGACGGGCGGCGCGGGCCCCGCGGCCACCACTTCTTCGAGGGTGGCCGACTCGTTCGGCTTGAAGCGGGCCCACGCGCGCCGGGCGTCGGCCGCGTACTCGTAGCGATGCCACGGGCGCTTCGCGAGCAGCTTCTGCACGTACGGGCTCACGCCCGAGGGGACGCCGGCCGCGAGGGTGAGCGGGGGCACCGGAGTTCGTTTGTGCGCGCGCAGGACCTCCTGCGCCGTCCCCTCGAAGACCTCTTTGCCGACCAAGATGCGGTAGACGATGCAACCGAGCGCGTAGAGATCCGTGGGCGGGCCCACCAAGGTGGCCGCCTTGCGAATCTGCTCGGGCGCGACCCACCCCACGGTGCCGGCGCCCGCGTGCGTGGCCAGCTCGGGCTGCGGCGCACCATCGAGCCGTGGGTCGTGGCGCTGCTGACGAAGCCAGGCGAGGCCGAGATCGAGGATGTACGCGCGCGGCCCCCGCCCCGAGGTCGCCAGATCGAGCATCACGTTGGACGGCTTGAGATCGCCATGGATGACGCCACGTGCATGCGCGTGCGCGAGGCCGGCGAGCACTTGATCGACCAGCGCCCAGATGACCGGCCACGGCAAGGTGGTGGTGTGCATCCACTCGTGCACGCTGCGGCCCGGGAGCGCCTCCATGACCAAGTACGGCGAGCCGTCGGCCAAGGTGCCGAAGTCGCGGGCGCGCACCAACGTGGGGTGCTCGAGGGCGGCCACGGCGCGCGCCTCTTGATGAAACCACCACGTCTCCTCGGGTCGGGTTTGGCCCTTTGCTTCATCCGGCGTGCGCAGCCGTTTGAGCGCGACCCGTTCGCCGCTCACGAGATCGCGACAGAGGTACACGACCCCCATGCCGCCGCGACCGAGCTCGCGAATCACCTCATAGCGCTGCGCAAGCAGCGTCCCAGACTCAGGAGGAATCGATGCCGGTTTGTCGCCCTGCGACATGGTGGGAGCTTAGCTTAAGTCCTCGCGTCGATTCACAGCAGGAATTCGACGCAAATCATGGAAATCGAATCGAACGAAACGAGACCAACACGGGAGCGATCCCGCGGCAACAAAGACGACATCGACCATCGTACAAAAAGATGAACGAACGATGAACGTGGGGGTAAGGCGAGCGCGCGTTCGCTCCTTCGAGAACCGATATGGGACGGAAACCTTCCAGTACGGCCAGCAAAAGACGACCAGGCTGAGTCCAACGTAGGTCAATTCCCCAAAAGCTGCGACAAAATCGCGCCGGTTCGGTTGAACCCGCTCGCCATCCCGGTAAGGTTAGAGGGCTTCACTCTTTCTGACGCGCGGCATTGCCGCGAGGCACCAACCACCAGAGGAGGCACTTCATGTCCAAGTCGAGGTTGCGCCGGTCGCTTGCCATGGGGGCATTTGGAATCATCGGATCCGCGCTTGCCTTTGCGGTCGGAGCTCGATTGGGTTCGAGCTTGGATCACCACACGAAGTCGGTTTCCGTCGCCCGCGTCTCGGTGCAGAGCATGCAGTCGGTGGCGCAGAGGTAGCTGGCCGTACTTCGCCGGAACCCGGGAGCGCAGCCCCCCAACGGGCTTGCGCTCCTGGCGGTTCCCTTTCCATGCTCAGCTCGACATGGGCCGAGCTTGGAGCTCACTCTTCACGTCGGGCTCTCACGTCGCGTTCACGTGGAGACGGGCGTCTCGGTCGACGCCTTGCGCTTCTGCGGCTGCGGCATGGTGTTGAAGACCAGGTCCCAGAGCGGCGACGAGACACCGAAGCCGCCGTCGTGGTCGGCGTGGTGGTGCATCATGTGATGGCGCCGCAGGAACTTGCCGATGCGCGTGGTTTGCTTGAAGTGGTGCACGGCGTAATGGGTGCCGTCGTAAAGGAGGTAGCCGATGACGAAACCGGCAAAGAACGGCTCACCGAGGCGAGGGCCCATGGTGAAGTAGTAGAGCGCGTAGAAGATCACGCCGAGCGGGATGCTCGCGCCCAGCGGCATCACCAACCGATCCTTGTCGTTCGGGAAGTCGTGGTGAACGCCGTGCACCAAGAAGTGGATGCGCCGGCCCAGCGGGGTGTCCTTCGTCCAGTGGAACACGTAGCGGTGGAGCACGTATTCGGCGAGGGTCCACGCGAAGACCCCGAGCAGGAACAAGCCTGCGATGCCCAAACCGGACAGATCGCCGCGCGATGCGCTTCGGTAAACCACGTACGATGAAACGGGAATCCAGGCGATGAAGGGGGTGGCCGGGTGGATGCGCGAGAACCACTCGAGAAAATCGCTCTCGAACATGCGCGTCGTTTCGGGACGCCTCAAATTTGCCTTCGCGGCATTCATCGGAATCGATCCTCGACGCACGAGACCATGTTTCGTCGTTACGCTAGAGAACCATAAGGGCGACGGCAAGCCGAAAAAAGCCCTTTGCCCGGTCGAAAACGACGTGCGCCCCAGGCGGCGCGCCCGGTCTGCTGCTCTGCTCCCCGCCCCGGTCTGGCCTTTCGTGCTGCGTGCGCCGTGCAGGCGTGCGGTGGCTGCAGAAGAACTTCCGTCACCGCGAAATCGAGTTTGCAGCGCCCGTTCGCATGGGACCGCGTGGGCCGCGTCGACGTTAGTTGACGGCCTTGGTGCGGAACTTGGTCTTGTACGACTCTTTGTACTTGTCGTGGCAGGACTTGCACGAGGCCTTGGCGCCCGCCAAGTCCCCTTTGCGGGCGGCATCGCCCCCCGCCTTGGCGATGGCGGCCCACTCCCACGAGGGATCGGGCGAGAGGCCGCCGGACTTGTCGAGGACCTTCGCGAGCGCGGGAAGGTCGTTTGCGGCCAGCGCGGGCCCCATGTTCACGCGCATCCACTTTTGAAGCGGACAGGGGTTGTCCTTCGAGCCGCACGCGGGCGCGTCGCCGGCTCGCGCGGTGGAGGGGAAAACAAGAGAGCCGGCGCCCCACGCGACGGTGCCCATCATCACGGCCGCCACCAGGCCAAGAACCGTCTTGTTCGTCTTCGTCATGCTCGCCTCTCGTTCGAACTCTAGTCGCTCGCGGGCCGTGCACGCCAGTGGGACCCCGATGCCCCACCCCCGGAGCTCCCGCGCTTCCGTGCCCCCGCCGACGCAAACAAGAAACAAGACCGACACGAGCAGTGGAAACCTACGAGCCCGAAGGACGGAGGTGGCCTGTCGTGAATTCAATCAGCCAGGATTGTCGTGTCGTGGTCGCGACAACCGCGATGGCAGAAATCGTCTGCGGGGCGCGACGATTTTTCCCGAAGGATTTCCGAAGAGGGCATGATGGGGAACTTCGCGCCGCTTGACGTCGCCACCAAACTTGTAGGATGCAGGTCCCCCCCATGGCCGACCAGGAGAGGTTCGTGCACGCCGTTCATATCGTTGCCCGTGCTCTCGGCCGTATCAGCAGGGAGCGTGCGCGGGCGGTGGATGTTACGCCCCAGCAGGCGGAGACGTTGCAGCTCATTTTCGAGCGCGGTGCCGTCTCCACGTCGTCGTTGGCCGAGCAACTCGGCATCGATCCATCGACGGCCAGCCGCAACCTGTCCGGTCTCGAGCGCAGTGGCCTTATTTCACGAAAAAAAGGCGCGGACGATGCCCGCCAGACCGACGTGCGCCTTACGCCCCGCGGTAAGCGTATCGCCGAGTCGGTGGCCGCCGGATCGAGCACGTCCTTCGCCGCGGTCCTCGAGCAGCTCCCGCGCGCCGATCGCCAACGGGTGACCGACGCGCTGGAGCTCCTCGCCCGAGCGATTGGCCCCGCGGACGAAGTGTCGCGTTGACGTTTTTGTCAACCCCGCGCTGTTATCGGGTGACCGGGTGCAGTTGGTGCGCCGGGTGCATTTCGATGCAACTGCACCCGCTCGACCTACCTGGTAGTCCTTTGCGACTTGCGCGTGCAGCCGTGAACGCGCTCATCGCGCCGCGTGCTCGTTTCGCGTATTGCGTCTAGCCGCGTGCGGCGTATGCGTCCCCTCGTTGACGTGGGCTCGTAAACATGGTTGGGCGCGTGTCAAGCGCGCCTTCGTGAGGCGCGGGCGATGCTCAATTCAGATAGCGGCCCGAGATGTAGCGAACGGCTTCCGCAGAGGCCGCAGCGATCTGGGCCTGAACATCCGATGGTGAGGCGTCTCCGTCGACCAGGATGCCGTATTGCCCCGCCTCGTCGCTGAAGAAGCCGCCCGGCGGGATCGATGAACGGTCCCGGTCGAACTTCACCGCCTGTACGGGAAGGGCAAAAATACGAGCGCCCACATGGACCTGGACGAACCCGATCAACTTCGCGCCTTGTCCTATTTCTTTCATTACGAGCTCCTCATCCCCGCACCACCCGGAAACTAAGCATCACGCGGGCCAGTGCAATGCGGGCCCCCTCGTGCTGGCGAGATCGGACGGGACGCTTTCGCTGCGTGCCCCATAGGTGTGGGGCATGGCAATCGAGTATCCTTGCGCAGCCTCACGGATGCGCTCGCCCCTCGCTTGGACGTTGGCAGCGGCGATCGTGCACGAAGGGGGTGCCGCTCTCGCTCCATCGATCCTATCGCGTTAAGGCGGTAGCTCCGAGCACCGCGGCTCACTCAATGGCAGGAGGACGACGACGATGCAGATTGCAATCATTGGCCTGGGCAAAATGGGCGGAAACATGGTCAAGCGGCTGCTCCGCGGCGGTCATCAGGTCGTGGCGTACGACCGCGATTCGGCCGCCGTGGATCGCCTGGCCAACGAGGGCGCGACGGGGGCCCGCTCGCTGGAGGACGTCGTCGCGAAGCTGAGTGCACCGCGCGCGGTATGGGTGATGGTGCCCTCGGGCGCGCCGACCGAGAAGACGATCGAGGAGCTCGCGACCTTGCTCTCGCCGAACGACATCGTCATCGACGGCGGCAACTCGAACTTCCGCGACTCCATCCGCCACGCGGCGGCGCTCGCCGAGAAGAAGCTGCGCTTCCTCGACGCGGGCACCTCGGGCGGCATCTGGGGCCTCGAGAACGGCTATTGCCTGATGGTCGGCGGCGACCCTACGGCCTATGCGCACGTGGAGCCGGCTCTTCTCACGCTCGCACCGAAGGACGGCGTCGCCTACCTCGGCAAGGCGGGCGCGGGTCACTTCGCCAAGATGGTGCACAACGGGATCGAGTACGCGATGATGCAAGCCTACGCCGAGGGGTTCGAGCTCCTTCGCGCGAGCGAGTTCGGATACGATCTCGGCAACTTGTCCAACGTGTGGAACCAGGGGAGCGTGGTGCGCTCGTGGCTCCTCGAGCTCGCCGCCAGCGCGTTCCAGAAGAACCCGAACCTCGATGGTCTCAAGGCCTACGTGGAAGACTCGGGCGAAGGACGCTGGACCGTGAACGAAGCGGTCGCGCACGCCGTGCCCGTTCCCACCATCGCCGCCTCCCTGTTCGCGCGCTTCGCCTCGCGGCAGGACAACGCGTTCTCGCTGCGCGTCCTCGCCGCCCTCCGGAACGAATTCGGCGGCCACGCGGTCAAAAAGGCGTAGACGCATCTTTCTCCCTCCCCTCCCCGGACCTGGAGCTCCCTCGATATGACGAACCCGCTTCGCGACAACTCCACCTTCGAACGCCACGCCGATGCCTGCGCCGTCGTCATCTTCGGCGCCTCGGGCGATCTCACGCGGCGCAAGCTGATGCCTGCACTCTACAACCTCGCGTTGGGGCGCTACCTGGCAGGCTCGTTCGCCGTCGTCGGCGTGGCACGGCGCGAGAAATCGCATCAGGAATTTCGCACCGAGATGAAAGAGGCCGTCGGCAAATTTTCCCGGCGGAAACCGGTTGACGAGGCGGTGTGGGGGGATTTCGAGAAGGGCATCAGTTACGTCCCGGGGACCTTCGAGGACAAGGCCACCTACCAGAAGCTGCGCGAGCACCTGGAGACGCTCGACCAGGAGCGCGGGACGCGCAAAAACCGCCTCTTCTACCTGGCCGTCCCGCCGGCCGACTTCGGCGTCATCGCGCAAGGCTTGAAGGAAGCCGGGCTGGTGGCGCCGAGCAACGGCAAAGGCGGTTCGCGCGCGGCGCCCGACGTGCAGCGCAACGGTGCACCGTGGACCCGCGTGGTCATCGAGAAGCCCTTCGGCCACGATCTGGCGAGCGCGCGCGAGCTGAACGCCACCGTGGGCAAGGTGTTCAGCGAGGACCAGGTGTTCCGCATCGACCACTACCTGGGCAAGGAGACGGTGCAGAACCTGCTCGTCTTCCGCTTCGCCAACAGCCTCTTCGAGCCGGTGTGGACGCGCGAGCACGTCGACCACGTGCAGATCACGGTGGCGGAGGAGATCGGCGTCGAGGGCCGCGGCAAATTCTACGAGCAGACCGGGGTCACGCGCGACATCGTCGAGAACCACTTGATGCAGCTGCTCTGCCTCACGGCCATGGAGCCGCCCATCTCGCTCGAGGCCGACGCCGTGCGCGACGAGAAGGTCAAGGTGCTGCGATCGCTCCGGCCCATCGAGCGCTCCTTGGTGACCGAGAACGTGGTGCGCGGGCAGTACGGGCGCGGCTTCGTGCGCGCCGAAGAGGTGCCTGCGTACCGCGAGGAGCCCGATGTCGCGTCCGATAGCGCGGTGGAGACGTACGTGGCCATGCGCATCTTCGTCGACAACTGGCGCTGGGGCGGGGTCCCCTTCTATGTGCGCGCCGGAAAGCGGCTCCTTCGCCGGGTGACCGAGATCGCCGTGCAGTTCAAGAAGGTGCCGCACACGCTCTTCCGACCGGCCGACGGCGGCATCACGCCGAACGTGCTCTCCTTGCGCATCCAGCCCGACGAGGGCATCTCCATCCGCTTCACCAGCAAGGAGCCGGGGCAGACGACCATCCTGCGCGACGTGGCCATGGACTTCCGCTACGGCGCCGCCTTCGGCTCCAACACGCCGGAGGCTTACGAGCGCCTTCTGCTCGACGCCATCCGCGGCGACGCCACCTTGTTCACGCGCTCCGATGAAGTGGAGCACCAGTGGGCCTTCATGGACCGCGTGTTCGAAGGCTGGAACGGCGGCGGCGGCGCGCCCCCGCCCATCTACCCCGCCGGTTCGTGGGGACCGGAGCAAGCCGACGATCTTCTCGCGCGCGACGGGCGCCGCTGGAGGAAACCATGACGCAAGAGGCGCACGACGGGCAAAACGGGCAAAACGGGCAAAACGAGACGGCAGCACGCGAGCCCGCGCGGCCGCGCCCCACGGAGGTCCTCTCGCGGCTCGAGCGCGAGCTGCGCGAAATCTGGAAGCCGCAGCCGGGCGAGCCGGTGAAATCGCGGGTGTGCGCGATGAACCTGGTGGTGGCGTGCAGCTCGCCCAAGCTGGTCGAAAAGTACACGCCCATCGTGGACGAGGTGACTCGGAACATTCCGGCGCGGGCCATCCTCGTGACCATCGATCCGGAGGCGCCGAGCGGCCTCGATGGAGACGCGACCGCCGTCTGCTCGGTGAACGACGGCGCCACCACCACCTGCTCGGAGCGGCTACGCCTGACGGCATCGGGCGCGCTGGCGGCGCGGGCGGGGAGCGCGGTCGAGGCGCTCTTGGTGCCGGACATCCCCACGTCGCTCGTGTGGCTGGGGCGCGTTCACGTGGAGGATCCGGTGTTCCTCCAGCTGGCGCGCGAATCGGAGCGCATCGTGCTCGACACCGAGTACACGTCCCTGACGAGCCTCCTCGCCTTGGCGCGCTGGGGCCGCGAAAAACCGGGGCGCGCGTCGATCGCCGACATGGCGTGGACGCGCGTGGGGCCGTGGCAAGAGATGTTCGCGCGCTTCTTCGACGAGCCAAAGCTTTACGGCCACGCCAAGAAGCTGACCAGCTTGACCATCGCGCAAGCGTCGGAGCCGGGCGCGCGGCTTGGGTCCGAGGGGACGTTGGTGCTCGGCTGGTTGGCGAGCCGCCTGGGGTGGAAGGTGCAGCGGGTGGGCGGGCGCTCGCGCCTTTTGCGGGAGGACGGCGAGGTGGTGAACATCAAGCTGCACGCGGTGCCGCGGCCAATGGGGGTGGCGCCGGCGGCGCTGGCGGGGATGACCTTTGCGGCGGAGGCGGATGGTCTGGTGGCCACGGGCTCCATCGAGCGCACCTTGCGGAGCGGGCTCGAAGGAGCGACCCCCGACGCCGATGTGCTCATCTGGAAGCTATCGGTCGATCTGCCCAGCGCCACCGAGCAAACGGTTCGTTTGAGCACCAACCGCGGCGCGCGGGTGCTCGAGCGCACATTGCACCGTCCGGCCATCGATTTAACCTTGGATGAATCGGCGCGATTCTCCGAGAAGATCGAAGAGGAAGGGTGGATCTGCACATGACGACCAAGGTGGTGCCGGGCATGCTGATCGCCGTCCCCGACGGCATCGCGGTGGCGCGCGAGGCGGCGAGCCGGCTGGCCAAGCTGATCCTCGATGCGCTGGACGCGCAGGGCCAAGCCAGCGTCGCCCTCTCCGGCGGCGGGACCCCCGGCCCCGCCTATGCGCTGCTCCGCGAGGACGCGCGCATCGATTGGTCCAAGGTCGACGTCTTCTTCGTGGACGAGCGCGCGGTGCCACCCGACAGCCCCCGCAGCAACTTCCGGATGGTCCAAGAGGCGCTGCTCGATCACGTGAGCATCCCGCCCGATCGCATCCACCGCATGCGCGGCGAGGCGGCCGATCGCGGCGCCGCCGCCCGCGAGTACGCGTCCCAAATCCGCGCGCGCGTCCGCCACGCCGAAACCGGGATCCCCGAGTTCGACGTGGCCGTCTACGGGGTGGGCGACGACGGCCACACCGCGTCCCTCTTCCCCGGCGAGCCCTCCGTCGACGTAACGGATCGCTTGGTCATCGACGTCCCCTCCGCCGCCAAACGCGAAGCGCGCCTCTCGATCACCGTGCCGCTCATCGAGCACACGCGCGCCGCCCTCATCGTGGCCGTGGGCAAGGGAAAACAAGAGGCGCTCGAGCGCATCTGGTCCACCAGCGGCGACGTGCACCACACGCCGGGGCGGGTGCTCCGCGGGGTGCGCGGCTCGATCACCTGGGTGATCGACAAGGCGGCCGGCGGATTGGGCTGACCATCATCGGCTCACGCCCGACATGACGTCTTCCCGGAGCGCAGTCGCTCACGCCAATACCCGGGTCGTCTCTTTGCATGCGCCACGGCGACAATCACGATTTCGCCCGCACTTCGAAAATGCTGACCGCGCCCGTCGTTACGTCTTCCCGGAGCGCAGTCGCTCGCGCCAATACCCGGGTCGTCTCTTTGCATGCGCCACGGCGACAATCACGATTTCGCCCGCACTTCGACGTGCTGACCGCGCCCCACGTTACGTCTTCCCGGAGCGCAGTCGCTCGCGCCAATACCCGGGTCGTCGCTTTGCATGCGCCACGGCGACAATCACGATTTCGCTCGCACTTCGAAGCATGAAGACGATGAAATAGGGAAATCGATACAGCCGAACGCGCCGCGCACGCGGATCGTCGGGGCTGACGGTGCCGGGGTTTCGCGCATCGGCAATCGCGTGAATCGTGTCTTCGACCGTGACGAAAAAGTCGTCACCGAGGCCGGGCTGTCGCTCCTCGTACCAGCGCGCCGCCGCCTCTGCCTCGAGCCGCGCCGCGAGGTGGAAGCGTACGCGCGCCTTCACGGCCGGCGCACAGCAGTCGCAGCTCGAAGACGGTCGCGAACTTCTTCCCAGTCTTCGAGCTCGGCGGTTCCAGCCTCGATGTCGTCGACACGGCGAGCGATTTCGCGTTTCCAGAGCTCGGGCGCGTCGGGATCGGCGGCCGCGCCTTCGAGGCTCTGAATGAGCTCGAACGTCCGAGCGTCTTTGAGATCTCTGGAGTCGCTCATGCAAAAAACGCTAGCCGAGATTCACCGGATCACCAGAAAATTCTACTACTTCTGGTGAACCCGGCGATTCTCTTATCTTTTTTTTGCGCGCTAGAGCCAGCGCTGGATCGTCTCCGTAACGCTGTCGATCGTCAGCCCGAATTTTTGGGCGAGCACCTTGTCCGGGGCGCTCGCTCCGAAGCGGTCGATGCCCAAGTTGAGGCTGTCCTCGCCCAGGATCGCGCGCCACGGTTCGCTGCGGCCGGCCTCGATGGATACCTTCTTCACGCCGCGCGGGAGGATCGATTCGCGGTAGGACGCGTCTTGCTTCTCGAACTGTTCGAGGCTGAAGGCGCTGACGACGCGGACCTTGCGGCCCGCCTTTTCGAGGCGCTCGCGCGCGCCGGTGGCGAGGTGCAGCTCGCTGCCGCTGGCGACCAAGATGAGATCCGGCTTGCCGCCGGTGGCCTCTTGCACGGTGTAGAGACCGCGCAGCACGCTCTTGGGATCGAAGTCGGCATCGCGCGCGATTTTCGGCAGCTTCTGGCGGCTCAAAGCGAACGCCGTGGGGCCGTGACGGCGGTCCATCGCGAGGGCCCAGGCGGCGGCGGTTTCGAGGGCGTCGGCCGGGCGCACGAAGACGAGGTTCGGAATGAGGCGGAGGGCGAAGTATTGCTCGACGGGTTGGTGCGTCGGGCCGTCTTCACCGAGGAGCACGGAGTCGTGCGTGAAGATCCAGATGCACTGCTGCTCCATCAACGCCGAGAGACGGACGCTCGGGCGCATGTAGTCGCTGAAGATGAGGAACGTGGCGCCGTAGGGGATGATGCCGCCGAAGAGCGCCATGCCGTTGGCCACCGCGCCCATGCCGTGCTCGCGGATGCCGAAGTGCAGGTTGCGACCCGTGAAGTCGCCGCGCGAGACGCCGGCGCTGCCTTTGATGAGCGTCTTGGTCGAGGGCGCGAGGTCGGCCGAGCCGCCGATGAGCGATGGCACCAGCTTGGCCACCGTCTGCTGGATCGCGTTGGAGATGTTGCGGGTCGCGTCTTCCTTCTCCGGCAGCGCCTTCAGCAGCTGCTCGTAGAGATCGGCCGGCACCGCCTTGGCGAGGAAGGCGTCGAGCTCCTTGGCGCGCGCGTCGTTCTCCTTGCGCCAGGATGCATAGCGGGCATCCCACGCCTGGCGCTCCTTGGTGTTGTCGCCCGCGCGCTGCGCGAAGAGGGCGCGCACCTCGTCGGGCACCGTGAACTTCGGGTAGTCCCAGCCGAGCGCCTTCTTGGTCGCCGCGATCTCTTCTTCGCCCAGCGGAGCGCCGTGGGCCTCCGCCGTGTCGTGGGCCGTCGGTGCGCCATTGGCGATGTGCGTGCGCGCCACGATGAACGAGGGGCGCTCTTTTTCGGCGCGGGCGCGCTCGAGCGCCGCGCGGATCTGGCCGCGGTCGTGGCCGTCGATGTGCTGCACGAACCAGCCGTACGCCTCGTAGCGCTTGCCCGCGTCCTCCGAGTAGGCCAGCGAGGTCTCGCCTTCGATGGTGATGCGGTTGTCGTCGTAGAAGAGGACGAGGTTGTTCAGCCCCAGGTGCCCCGCCAAGCTGGAGGCTTCGCCGCTGACGCCCTCCATCAAGTCGCCGTCGCCCGCGATGGCGTACACGTGCACGTCCTTGAACGGCTCGCCGAAGCGCGCCTCCATGAGCTTGGCCGCCAGCGCAAAGCCCACCGCGTTGCCCACCCCCTGACCCAGAGGGCCGGTCGTCGTCTCCACGCCCGCCGTGATGTGGCTCTCGGGGTGCCCCGGGGTCTTCGAGTCCCACTGACGGAAGTTCTCGAGCTCGGACATGGGCAGGTCGAAGCCCGCGAGGTGCAGCATCGAATAGAGGAGCATCGACGCGTGCCCGTTCGACAAGACGAACCGGTCGCGCCCCGCCCAGTGCGGATCCTTGGGATCGTAGCGGAGGTAGCCGGTCCAAATTTCGAACGCAATTTCGGCGAGCCCCATGGGGGTTCCGGGGTGGCCGCTGTTGGCCTTCTGCACGGCGTCCATCGCCAGGGTCTTGATCGTGTTGATCGAGAGGAGGGCGGCTTTGGGATCGTAATCGCGGGGCATCGTCCTTCTTCTTTCCTTCGTTCCGTCGCTTCTTGGTTTAGCGTCTCCCGACGAGAGCGGGCTCTAAGTCCGGAGGCCGGACAGGCTGGCGGCCGCATGACGGGCGCTGCCCGAGAGGCCGATGGTCGAATCCGGCACGAGGGCGATGGGGGTCTTCTCCAGCAGCTGCCGCATGCGCCCCTTGTCCAGGAACGAATCGACGAATCCCTTGGGCCCCAGCTGCGCGGAGAGGTTGACGGCGATCTTCCCCATCACGAACACCCCGCCGACGGCCAGCGACTTGAGGACCAAGTTGCCGGCCTCGGCCCCGTAGAGGCTGATGAACAGCTTGAGCGCGCGCGCCGCCGCCGTGCTCTCCCCGCTGATGCCGAGCTTGGTAATGGTGGCGTTGCGGTCGGCGGAGGAAGCGATGGCCGCCTCCACCACCTCGTCCTCCGGGATGGCCTTTGCCTCGCGGAAGAAGTCGTACACATTGCCGATGCCCGGACCGGACAGGATGCGCTCGTAGCTCACGCGTCGCTTCACCCGCTTGATGAGGTAGCGGAGAAGATCGATCTCCAGCTCGTTGCGCGGGGCAAAGTCGACGTGTCCACCCTCGGTGGCGCAGACCACGTGCTTCTGCCCATCCCACACCAGCGAAGCCTCGCCCAGACCGGTGCCCGCGGCGATCACCGCCAAGTTGGCGCCCTGGGTGCGAGGGAGCGAGCTGCCGTGGAGCAGCACCAGATCCTCGGGGCGCGCGTGAAGGGCTCCGAGCGAGAGGGCCACCAGGTCGTTGATCAGCGAAACCTTCGGAATGTCCAAGGCTTGCGCGATGATCCGCTCATCGAGGATCCACGGGACGTTGGTGGCTTCCACCCGCCCGTCGACCACGGGCCCGGCCACGCCGACGCAGGCCGCGAGCGGCTTCTCCCCTCCGGCGGCCAAGAAGGCCCGCGCGACCTCTTCGAAGCTCTTGTGTGTATGGCTGGGGTAGGTCTCCCGCCGGATCAGCTTTTCGCCGTCCGCCGAGTAGATTGCCAACCGCGCATTCGTGCCCCCAACATCCGCCGCCAGAATCACGGTCCCGATGTACTACGACACCGTGGCGCGGTCACGAGCTATGCAGGCTTAAGCGGCCGACAATCGGCAAGCTCCGGTGGGGCCCGCCGCGCTTTGTCGTTGCGCTCGGGTCGGGCTTGGTCATTTGTTCGCGTTGGCGTTCCCGTCGATGGCGGCCGTGTGGCCCGCGTAGGTCTCGGAGAAGTGGTGCCTGCCCCCGCCCTTGGCCACGAAGTAGAAAAAGCGGGTGGCGCTCGCATCCATCGCCGCCTCGATCGATTTGGCGCCGGGGTTGGAGATGGGGCCGGGCGGGAGCCCCTCGTGCTTGTACGTGTTGTACGGATTGGTTGGATCGGCCACGATATCGTGCGTGATTTTGCCGGTGTAGGCCGCGCACGCCGGCGAGCGGGTGGGGTCGACCAGGCAGCCGTAGCCGGCGGTGGGGTCGCACTGCAAAAGCTTGGGGGTGAACTTGGGATCGCGCAGCCGGTTCAGGAACACGCTGGCGATGGTGCGGCGCTCGTCGTCGACCACCGCCTCTTTTTCGATCATGGAGGCCAGAATGACGATCTGGCGCGTTCCCCAGTGGAGGGTCTGCGCAAGGTCCAAGGTACCCGAAGCGTGGCGCTCCTCGAGGGTGGCAAAGCGCCGGTCGAACTCGCTCTTCATCCGGCGCACCACGTCCTCGGGGGCGGAGTCCTGCGCGAGCTCGTAGGTGGCGGGAAAAAGGAAGCCCTCGGCCGAATCCCCCTCGATGCGAAGCTCGCCGAGAAGGCGCGGATCCCGCGTGGCCTCGAGAAAGGGGCCCTTGGAGCAGACGCGCAGGGTGTGCAGCCGCTTGGCGATGTCGAAGCGGGTCCACCCCTCGGGCACCGCGACCTTGACCCGCGTGGCGGCGCCGCGCTTTTCGACGCGGGTGAGGAGCTCGCTCGGCGAGAGATCGTCTGTGAGGAAGTGCGAGCCCTTGGCGACCTTTCCACTGGCACCGCTGGCGCGCACGAACCAGGCAAAGATGCGCGGATCCTCGATGAGGCCCGCGCCCGCGAGCTTGCCGGCCAACGCCTCGGGCGACTCGTCGCCCATGAGCACCAGGTCCACTTCGCGACCGCCGCCCGCGCCTTTTCGCGCGGGGTAGATCATCACCAGCGCCCCGAAGAGAAGCGCGGCGATGGCCACCATGATGACGGCGATCCACTTGGCGATGGCCATGCCGCCGCTGCTGCCACCACCGCCACCGCCACCTGCACCGGGCGCCCGAGGCTTGACCGACGTGCGGGAGGTGCGCTTTTTGGGGCCCGCCGGGGAGCGCGGGCGCGGCGGCTTTTTCTTCTCCGTCATGCATGCCTCGCGTCGAGCCATGCTTGCAGCACGGTGACGGCCGACGCCTCGTCGATGCGCGCGCGCGCCTTCTTGCCGTGGACCTCGCTGGCGGCGAGGGCGCGCCGCGCCTGGACTGTGCTGAGGCGCTCATCGACCAGCTCCACGTCGCGACCGGTCGCGTCGGCGATGCGCTGCGCGAGGGCGCGCGCTTTGCGGGCGGCGTCCCCTTCCCCGCCCTTCATATCGAGCGGCAAGCCGACCAGAAACCGGCCGATGCCCTCTTCTTTCGCCAGCGCGACCAGATTTCGCAAGAGGGCGGGAATATCTCGGCCATCGAGCACGCCTCGGGGGTGCGCGTAGAGGCCGAGCTCGTCGTCGATGGCCACCCCCACACGAACGGCGCCCAAATCGAGCGCGCAGGTGCGCGTGGCTTGGGCTTTCGGGGACTTGGGGCGGCGACGAGGATGAGAAGGATCCACGGGCAACGTCTACTTTCAACGCACAGCTCGGACAAGGACAGTGTAAGGTCCCCGCGCTGGATGACCCATCTTCGCGCTGTTAAGGGGATGAATGACGTGCTTCCGGACGAAATGGCCCGGTGGCACCTTATCGAGCGGCTCTTTGCCGAGGCCGCCCGCAGCTACGGCTTTCGCGAGATCCGCACCCCCATCGTGGAGCCCACCGGACTGTTCGTCCGCACCATCGGCGAGGCGACCGACGTCGTGGAAAAGGAGATGTACTCCTTTACCCATCGCGACGAGGCGCTCACCCTTCGCCCCGAGGCCACGGCAGGCGTCGCCCGCGCGTACGTGGAGCACCGCGTTCACACCTTGGAGCCGGTGACCAAGTGGTTCTGCACGGGCCCGATGTTCCGCGCGGAGAAGCCCCAGCGCGGCCGCTACCGCCAATTCTACCAGCTCGATTGCGAAATCTTCGGCGATCCGGGGCCGGGATGCGACGCGGAATTGATCGACATGCTCGTCGGTCTCTTCGACCAATTGAAAATTCCCGATGTGCGCGTCCTGGTAAACTCGATTGGCGGCGCCGAGGCGCGCGCGCGCTACCGCGACGGGCTGGTCGCGTTTCTGGAGCCTCGCCGCGAGGAGCTCAGCGCCGAGTCGCAGCGGCGCCTTCAGACCAACCCGCTCCGCATCCTCGACTCGAAGGATCCGCGCGACAAGGTCGTCGTGGCCGAAGCCCCCACCATCGAGCAATACCTGTCCGACGACGACCGCGCCCACTTCGACGGCCTCGTACGCGCGCTCACGGCGCTGGGCGTTCCCTTCACCATCGACCCCCACCTGGTTCGCGGGCTCGACTACTACACCCGCACCTTGTTCGAGATCAAAGGCGCCAGCGCCAAGCTGGGCGCCGGCGATACGCTCGTGGGCGGCGGGCGATACGACAACATGATCGAAGAGCTGGGCGGGCCCAAGGTCCCCGCCATCGGATTTGCGTCCGGCATCGAACGCCTCATCATCGCGAGCGAAGCGACCGTCCCCGGCGCCATCGTCGATGCGTACATCGCACCGCTCGGCGCGTCCGCCGTGGAGCCGGCGCTGGTCCTGGGGCGCGATTTGCGGCGCGAAGGCGTGGCGGTCGAGGTGGACAGCCGCGGCGGCTCGCTCAAGAGCCAATTGCGCCGCGCCAACGCGCTGAGCTGCGGGATCGCGCTCATTCTCGGTGACAGCGAGGTCGAATCGGGCACCGTGCAGGTCAAGGATCTCGCGGCCCATACGCAAGACTCCATCGCGCGCGCCGAGGTGGTTCGCTTCGTGAGCGATCGTTTGAAGGCGAGGAGCCGGTGATCGCTGCCCGCGCGTGCTCGAGCGCCCTCGGATTGGTTCTCGCGTTGCTCTCGCTGCCCGTGGCGGCGCAATCCCGGGGTGGCAACCCGTCGGTTCCGCCCTCGGGAAAGCCCTCGCCCTCGTCCGCCCCCGATGGCGACACGCCGGGGAGCGATCCCGCGGGGGACGACAAATCGGGAAAGGCGAACGACGACGATGCCAAGGCCCCGAAGGTCCGCACCCCGCCGCGCGGTGAGCCCCAGGTCGCGACCCCCGCCGATCCGCTCGAGATCAACCCCGAGA
Source organism: Sorangiineae bacterium MSr11954 (assembly GCA_037157815.1). Taxonomy (NCBI): domain Bacteria; kingdom Pseudomonadati; phylum Myxococcota; class Myxococcia; order Myxococcales; family Pendulisporaceae; genus Pendulispora; species Pendulispora albinea. Next base: position 6,101,861 of record CP089984.1, read on the forward strand.
TCAAGGAGCGCATCGGCTCCGACTCGGACCGCGATCCCCCGGCGGCCACCGGGGAGGTGCAGCGCAAGTTCTTTCCTTATTACGAAGAGCGAAAAGGCGATTTGCGCATCCGCCTGGTGCCGCCGCTCTACCTCGAGCACACCCGCGGCCTGCCCGATCTCTCCAAGCCAGGCCAACCCGGGGCCTCGGGCGCGGAGGACCGCGAGTCGCTCATCGGCCTGCTCTACTACCAGCGCCGCTCGCCGCGCATCGACGCCGACGTGCTCTTTCCGCTCGTGTGGCGCGTTCGCGAGCGGCAAAACAACGTGTTCGTCCTCGGTCCCCTCGCCCACCGCGAGGCCCCCGGAGAGCACGACAACTGGCTGGCGCCGCTCTTCTTCCAAGGCTCGCGCCCCAAGGCAGGCTACTTCCACGCGCCGCTGCTCTTGACCACGTCGCACTACAACGAAGATGGCGCCTTTACCCTGGTGGGCCCCTTCTTCCGCGACCGAACGAAGACCGACGTGGACATGGGCCTCGTGCCCTTCTTCTTCCACGGGGACAATGGATCCATCGACGGGATGCGCAAGACGTATACGTTGATCCCGCCGCTGCTCTTCTACAATCGCTACCGCGAGGTGGAGCAGAGCCATTTTACGGTGGCCGGCCCGCTGATCCTGCAATCCGATCCCAAGCGCAGCGTCTTCGACATCGCGCCGCTGTTCTTTCATATTCAAGGAAGGCCGGAGTCGGGCGGCATCCGCGAGCACCACACCACGTTGCTCCCGCTCTTCCACTACGGCCGAAGCGAGACGGAGTCGCTGTTCGTCGTCCCTGGCTACCTGCGCCGGGTGACCCTCACGGCCGACACCATGCTCACGCCGTTCTACAGCGTGGCCACCACCCGCAACAACGCCACGCGCTTCCAGGCGGCGGGCCCCGTCCTCCCGCTCTTCTTCGATTACCGCGACCGCGATATCGGACTTCACGCGTGGGCCATGGCCCCGTTCTACTACCAATCCGACAGCCCGCGCGGTCACGACTTCCTGACGCCGCTCTTTGGAAAATTCGAGACCTACGGGCAATCGCGCACGTGGTGGGCATTCCCCACCCTGACCGTCTCGACCGACCAGCACGGCTGGGAAGCGGATCTTCACCCCATCCTCTATTTCGGCCGCAACGATCGCTCCACGCACTCGGTGGTGGCGCCCTTCTTCTGGGATTTCGCGAGCCCCAAGGGCCGCACCACCGTCGGCTTCCCGCTCTATTGGCGCTTCGCCGACACCTCGGACGACTCCGTGGTTCAGGTGGCCGCCAATACGCTTTACATGCAAAAGAAAGCGGTGGGCGGAACCGATTGGCAATTCCATTTGCTGCCGCTCTTCTCCTACGGCGAAGATCCGACGGGCTATTTCTGGAACATTCTGTTCGGCCTCGCCGGATATCAACGTTCCGGCAGCTACGCGCGGGTGCGGGCGTTCTGGATTCCCATTCAAGTGGCCGGTCCATCGCCTTCATCTCCCAATCAGACGGCGCGCGTGAACTTCTAAGACACTTCCCGCGTCGATCGTTCGTGGCTATGTCCCAGCACTTGGGACCGCCGGGGTGTGGCGTGCGTCCGACATCGCGCGCGACGCTCCTGCGGTACCCATGTGGAGGGTACATGCGCATGCGAACGATCGTCTTTGCCGTCATTCCATTCGTCGTCTCGGCCATCGGCTGCGGTAGTACGGATACGCCGTCGCCCGGCCCCGCAGGTGGCCGCGAGAACGATCCGATCACGGAGGATCAGAAATCCAAGCCACCCTCGGAACCAGGCGACCAATCGGGCAGCGATCCGGCGGAGCTCGCGGCGGCGGCGGCGCCCAATGGCTATTACGTCGATCCCAACTCCAATCCGGCCACGTGGGTGCGCGATCACGGCAGCGATTCGCGCGCCGCGACGATCCGCTCGAACATCGCCAGCAAACCCGGCGCGCGCTGGTTCGGAAATTGGAACGGGAATATTTCGACCGACGTATCGAGCTTCGTCGGCGCGGCGGCCACGGCGAACAAGTGGCCCATCCTGGTCGCGTACAACATCCCCGGACGCGACTGCAACGGTGCGTCCAGCGGCGGCGCCGGCAGCCCGGCCGCGTACCGCACGTGGATCTCGGCCTTTGCAGCGGCCATCGGCAGCCGCCCGGCCATCGTGGTGATCGAGCCCGATGCGGTCGCGCAGCTCGATTGCATGCCGAACGCCGGTGAAAAGCAGACCCGCCTCGAGCTGCTCCGCTACGCCACCGAACAGCTCCGCGACAAGGCGAAGAACGCGCGCGCGTACCTCGACGGCGGCAATGCCAAATGGATCGCGGCGCCCGAAATGGCCACACGCCTCGATTCGGCGGGCGTGCGCAATGTGCGCGGATTTGCCGTCAACGTCTCGAATTTCTATACGACCGACGAATCGCTCTCGTACGCATCGAACGTCAATACGTCGCTCTCCAGCAAATTCGCCTACACGAAGAAGTTCGTGATCGACACCAGCCGAAACGGCAAAGGCTCCAAGAACGGCGAGTGGTGCAACCCCGCGGAGCGCAAGCTGGGCACGGCGACGCAGGCAGGTGGTGGTGGCGCCGGCAGCAACGCCGATGCGCTCTTGTGGGTCAAGGTCCCGGGCGACTCCGATGGTCCCTGCGGCACCGCGCCAAGCACCCCGGCGGGCACGTTCAGCCCTGAGCTGGCGGTTCGTTTGATCAACGGGACATGAACGAGCGCGTGCACCGCGCGGCGGGGAGCGTAGACTCGCCCGCACCATGACCGATCTCGAACGCTACCTGGCCGAGGAAGTCGCCATCGATCACGCCGATGGGTTCATCACCCGGCGCGAGGCGTTGCATCGCCTCGCGCTGATGGGGTGGACCGCAGGCTCCGCATCGTCGCTGCTCGCCGCGTGCGCGAGCGAAGGCAAAACCGCGCCCGCGCCCGCGCCTCCTCCCGGCGCGAGTGCCGCGGACGCGGCCGCGGCGGCGTCGGCCGTCACCTTTGCTGGCCCCGAGGGCCGCACATTGCAAGGGGGTTGGGCCGGCGCCGAAAAGCCGCGCGGCGCCGTTTTGGTGATTCACGAGAACAAGGGGCTCCTCGAGCACTTCCGCGTGCTGGCGGGCCGCTTTGCCCGAGCGGGCTACTCGGCGCTCGCCATCGATTTGCTCTCGGAAGAAGGCGGCACCGCCGCCTTGGGCGATCCCGCCAATGCCACGGCGGCGCTCAGCAAGGTCGCGCCCGAGCGCTTCGTGGCCGATATGAAGGCCGGCCTCGACGAGCTCGCGCGCCGCGCGCCCGGGGTCAAGCTGGGCGCCATTGGCTTTTGCTTCGGCGGGGGCATGACCTGGCGGCTCATCGCCTCGAAGGACCCGAGGCTGGCCGCCGCCGCGCCCTTTTACGGCCCGCTGCCCGACGGGGCGGACTTCACGGGCTCGCGGGCCGCCGTGCTGGGCGTGTACGCGGAGGCGGATGCGCGGGTGAACGCGTCGCGCGAGACGGCCAAGGCGGCCCTGGAGAAGGCCGGCCTGGTCCATGAAATCGTCACCTATGCCGGCGCCGATCACGCGTTCTTCAACGACACGGGCCCGCGCTACCAGGCGGAGGCGGCCGCCCAGGCGTGGACCAAGGTCCTCGCCTGGTTTGGCCACTATTTGGGTTAGCGACGCGGATCGCGGCGCTGCGACGGCGCCGCGATCCGCGAACGCATTTACTGCCGGTAGCCGACCTTGAAGATGCGGCCGCCGTCGTCGTCGGAGTAGTAGACGGCGCCGTCGGCGCCCTGGCGGACGTCCACCGGGCGCGGTGCGCCGGCTTGACCTTGACCGAGGCCGCCCGAGGCGTTCTTTTCGCCCACGATGGGGGTGACGGCCACGATTTCGCCGTTCTGGTACGTCGCACGTGCCAGGAGCTTGCCGGTGGCCGGCGACCGGTTCCACGAGCCATGGATGGCGATGATGAAGTCGTTGGTGTACGGCAGCGAGCTGCCCGTGTACTGAGCGAGGCCGAGCGGCGCCCAGTGCGCTTGCATCACGAACTTGGGGCGGCGCACGTTGTTCGTGTCGCGGCACCAGGTGTCGGTCTTGCGAATCGACGTCGCGAGCGTCTGATCCGCCCACTGCGTGCCCGCGCCACCGCCGCCGTTGATTTTGTACTCGCTGTAGCAGAATGGATATCCGTAAAACCGATTTCCGCCGTCCTCGAGCAGGTTGATCTCCTCGCCCGGATTGTCGTTGTGGATATCACCCGTATCCGGATCGGTGAGGTTGTCGCGCCCGTTCTCGACGCCCCAGAGGCGATCCTGCGCGTCGACGAAGAGGCCATTTTCATTGCGCAGGCCTTTGGCGACCACCTCGCCGCTCGTATAGTTGATCCCGCCCGACGGGATGGTCGACGGGATGGCGAACCGCCGCACCTGCGCGCGCGTATCCCAGAGCTGCTGCGTGGTATCCACATTGCCGGAGGAGCCCACGTTGACATAGAGGCGGCCGCGCGAGTCGAAGACGAGGGTGCGCGCGGAGTGGCCGCCGGAGGGAATGCCCCTTACGACGACCTGCGCGGGACCCGTGGCCGTGCGTGATCCCGTGTAGGCCCAACGATAAATGGTGGTCGCGCTCGAGGCATACAGGAACTTGAAATCGGGCGAAAACGCCAGGCCATGATTGAGCCCCGAGGCCGTCGCGAACGTGCCCTGCTCGTTGCTGTCGCTGGTGCCGTTCTTGTTGTCGTCCCAAAGAACGGTGACTTTGCCGTTGCTGACGAACAAATCCCCGTTGGGCGCAAATGCGATTTGCCTCGCTGCGCCCAGTCCACTCGCGTAGACATAGACACACAATTTGGGATCGGCGACCCATGCTGTGGTGTACGGCGTCGTGCCCGTACAATTGCCGGCTGCCAGTTCATTGCCTTGGATGTCTTCGTCACCCCCGGGATCGGTGCCGGAGTCCGACGACGTGCTGCTGCATCCTAGAAGCGCCAACAATCCGCTCGCGGACAAAACAAGCCATCTCATTGGGGTTCTCCCTTTGCTTGGATATGCTGCTTTGCGTAAGAGCGACTCGATCAGCTGCCGCCCTGCGCGGGTGAGCTTCGGTTACGGCTCGTGCAAACGCCGGGATACTCCTCAGCACACGATTCCCATCTTTGCAATCGCGGTAACGCGCGGTATCCAAAAAGCTAGGTCAATGTCCGATGAATTTCGGATTGACGAGCACCTGCACGCACCGTGTCCACCTTATGACGAACCACACGTCCGTGCGGATGGTGGTCGCGCTCGCCCATTTCAGAAGAGCGCGCCGCACCGAATCGCATTCGCAGAGCACGTCACGGTGCGCGCGCGGCGCGCGCGGTCCGGCTCACGCCATGTGCGATCGCGCAAAGACGCGGTCGATCGCGACCAGCGCGGCCTCGATCGATTCGGAGGTCGTGCCCTCGCCGAGCGAGAAGCGCACCGAGCGGCGCGCGCGCGCTTCGTCGTGCATGGCGGTGATCACCGGCGAGGGCTCGATGGTGCCCGCGCTGCACGCGCTGCCGCTGGAGATGCTCACCCCCTCCAGATCGAGCGCGGCCACCAGCTCGGGGCCGCTCCACGCGGAGAAGGCGACGTTGGTCACGTGCGGTGCGCGCAGACGCACATCGCCGTTGATCGCCAGGCGCGGGTCGATCCGCAAGAGGCCCGCCTCCAAGCGATCGCGCAGCTCCGCCACGTGCGCGTAGCGCTCCTGGCCCGAGCGCGCATGCCGCGCGGCCACGGCAAACCCCGCCGCCGCCACCGGATCGAGGGTGCCCGGGCGGATGCCGCGCTCTTGGGCGCCGCCGCGCAGCACCGGCTCGAGGAGCACATCGGCGCGGGTCACCAGCGCGCCGATGCCCTTGGGGCCCCGCATCTTGTGCGCCGCCATGCTTCGCGTGACCCGAACGCCATCACCGCCTGCAACCTGGCATGAAACCTGGCCGGGGCTGATCCCGCCCACATCGATGCGGCCAAACGCCTGCACGGCATCCACGTGCACCCACACGCCACGGGTCGAGGCGAGCGCGATGGCCTCCGCCGTCGGCTGAACGACGCCCGTCTCGTGATTCACGGCTTGCAGCGCCAAAAGGCGCACGTCCGGCTCGGTAGCGAGCGCGCGCTCCAGATCGTCCACGTCGATGGCGCCCGAAGGTTGCACGCGCAACCATCGAACGCGCGCCTTGCCCTCCGCCTCGAGGGCCTCGGCCACGCGCGTGATCGACGGGTGCTCGATGCGGCTGGTGACGAGGGTCCCCGCGGTGCGCGCGAAGGCCGAGCGCAGCGCCAAGTTGTTCGCCTCGGTGCCGCCCGAGGTGAGCACGATGTCCCGCGGATCGACCCCCGCGAGCTCCGCCACGGCCGCGCGCGCGCCCTCCACGTGCGACCGGGCGCCGCGGCCCTCGAGGTGGATGCTCGACGGGTTGGCCCACGCGGTGCGAAGGACCGCGTGCATGGCGTCGATCACCTCGTCGAGCGGCGGCGTGGTGGCGTTCCAATCGAGGTAGACGCGCGCGGTCACGATCCGATCCGGGCGTCGGCGACCACGGTGGGCGCGTGGCGGGCCACCGAGAGGACGAAGGCGGCACCCGGAAAGACCGTGTGCCCCAGCTGTGCCCCCGGTTGCACCCGCACGTCGCCGCCGAGACCGCGCGCGACCCGGCGCACGATGGCGAGGCCGACCCCCACCCCGCCGTGGGCGCGCGTGGGCGAGCCATCGACCTGGAAGAACGGCTCGAAGATGCGCTCCACGCGGTCCTGCGGAACACCGGGGCCCGTGTCGGCGATCAGCACCTCGCAGGTCGACTCGGTCTCCCACACGGCGATGCCGATGCTCCCTTCCTCGGGGCAATACTTCACGGCGTTGTCGAGGAGCTGCAGGATGGCGCGGTGAAGCCGGTCGGAGTCGCCGTAGGCGGGGATGGGCCCGTGCGGGAGCTCCTCCACCAAGGTGATGTGCCGCTCGGCGATGGCGTCGGCGTGCTGCGCGATGGCGCGGCGCACGGTGTCCAAGAAGTCGTAGTCGCGGTTGAAGAACCGCATTTTACCGGTCTCGAGGCCGGTCACGTCGACCAGGTTGTCGAGGCTCGCGCGGAGCCTTCGCACGCAGTCATCCATGGCGCGGAGGGCTTTTTTCTGCGGGGTTTGCACCTCCCCCAGCTCACCGTCGATGAGCATGCGCAGGTAGCCCACGATGGGGGTGAGCGGCGTGGCCAGCTCGTGCGACACATTCCGATAGAAGGCCGTGCGCAGGCGATCCATGTCGCGCAGGCGCTCGTTGGCGGCCGAAAGCTCGGCCACCTTCGTCTCGAGGTGCGCCACGATGCGGCCGCTCTGCATGCGCAAGCGCTCCCCCGTGTCGGTGCCGGCGGTGTTCTCCCGGCGGCCCTCCAGGTAGTCGCGGATTTGACGGGCGAAGCTGCGCGCGTCGATGGGCTTCTGCAAAAATCCGTCGCACCCGACGGCGAAGCTGGTCTCGCGCTCGCCTTCCGCGGTGATGGCCACGATGGGCACCCCGCGCAAACCCGCTTCGTTGCGCAGGCGCAGGGTGACTTCGTATCCGTCCAGACCGGGAATGTTGATGTCCACGAGAACCAGGTCCGGGCGCTGCGCCAAGGCCAGGCGAACGCCTTCGAGGCCGTCGGGCGCGTCGATGACCTCCAGGCCATCGGCGGTCAGGAGCTTGCGAACCAGCAGCCGGTTTCGCGGATCGTCTTCGATATGGAGGACGCGCGGCATAAGTCTTTACTTCCAGTGTAGCCCGACTACGTTTTCGCCGCGCATGAAGCCGTCTGAGCTCACCAAACCAGGTCGTTGTCGTTCCATGCTATCCGTTTTTTCCGCCTTTTCTCGGTCTCACACTCACGCCCGGCGAAGCTCGATGGTTTGGCGGGTGGTTCCCATCTTGGTTCTACCGGTTCTGCCGGCGTGCTCCAAGCTGACCGAGCCTCCCAGCCCAGAACCGATCTCGACGGATACCACGGTGACCGCGGCTTCCGCAGCCAAAGGTGCCGCCCAGCCGCAACGCGAGGCCGCGCCTCAGCCCTCCGCGGCACCGCTACCCGCCGCCGCACCGCCGGCCGTCCCCAACGGAAAGCTCGAGATCAAGGATCTCGCCGCGGGCAATGGCAAGGAGGCCAAATCCGGCGATCGGGTGAGCGTGCACTACACGGGCACCCTCACCGACGGGAAAAAGTTCGACAGCTCGCGCGATCGCGGCCAGCCGTTCGACTTCCAGCTGGGCGCGGGGATGGTCATCAAGGGCTGGGACCAGGGCGTGGCGGGCATGAAGGTGGGCGGAAAGCGCAAGCTCACCATCCCCTACGAGCTGGCCTACGGTGAGCGGGGAATGCCGCCGGCTATCCCACCGCGCGCCACATTGGTGTTCGAGGTCGAGCTCCTCGCCATCAAATAGCGGCCCTCTTCCGGGCCTGCACGACGCGCCGGTACAAGCGTGAACGCGCTTCAGCCGCTATGTTTTTCATGTGAGCTCGACGGCAGCGCGCAAAACCATCCTGGTGGTCGAAGATGACACCTCGGTGCGCACACTTCTAGCTCGCGCGCTTGGGATTCAATACACGGTGGTGGTCGCGCAAGATGGGCTCGAGGCGATGGACCTTTTGAGGCGCTCCCCCGCCGCGCCGGATCTCATCATCACCGACGTGATGATGCCGAAAATGAACGGATATGCCTTGAGCCGCCTGCTCAAAGCCGATAGACGCTGGGACACCGTTCCCATCGTGTTCCTCACCGCGCGCGCTTCGGCCAAAGACGTTGCACAAGGGCTCGGAGCGGGCGCGCGGCACTACATTTCCAAGCCGTTCAGCGTCCGCGACATCCTCGACAAAGTGGGTCGCATCCTCACAGCATGAAGATCCCGCTCCCCGTTCTGCCCGCGCTGGGGCTCTCGGCCCTCTCGGGATTCCTCTATTTTCTAGCCTTCGCAGGCATGGACATCTGGCCGCTGGCCTTCGTCGCCTTCGTGCCGCTCTGGATCGCCCTGCGCGGTCAGCGTCCGCGTTTTGCCACCTGGCTCGGCCTCTGCACCGGCACGACGATGAACGTGTTCGGCTTCTACTGGCTCCTGAACATGCTCAAGACGTTCAGCGGCTTCCCCACGCCGCTGTGCATGCTCTTCGTGCTGATCATCTGCTCGTACCAGGGCGGCCGCTTGGCCTTCATGGGTTGGCTCTACGCGCGCGCCGCGCTGCGCGGCTGGCCGGCGGCGCTGGTGTTCGTCGGTGCTTTCGCGGTGAGCGAGCTCCTCTTCCCGCTGCTCTTCCCCTGGTATTACGCGGCCACCGTGCACGGTCAGCCGGCGCTCACGCAAATCGCGGATCTGGGCGGGCCGATCCTGATCGGGGTGGTGCTGGTGCTGGTGAACCTGGCGATCGCGGAGCCGCTGCTGGCGCGCATCGAGAAGCGGCCGTGGGACAAGCGGCTGGTGCAGCTCGGCGGCGGGGCGCTGCTGGTGACGCTCGTCTATGGCTACGTGCGCATCCGCATGGTCGACGCCAAGGCGGCGGAGAGCGAGCGGCTCAACGTGGGGCTCGTGCAGGCGAACATGGGGCTGATGCAAAAGCGCGAGGACCCGGGTGAGGGTCTGCGCCGGCATCTGAAGCTCTCGCGCGAGCTCCGGGAACATGGCGCGGATCTGTTGGTGTGGAGCGAGTCGTCGGTCACGGCACCGGTGCTCGAGCATCGCGCGGACAAGGTCATGTACGAGCGGGTCGGCTCGCAGCTGGGGTTGCCGGCGATTTTTGGCGCGGTCCTCTACCGCTTCGATTCGGACCGCGACCGCTGGTTCAACACGGCGCTCTCCACGGACACGCAAGGCCACGTGACCGCCCGCTACGACAAAGAGTTTTTGCTGGCCTTCGGCGAGTACCTGCCGTTCGGCGACACCTTTCCGATTCTGTACCAATGGTCGCCGAACAGCGGGAAGTTCACCCCGGGGACGAAGCTCGATCCACTGCTGATTCGCACCCAAAGCGGCGAGCACAAGGTCACGGCGCTCATCTGCTACGAGGACATTCTGCCGGGCTTCACCAACCGCGCCGTAGGCCACGCCGATCCGGAGCTCTTGGTGAACATCACCAACGACGCATGGTTCGGGGACACGAGCGAGCCCTGGGAGCACTTGGGGCTCGCGCAGTTCCGGGCCATCGAGCACCACCGTTACCTGGTCCGGAGCACCAACAGCGGGGTGAGCGCGGTGGTCGATCCGGTAGGCCGCGTGATCGCCCACTCCGGAACCTTCCGGGCGGAGACGGTTCAAGCGAGCGTGCGCTGGATGCGCGGGCTCACCGTGTACGAAGTCGTGGGGGATATCCCCTGGTACCTTTTGAGCTTGGCCATGGCGTACGCGGCATTTCGGAAGCGGCCGGTGCGTTCCACGGACTCGGCGAATTTGCAGTCAAGGTGACAGCCCGGTCGGGTCCGACTAGTCTTCGGTGACCGGACCTGAATGACGGCGCCCTTCGCGTCGTCCAAAGAGGTAACCCCATGTCGCGAACTTATCGATGGAAGCTGGCTCTCGGCGCGGTCCTTCTCGGCGGCGTCGCTGTTTTTTCGACCCAGGGCTGTACGGTCACCACCAGCAACGACCCGTTCGACGGCGGGGGCGGGGGCAGAAGGGATAGCGGCGGCGGGGGCGACAATTCCACGGCGTGTGATCGGTGCCTGGCACCGAAGTGCGCGAGCCAGTGGGCTTCATGCCAGCGAAACACGGACTGCCTGAAGATCTACTACTGCGCGATCAACTGCTCCACCGGCAGCAGCTCGTGCGTCGATAACTGCTTCAATAGCTACCCCAACGGGAACGCGGATTACTTCGCGCTCGCCTCCTGCAACGTGTACTACGGCTGCAACGGCGGCACATGCACATCGCAGTGCTCAACGCAGCTGGCATGCGTACCGAACTTCGACGCCGGCCCTGGACCGCAGACCTGCCAGCAGTGCACGGACCAGAAGTGCGCAACCGAGAAGAATCGCTGCGCGGCGGGTTCCGAGTGCGAAAAGTACGGCCTCTGCACGGCCACCTGCACGGATCCGGACATCAACAAAGCGTTGCAGTGCGTCGACGATTGCGGAGCAGCACGCCCGGGTGGCAAGGCCGACTCCGATGCGCTCGCAAATTGCACGAAGAACAGCTGCGGAAACGAGTGCAAGTAAGTCGTAGAGACGGAGACCGGCGGCATCGTGTCGCCGGCCTTCGTGCTTTTGCGCAGGTCGATTGAGCCCTGTCGGTGTGACCATTACGGGCGCGGTAAGGTCATGATCGCGAGGGAGATGCCCGGTTTGCCCATTGTTCCGTCCTCCCCCTTTTGCGCCTGATCCACGTTTGGAACGGCAGCCGTTCCCGTGCCCGCACCTCCGGGTCGACCTCCCGTTGAAGCAACGGTGATCCTTGGGTGTGCGGGCGCATTGCCTGGCATGGGGGCATCGTCGAGTGTCGGCGTTCCTCCGGTCCAGAGAATGCCGACCGAGAGACCACCTGCTCCGCCGCCTCCACCTCCCCCAGAGCCGCCTGCGCCGCCCGCCGCGGCTTGGCAATAGCCTGGCCCCTGCCAAGGACCAGCGGCGCCACCGGCTTGACCCATTTGTCCCTGGGCCCCCTTCGCGCCACTGCCTGCTTCTCGAGCCAGAAACCAACTCGCGCGGATGGCCACGTCGGAATCGACGATGGCCAGGGCGAGGCTCGCCCCTCCCCCGTCCCCTCCGGCGCCTCCCGCTCCACCGCAACCGCCCGCTCCACCGCTTGCCCCCCTTAAATTCGGGAGTGGAGGAGGGCCGCCACCTCCTTGAGCACCACCACCTCCGCCGCCGCCCTGACCAAGGCCGCCGGGGCTGCCCGCGAGGCCACCTTCCGGCTTCCACCCACTTGCCGCAAGCACGCCATAGCGTGAAGCGCCCGCACCACCCGATCCCCCCGGGCCATTGGAGCCAGGAACCCCAGCGCCAACCGCGCCGCCGCCGCAATAACCCCCTCCGGCACCCGTCGACGATTCGGGCCGACGAGGAGTGACGAGCGGTCTTCCACCCGCGGCTTCCATGGTGGGTGCCCCCGGCCCACCGCCTCGGCCACCGACGCTTTCACGACACCACGGGTTTTCTCGTTCCGGTCCCGGAGCTCCACTGGTTGCACCGTTACCAGGCGGCGCTGGCTCGCCATAGGCAAGCGGCCCTTGCTTTGCTTCCTCGGCGCTCTTCGCAACGCCGGCATTGAACCTGGCGCGGCGCACCGTGACCTTGCTGTTCGCGATGAGTCCCGCGATGCTCGAGCCACCGGGCGCAGAGGCGTCGGCCGCCGTCACCTCGAGATCGGCCAGTTCGACATCTTTCGCATCGGCGACGGTGAGCGCAATACTTCCCGGCGCACCGAACAACTTCGCAGGTTTTCCGGTGTACGCCCACGATGTGCAATCAAAGCCGCCGTAGATGCTCACACCGATGCGCAGGGCCGGCTCCACGTAAGCGCCTTCACAAACATACATGCGCGTGCGCCCGCTCATTTTCGTGAGGGCTTTGGCGATCGTTCGAACGGGGCCGGCCTTCGTGCCGGCATTGGCGTCGTCGCCGTTCGAGGAGACGAAGATGGCGATCGCCTCGTTGAGGCACGCCGGAGTGTCTTTGGGCTCGTCGTCGACGGAGCACCCGTACACGATGATCGGTCCGGGCCCCTTAGGCCGTTCGCCTCCGTCTGGGGAGTCGCTCCCGCAGCTCGCGGTTGCCCCGAGCATGAGCGCGAGAAACGTGGGCGTTCCGGCTTGCAGAAATAGGCTCCGGCTCGGCCGATGGCTTCGAGAATGATTCGTTCTTCGCATGCACTCCTTATCGTCCGGCGATGACCGATAGTTGCGTGAAATAAATACCGCGACCGCAAAGATAATTACGACACAAAACCCGTCAGCACCGCGTTACGCAGCTGAGCTTTTTAAACGATGTTGATTAACCATCGTCGTCATTATTCACGATAAAGCATTGCTCCTCGAACCAATTCGTCATTGAATAATCAACTTATTCCCAATGGCGCAAACACATCGATGGAAGCCGGTTTTGAGCGCGGTCCTTTTTGGGAGCGCCTCCGTTCTTGCAACGACACAAGGGTGCACCGTCATCCACAGCACCGAGCCCTCGATGGATGGCGGCGGCGATGTCGGCAATCGAGACAGCGGGAACAACGAGCCGCGCGACGCTGCCAGCGACGGTGACAGCGGGAACAGCGACGCCGGAGTCGATGACGCGACGCCTTGCGAGCGCTGCCTCTATCCGAAGTGCGCGAGCCAGTGGGCCCGCTGTTCGCAAAACGCGGAATGCCTCCGAATTTACTACTGCGCGATCGCTTGTTCGACGAGCGAGTGCGTCAATGATTGCTTCTACAGCCACCCCGCAGGCCAACGCGCCTACTTCGCGCTCGCCAAATGTGACGACTATTTCGGCTGCAACTCCGGTCCGTGCGCCCCCGAGTGCCGCACCCAGCTCGCGTGTGCTCCCAACTCCGATGCGGGCAGCACCCCCCAAACATGTGCACAATGCACGAATCAAAGGTGCGCGACGGAGAAGGCGCGATGCGGTTCGGGAACGGAGTGCGAAAAGTACGGACTGTGCACGTCGACTTGCGTCGATCCGGACATCGAAAAGGCGTTGCAATGCGTCGACGACTGCGGAAGGGCCCGCCCTTCGGGCAAGAGCGACTCCGATGCGCTGGCGGCTTGTACGAGGAACGAGTGCGCGAATGAATGCCAATGACGAAGGCGCTTCTACCTGATTGACCCACGGGAGAGCGTGGCCATGTTCGTTGGCGAGGTCGAGAAAACCGGACCACGCGGGTTCGGCCGCGAACCATTCTTTCCAGGAGCGGCGCAGCGCGTTTTGCGAACCATTCTTTCCAGGAGCGGCGCAGCGCGTTTTGCATGGCTAGGTTCAAATTGTGGCCGGAGGAGGGGCAAGGTCCTATTCGTTGGCCTGGTCGAGAAAACCGGACCACGCGGGTTCGGCGGCGAACCATCCTTTCCAGGAGCGGCGCAGCGCGTTTTGCATGGCCAGGTTCAAGTTGTGTCCGGAGGAGGCGTCGCCTCCGACGAAGACGGTGAGCTTTGCGCGTTCTAGAATGGGCCGGGCGCGGGCGGCGTTGGCGAAGCAGTGGGCGGTGCCGCAAACGAGGATGATGGTGCGCGCACCGTGGTTGGCCAGACTGCGGGCGAAGTCGGCGGAGGTGGTGGAGGCGTAGGCGCCTTCGGCGAGGATGATGGGGTGAAAGTCGGAGGCGTGTCGGAGTAAGAGGGGGGCTGCGGCGGTGGCGCCTTGGGAGAATCCGGCGTAGGCGACGGGGCCCTCGGCGATGTACGCGCCAAAGCGGCGACGCACGTGGTCGAGGGCCGATAAGGCGATGCGTTCGATTTGCTGCCAGCTGCTCCAGGCATAGCTGTTCGAGCCGAGGGGCGTGCCGCGCGGGCAGACGATGAAGGGGTATGCGTTCGTTCCCAATCGCCAGCCGCCGCACGCCCACTCGGGGCGATCGCCCGCGCCATGCACCGCGAGCATCAGCGGGCGCGGCTCGGTGGCGCCGAGAGGCACCGTGACCACGGCGAAGTCGCCATTTCCGAGGTCCAACGGCTCGATCCATGCCGCGTCGCCCAATGGCGCGAGGCGCGCAGGCGATGCGTCCCGCACCGATGCGGAATTCGGCGGCGCAGCGTTCGGCGGCGCATCGGCCCGCGCAGCGTTCGGCGGCGCATCGGCCCGCGCAGCGTTCGGCGGCGCATCGGCCCGCGCAGCGTTCGGCGGCGACGCATCATTTGCGTTCTTTGCGTGCTGCTCCAGCCACGCAAACGCGTCGTTCATCACCTTTTCGCCGTCGAGGAGCTGCCCGTGATGCGCCTTTGGTATTTCGATGAACGTGGCGGGTACGCCGGCGCGCTTCAACGCATCGGCGCTCTCTTTCATCACGGCGCGGTTGTCGAAGGTGCCCGCCATCATCACGGCGCCATCGAGGTGCGCGAGCGCACGTGCGTCCACCGCGCGCGGCGAGCCGATGAGAACGATGCGCCGGTACTTGGCCGGGTACTTCGCGGCAAGGCCCGCAGCCACCAACGCTCCCTGCGAGTAGCCGATGGCGACGACGGGGGCGTCGGGAGCACGATCGCCTGCGGCGCGGAATGCGGCGTCGATGCGCGCGTCGGTTCGCTCGGGACCACCGGTCCAACTGCGGTAACCACCGCCGCAGGCGTGCTCTCCTTGAAGCGCCATCAACGGCCCGCGCTCGCTGGCCGTAAATTGAAACGCCTGAATGTAACCAAGACCATGCGTGCACGCGCCATGAAGGAAGACCATGCGCGCAGGCGATCGCACCGCACGACGAGCCGGCACATAGAACGCTTCGAGATCACCCGGAACCGGCACCGTTCGGGCGGCAATCGGAGGCTCGGGCCCGGCACTCCGAGGCTCGGGCGAGGCAATGGAAAGCGCGCGTGCCCCCACGATCTCCGTCGCCGCGATCGTCGCCGCGCCATCCTCCACGCCGGATTGCGGACGAGTGAGCGGCGCCCCTTCACCATCGCGGCAGCCGCCCGCCCCAACGCTGGCCACTCCGACCTCGAGCGCCATCGCAAGCACATACCAAGAGGTGCCCATGGCCCGGCAAGCACGCATCGTCCATACCGAACGCCGCCGACGCCGCTACCCTTCCCCACGCCATCACGCCTGGGGCGTATCGTTCATCTTTCCGCCAACGCCGCGCGCGAATCGCATAGCGCGCCCCGAAGCCGTCGAACGTGAGCGACGCGATACCGTCATCGCCACCTCGACGCGAATGGAATCGTGCGCGCGGTGCGTCATCGTCACCCACGATACCGAGCACGGCCCGCAGCGCCAGCCGCCCGAAGAGCATCTGTGCCATAGTCGAAGGATTCCGACACGGAGGAGCCGAGGACGATGAGGAACCGAACGATCTGGACGTACTACAACAAGGGTTGGCACTCGGGCGACGTTCGCATTCTGGGGGCGGCCTCCCATGCGACTTGGCTCGCCTCGCTCGTGTTCGACGGGGCGCGGGCGTTCGAAGGCGTGGTGCCCGATCTCGATCGCCACTGTGCGAGGGTCAACGATAGCGCACGGGCGTTGGGCTTGGAGCCCACCCTCTCCACCGAGGCCATCGTGGAGCTCACCCGCGAAGGGTTGAAGAAGTTTGCGCCCGACACCGCGGTGTACGTGCGGCCGATGTATTGGGCCGAGGAAGGCGAAGCGGGGGTGATCCTGCCGATGGCGTCGTCGACCGACTTCGCGTTGTGCCTCGAGGAGATGCCCATGTCCCCGCCGAACGGCATCACCATCACCACCACCCGCTTCCGCCGCCCCACCATCGAGACCATGCCGGTCAACGCCAAGGCCTCCTGCCTTTACCCGAACAACGCGCGCATGCTCCGCGAGGCCAAGGCCAAGGGGTTTCACAACGCGCTCTCGTGCGACACCCTGGGCAACGTGGCCGAGCTCGCGACCGCCAATGTCTTCATGGTCCGCGGCGGCGAGGTGTTCACGCCCGTGCCCAACCGCACCTTCCTCGCCGGCATCACCCGCGAACGCGTGATCGGCCTGCTCCGCCACACCGGGATCACCGTTCACGAGACCACCTTGACGGTGGAGGACTTCCACCAGGCCGACGAAATCTTCGCCACCGGCAATGTCTCCAAGGTGTATCCCATCGTGGCCTTCGAGGACCGCAAGCTCGAATATGGCCCCATCGCCCGAAAGGCGCGCCAGCTCTATTGGGATTGGGCGCACTCGTAACGAACGAGCGCGCTCATCGTGGCTTGTGCGCCTTCACCAGGCGCATGGGGAACGCGGGCATCATCGTGTCGAAGCGCTGGAACGCGCGAACGTCGTCGACCCAGAAGCCGGCCTCGGAGAGCGCCGCGAGGGGATCGCGGTTCCAGTTGCACCCCTGTTTGTTGATGCGCAGCCAGAGCGGGTTGCCGAGATCCATCAGGAGCCCCGCGACCGCTCCCCCGCTGCGCACGTGCTCGAGCGCGCGAAGCTGCCCGCCGCCGCGCAGCACGCGAAACGCCTCCGCGAGCACGCGCGAGGTCGACGCAACGCTGCACAAGACCAGGCAGATGACCACCGTGTCGAACGACCCATTCGAGAACGGCAGGTTCATGCCATCGCCTGCCATCGCGTGGATCTTTCCAGACGTCCTCTGCGCTTTGGCGACGGCGCGCTCGAGAAAATCTTCCTCGGGCTCGATGGCGTCCACGCGGGCGCGCTCGCCGTAGTAGCGAAACATCGAGCCGGTGCCGCACCCAATCTCGAGGATGCTCCCCGCGAGATCGCCGACCAGCTCGCGCCGGACGTCGGCGTAGCCCTGGGCGTCGGCTTTTTCGTTGAACAGGTCCAGAAACTCCGCCCGCGAGTGCTGTTTCTGCATCCGCAAAACCTCCGGGCCGTTCCGAACGAAGTGGGCAATCGCTTTGAGCATGTGCGGCATTCTACCGGAGCCCGCCGCGCGAAAAGGAGCAAGATCGGTCAAGCACGGCGGAAGCGGATGGCGTACGAAAAGGGCTCCAACCCACCATGAAGCTCGATACCTCGAAGACGTACCGCGAGCGGATTCTACGGGTGTTGGTCCATATCCAAGCGCACTTGGACGGGCCTCTGAACCTCGAGGATCTGGCAAAGCTGAGTCACTTTTCACCGTACCATTTCCACCGCGTCTTTCGGGCGCTGGTCGGGGAGTCCGTGCATCGATACGTACGGCGGCTGCGACTCGAGGGCGCTGCGCTGAAACTCAAGCAGACGGATCAGAGCGTGCTGGAGATCGCGCTCGGCGCGGGCTACGAGACCCACGAGGCCTTCACGCGCGCGTTCCGAGCCATGTTCCGCGTTGCGCCTTCGGCCTTTCGCGCGCGCCACGCGCTGATTCGGTCGGAGCGAGGACCGGCGCTCGGGCTTGGTGGTGGGTTTGCCAACGACGAGGAGAGCATCATGAACGTGACCATCCAACGAATCGAACCCCTGCGCATCGCCTTCATCCGCCACGTCGGCCCGTACGACCGGGTCGGCGAGACCTTCCAGCGCTTGCTCGCGTGGGCCGCGCCCCTCGGCCTGCTCGGCCCCAAGGTGACCATCTTGGGCGTCTCCCACGACGATCCCAGCATCACCCCGGAGGACAAACTCCGCTTCGACGCCGCCTTGGTCGTGGACGCGAGCGTGCAGGCGGACGGCGAGGTGGGCGTCGGCGAGCTCGCCGGCGGAGAGCACGCCGTGGCGTGCCACCGCGGCAGCTACCAGGAGCTCGGCAAGACGTACAATGCCCTCTACGGCGAGTGGCTCCCCACCAGCGGACGCGAGCCGGCCGACCATCCACCCTTCGAAATTTATCTGAACGATCCGGAGACCACGGAGCCCGACGAGCTGCTCACGGACATCTACATTCCGCTGAAGGAGCGCGCCGTATGACGAGCCCGAGCAAGACGAACAAGACCGATTTGTACAGCGACTTCAAACACGAATACGTCTCCCCGCGTCGCCCCGCCTTCATCGATGTATCGCCCGCGCGCTATTTGTCGGTGGGCGGGCGGGGCAAGCCGGGGGGCGGCGCGTTCGAGGACGCGACGGGCGCCCTCTACTCCGCGGCCTTCACGACGAAAATGATGCTGAAGGCCAAAGGTCGCGATTATACCGTTTGCAAGCTCGAGGCGCTCTGGTGGATCGACGGCGGCGCGCCGTTCGAGAAGGCGGCGGACGACCAAGTCCATTATACGCTCCTGATTCGCACGCCTGACTTCGTGGACGACGGCGCCCTCGGTGAGGCGAAAGAGGCGTTGCGTCGAAAGGGCAAAAGCACGGAGCACACCGAAAAGGTCGAAATCGAGACCCTCCAGGAGGGGCGCTGCGTGCAAATGCTCCACGTGGGCCCCTACGCCACCGAACGCGCGACCCTCGACGAAATGACCTCCGCGTCGCGCAAAAATCGCCTCGAGCTGTGCGGGCGGCACCACGAGATCTATTTGTCCGATCCCCGCCGCGTGCCGCCCGAGAGCCTAAAGACCATTCTGCGCCATCCCGTGCGGGCGATGATCTGACCTCCGCGGCGCCCGGCGATCCGACGGCCATGGCGCGCGCCGCGCGATCGCGCGTCAAGGGTGCGCGCGTGAAAAGTCCATAACCCAGTTGGTCTCCCACGTCTGGCCATCGTCCGAGGAGAAAGCTTGCTCCCAACGTGGATGATCGGTGCTCGTGCGCGACCAGATGAAGCGAACGCGAATGGGCTTCCCCTCGAAGGTATCTCGCCCCTCGAAGGTGCCTCGATCCCCGGAAAATGCCCCGACCACCGGCGGCTCGAGGACACCTGTGCGGCTGTTCGCCCAATAGAGGGCCCACGCTTTCGTGGTGCGATTGAAGAAACGGAACGTCATTCCGACGAAGCCTCCATCGAAGTCCGTTCGAAACTCGTCTTCGTTCCCGAAACCATCCAGAATCGGCCGCGTCACATGGGTCGCGGAGAATTCGTCCCAAATGTCCGAGCCCTTGAGCCGCTCGCGCAACCGGCGGTTCTCGACCGTCCAGCTGCCCATCAGAAAATCGAAATCACGCGCGCCGTCTTCGCGCGGTTGCCCCATCGTGGCTCGATCCATCGCCGTGCTTCCTTTCGTGTTCGTCCGGTATGCGATGGGTAGCTGCGATCTAGGTCACGACCGATCCTAATTCGAACGAGGGGTGCGCGGATTTACCTCCAAGAGCATGCCGATTCGAATCTTCCGCGTTTTCTTCGAACGCGTGGCGTTCGCGAATACGAGCTCTCCGACCGCCTCGAGCCCCGCGCGCCGGTTAGATCTTCAACGCCTTCTTCAAACGCTTGGCGTCGGCGAACATATCGACATTGGTGAAGACGTAGGTCGCATCGAGGTGCTCGGCGGTGCGCGCCAGATCGGCGAGGCGCTCGATGGCCGGATCTTCGTAGCGGCTTTTGTGGCCTGCGGGGCCGGGGAGACGGTAGTAGGCGACCTTGCCTTGGGCGAGGCCTTGTGTGAGGGGATCGCGGGCGGCGATGGCGCCGGCGTCGTCGGCGAGGGTGGCGGCGTCGTCGGGGTTCCAGCTGGGCGGCGCCTCCCAGACGATGCGGTCGAACTTCTTTCGCACGCTGCCGAGGAACTCTTTGATCATCGCCTTGTTCGTCCGGCCGCTGGAGAAATCGGGCGGCGCGATGAACACGGCGGTGGTGGCGACGAGCTCCTTGCTCACCTCGCGCAGCGCCTTGAGCGCGCTCTCGGTCACCTTGCCGCTGCGAAAACCCTCCTGACCAATTTCGCGCGGCGCCTGCACGCTAAAGACGAAGCCCTCGGGCGCCTCGCGCCGCCAGCGGCGGATGGTGCCGGTGCCGGGTTGGGCCACGTGCGTCTCCTGCACCTCGACGAATAGAAACTCCTTGAAGTACCGCGTGGCCGGGACTGGAAAGCCCGCGCACCCTAAGGTGATCGCTCTGTCCTTGGTGCGCTTTTCCATGTGCGCGGCGAGAGGCTACCACAGTTCCTCCGCCGACTCGTCGCGGGCCACCGGATGCCCCAGGACGCGCAATGCCAGACGTTGCCCTACACGTCGCGCAACCGCGCGAAGGGCGTCATCGTGACGGATGCCCTCGGAGACCAAACCCGATGCGCGCGCGCCGCCCGCAGGATCGAGGGCGCCCTCGCCCTGCGCCGGCGCGCTTTGCACGACATTGAAGGCGCGAACATCGCCGGTGTCGGCCTCGTGCGCGCCGCCTTTGACGCGAACGATCCAGGCGCGTGCCAAAATGCCGACTTGGGTAGCGCGCGCACGCGGGACGTGCCCGCCCGGTGATTCGGCGGAGGCGATGCCCTCGCTCACCTCGTCGGCGCGAAGCACCTCGACCTCGACGCGCGGATAACCCGTGCCCGCGGCCAGCGCGCCCTCGCGCGCGAGCGTGGCGCGAAGGCCCGCCACCACCTCGTCGTTGGCCACCGCATCGGCCACGCGCGCCGATGCGAGGACCACGGCATAGCGAGCCTCGCCCGGTTCGGCGTAGAGCGCGCGGTAGCCGCACCCCAGCGCGCCCGCCGCGGCCGCGACGCCCAGGGCGAAGGACGCGATGAACGCGACCGAGACGGTGCGGCGCGCGCGGGTGCTCATCCCACGATCAGGTTGATGATCTTCCCCTTCACATAGACGAGCTTCCGCAAGGTCTTGCCCTCCAGCTGCGCGGCCACCCGAGGCGCGGCGAGGGCCGCGGCGCGGGCGGTCGCCTCGTCGGCGTCGACGGCCAGCTCCACGGTGCCGCGAAGCTTGCCGTTCACTTGAACGCCGATCTCCACGACGTCGTCCTTGACCAGCTCCGGATCGAAGACCGGCCACGGCTCGTTCGCCAAGGAGGCCGATCCGCCGAGGCGCTTCCACAGCTCCTCGCCGATGTGCGGCGCGAAGGGCGAGACCAAGAGCGCGAGCTGCTGCGCCGCCTCGTGCGGCACCTTGGGCAGGCCGCCGAGGTGCTTGGTCAGGATCATCATGGCGCTGATGGCGGTGTTGAAGCGAAGGCTCTCGATGTCCTCGGACACCTTCTTGATCGTTTTGTGGACCTGCCGCTTCGTCTCCAGCGCGTAATCGGCCGGATCGCGCGATAGAGGCGCCGCGGCGCCCGTGCACACGTTCCAGGTGCGCTCGAGGAAGCGGCGCACGCCGTCGATGCCGCTGGTCTGCCAGGGCTTCATATGCTCGAGCGGCCCCATGAACATTTCGTACAGGCGGAGCGCGTCGGCGCCGTGCTCGCGGACGATGTCGTCGGGGTTGACCACGTTGCCGCGAGCCTTGCTCATCTTTTCGGCGACGAGGGTCACCTCCACGTCCAGGGTCTTGTGAACGGTGCGCCCGTCCTTTACCTGCACGTCGTTCTCGGTGGCCCAGCGCTCCTCGAGGATGTCGCCGGTCTTGCTCCCGAGATGGATCTCGCCCGTGTCCTCGTCCTTCACGATGGCCGCGCCGCCGGGGTGCACCTGCGTGGGATCGGCCTTGCTCGTGTAATAGCGGTACGAGGTGCCCAAGATGATCCCTTGGTGCACCAGCCGGGTAAACGGCTCGCTATGCTTCACCAGGCCGATGTCGTAGAGCACTTTGTGCCAGAAGCGCGCGTAGAGCAGGTGCAGCACCGCGTGCTCGGCGCCGCCGATGTACAGGTCCACCGGCATCCATGCGTCGTAGGCCTCTTGGCTGAAAATGCGCTCCGTGTTCTTCGGATCGGGGAAGCGCAGGTAGTACCAACACGAGCCAGCCCACTGCGGCATGGTGTTCGTCTCGCGGGCGTACCACTTGCCGTCTCTTTGAAAGAAGCGCCACTCGGGGATGCGCGCCAAGGGCCCCAAGGGATCGTTGCCGGGGCGGAAGTCCTCGAGCTCGGGGAGGCGCAGCGGCAGCTCGCTCTCCTCGACCGCGATGGGCTGATCGTAGCGAATGGTGTACAAGGCCCCGGGCTCGCGGGGGTTGCCGCTGGTCTCCACCGGGAAATAAATGGGAATCGGCTCACCCCAATAGCGCTGGCGCGAGAAGACCCAGTCGCGCAATCGGTACGTGACGCGCGCGCTTCCCTTGCCGTTGGCCGCGAGCCACTCGGTGACCATGCGGCGCACGTCCTCGCTGGGGGTGCCGTCCGGCACGTTCAGATGGGCGCGGACCTTGTACGCGACGCCGTCCTCCACATAGGCCGCCCGCTGCACGTCGACCACGTCGTTGCTCCCCGGCTTGGCGGCGACGACTTGGATGATCGGCAGTTGGTACGTCCGCGCAAACTCGTGATCGCGCTCGTCGTGGGCGGGGACCGCCATGACGGCGCCGGTGCCGTAGGTGCCAATCACGTAATCCGCGACCCAAATGGGCAGTCGATTGTCGTTGAGCGGGTTGTTGGCGTAGGCGCCCAAGAACACGCCCGTCTTCTTCTTGGTGAGATCCGTGCGGTCGATGTCGCTCTTCTTCTTGGCGGCTTGCACGTACGCCGTCACCGCATCGCGCTGCTCGGCGGATACGAGCTCCGCCACCAGCGGGTGCTCGGGCGCCAGCACCACGTAGGTGGCGGCCGAGAGCGTGTCGACCCGCGTGGTAAAGACAGTGATCTTGGCGCTCTTGCCCTCCACCGTGAAATCGGCGAGCGCGCCCTCGCTGCGGCCGATCCAGTTGTGTTGCTTGGCCTTGGTCTCGGGCCAGTCGAGCGCGGCCAGATCCTCGTCGAGGCGGTCGGCGTACTCGGTGATGCGCAAGAGCCATTGGCGCAGCGGCAGGCGCTCGACCGGGTGATTACCACGCTCGCTGCGCCCGTCGATCACCTCTTCGTTCGCGAGCACGGTGCCGAGGGCCGCGCACCAATTGACGGCGATCTTCTCCTGAAACGCCAATCCGCGCTTGAAGAGCTGGAGGAAGATCCACTGCGTCCAGCGCACGTATTCGGGCGAGGTGGTGTCGATTTCGCGCGACCAATCGAAGGAGAAGCCCAGGCTCTTCAGCTGGCGCTTGAAGTTCGCGATGTTGGCCTGCGTGGTGTCGCGCGGATGGGTGCCGGTGGCGATGGCGTGCTGCTCGGCGGGCAGGCCGAAGGCGTCCCAGCCCATGGGGTGCAGCACGTCGAAGCCGCGCATCCGCTTGTAGCGCGACACGATATCCGTGGCCGTATAGCCCTCGGGGTGACCGACGTGAAGCCCCGCGCCCGACGGGTAAGGAAACATATCGAGGATGTAGAGCTTGGGCTTTCCGGGGTGGCGTTCCGCACGGAAGGTGCCGTGATCGTCCCAATAACGCTGCCAGACGGGCTCGATGCTGGCCGGATCGTAACTGTCGGTCATACGGTGGATTTATCATCGAACATGTAGCGTTGCGCCACATATTCCGCGCCCGCGGAGCGCGTCTCCTTGGCCTTTTCGGCCTTTCGGGCGAGGCGCGCGGCCCGGTGCTGGCGCGCCGGCTCCGATTCACCCGTGCCCTGCGCCACCAGGGCGAGCGCTCGCGCCGGCTCCTTGACGTAGTGTTCGTAAAGCTTGGCAAGCTCGAGCCGCACCCGGTCGCAGTCGATCTTCTCGGACAGCGCCGCATAGTCGAGCAGGGCGCGCGCCCGATCGCCGCGCGCCTTGGCAATCTCCGCGCGGACGCGCATCGACTCATGGCCCGCGCCGCGATCGATGGCGGTTTGGGCGGCGGCCATGGCCCCATCCATGGCGCCGGCGCGCTTGAGCGTTCGCGCCACACCCACCAGATCCTCGGGGTCGAGCTGGCTGCCCTCGAGCGGCTCGCCGTAGAGGCCAACCAGCGACGCCATGGTGACCACGTCCCACGCGTTGTGCTCGACCACGCGCATCAGGGCGCTCGTATCGCCCGTGCGCTGAAAATGCCAATAGCAGGCGCTCACGTCGGCCGAGTCCACGTCGTTCGCGCGCTCGAAGCCGAGGATGTCGCGCTCGATGGTGGTGAGGCGGCAGGCGATGCCCCGCGGGCGATGGAGGCGGCGGGCCACGTGGAGCAGATCGAGGTGCGGGGTGGCGCCGGCCTCGGGGACCTCGGCCCGCGACAGGACGAAGCGGGTGCGCAGCAGCGGCATGTCGAAGGCTTTGCCGTTGAAGGTGACCAGCATGGTCGCCTCGCGCAGGCGTGCGGCGACCCGCTCGAGCATGGGCGCCTCCTCGCCGAGCTCGCGCACGAGCAGCTGCTCCACCACCAGGGCGCCATCCTTCCAAAACGCAAGCCCTACGAGAAAGGCCACGGTGCCGGTGCCGCCGCTGAGGCCCGTGGTCTCGGTGTCGAGGTAGAGCGCGCCGCGGGGATCGCACGACTGGAGCGAGGGGTCGAGCGCAAGGAGGGCGAGGAGCTCGGCGCTGGCCTCCCGCGCGGGAAGAAGCGGGGCGCGGCCGGTGCGGTGCGAGGGGGAGAGGCGGAGGGTGCGGACGTGGAGCGGGCCGCGGGGGGTTTCCTGGGTGACGAAGGGAAGATCCTCGGTGTCGACGGCGCGCGGCGGCGGGATGGCTGCGCCGAGGGGGCTGCGCTCGAGGATGGCCGTCATTTTGGCGCGCAGATCGTCGAGAACGGCGGACTTTTTGGGGGCTTGGGGCGCCGGGTCGAGCTCGGGCTCGGGGGAAGCCGGCGCGGGGGACGGGCTCGGGGCGAGCGGGAGCGAGGGCAGAGAAGGGTGCGTTTGGGCGGCGCGCGCAAGCCTCGAACGGAACGACACGGTCGCTACTGTATATCCGTCCAGTTATTTGACCAAGCCTCTTGACGTGCGCATGCGCTTGGACTTAAGGCGGCGCCGGATTGAGGCCGCGCGCTCGAGGGCGGACGCAGCCCAATTCGGCGCTCGATCGGCCGCCTCGTCGCTCGATCGGCCCGCCTTCGGCGCTAAACTGAGAGCCATGAGCGCGGCGGCCATTTCGTATGCCCATCAGCCCCTTCCGATGGGACCGCACACCGAGGGGCGCGTCGTTCTTCACGGTGTACCGTGGTGGATGTATGTCGCGCTTCGGGACTCGCTCGATTCGAGCGGGTCGGGCGTGCGCATGACCTACTTAGATGGAGAGCTCGAGCTGATGAGCCCGTCCAATCTGCATGAGGAAGCAAAGACAATCATTGCCCGCCTCATTGAAATCTGGGCCGTCGAAAAGATGATCGACTTGCGCGGTTTTGGCAGCACCACCTTCCGCAAAGAGGCCAAGCGCGGCGGTCTTGAGCCCGATGAATGTTACAAGCTCGGCCCCATCGAGGGAGACGGTGTTCCCGACATCGCCATCGAGGTGAATGTCTCACGCTCCCACCTCAACAAGCTCGAGGTCTACCGCCGTTTGGGTGTATCCGAAGTTTGGGGGTGGGAGTCGTCCACCAAGGAGATCGTCATCCATCGCGCCACGCCCGAAGGCTACGTGCAAGCGTCTGCGAGCGTTGTCTTGGCGGACTTGGACATTGCGCTGCTCGCCCGGTTCGTTCGGCCCGGCGAGAACCAGACGCAGCTCTCGATCGCATACCGAGACGCTCTACGCGAGACGTGAGCGTCCATTCCATCACGGAAGCTCGTTGATGCCCACTGGCTGCACGTTGTCGATGACCGAAGGGTCATGACTCCCCGCCTCCCCGGCCTTGGCCTCGGCCGCGACCGAGCTCGCGCTGATGTACCCGATCGGCCCGCCGGCGACCGTGGTGATGAAGACATCGACGGTTCGTTCATCGCCCGCGCGAAGCGGCTTTGAAAGCACGCACTCGAGGATTTGCGGCATCAAGGGGTCCGGATCGGCGAGGAGCAATTTGCACCCGCGGGGGACCTTGCTTTCGACGAAGTTGCTGAAGAACGCCGAGACGTACACGAGGCGAATCGGTGCGCGTGTGGCATCGGGGCCCTGATTGCCGACCACGAGCTTTTGACGCTTCACGTCCCCCGGCGCGACCGAAGGCACGTCCCACGAGAGATAGACATTGGCGCTGTATCCGGTGGCCGCGGCGCTCGAACGCTCCTCCGATTCGAGGAATTGAACGTAGGGTGCCACCCAGTTCGTCGTGAAATTCTGCTCGGTGTCGATGCGCTCGTCCGGTGACACGATGGCGCCGCCATAGGTCATACCGACGAGCGTGGCATGGGTCGTCACCAGGTGAAATGTCAAGGTCACGCGGTCATCCGGGCCTAGGCCCGCAGGGATTTTGCAGTCCACGATCTCGGGGATCAGCGGATCCGGATTTTCGTACGCATAGCTGCAGCCCGCGGGGAGCGACGCCCTCCGGTCGAAGTTGACGAAGGTCGGCGTGACATACACGAAGCGCGATTCGGCCCGCGTCGGGGCGCCGCGGTTGGTTATCACGAAATCCTGCGTGGTCCCCTCCCCCGGCGCGGCGGACGCAATCGTCGAATAGAGCTCCAAATCCACGCGCCCCGGCGCACCGAGCTCGCTTTCGCGGCTCATGAGCGCATCGAGCTCGCGTTCATGGCCCGCGAGCGTATCGAGCTCGCCCTCGCCACCTCCCGTACCGTTGGTGGCCGACTGCAGCGAGCACGCCGACGGCACGCCAAGGAGCACCGCGAACGCGGCCATGGCCGAAGCCTTGCCGTATCGAATGGTCATCATGGTTCCCCCCGAATCCGTGAATCGTCGAAGACGATATGCGTCTTCCAATCCTTCGAAAGCAAGCATTGGTCATGCCGCCTTCGACGACGGATTTGGATTTCGAAGTCGTTCGATGTCACACCGCCAACCGCGGTGCAAAATGCACCATGCGTATCGGAAGAGCGACGCGCGAGGAACGAAACGACTATCCCGCGTGGGACTTCAACGATGCCGCGAGGCGCACCGCGGAGGTGCCCAGCCCCGTGGGCATGAAGGACCGATCGCGCGGCGCGGGCGGCGCACTGGGGGAGAGCGCGGCGCGGGAGCGACGGAGCTCGGCCTCCGTGTAGCGCGCGCACCGGCGGTGCCATTCGAGGATGCCGGACATCCAGCTTTGAAGGTGCTCGGCGTGTTGGGTGAGGATCGCGCGGACGGGTTGTTCGAGGCCGAAGTCATCGAACATCGCGGGCAGGTCCCGGCTCACGATGAGCTCGAATTGTTGCATGCGCAACTTCATGAGCTCCGCCACGATGTCGCGGGCCCTGAAGCGATCGACGTCGAGGAAGTGCTCGATCACCAGCACGATGTTGTGAAGCTCGCCCTCGAACTCCACCTCTTTTTGGTAGGAGAACAAATCGTTGGTGAAGCACGCGTAGTCCTGCGCCGCGGTCTCCATTTCGTGCATGACGCGCGTTTGGGAGAGCTCTCGCGGCACCACATCGAAGTGGGCCAGCTTCGCGAGCGTGAGGGTGAAGTCCGATCCAAATGTCTTGCGGCGCATTTCCACGTAGTCGATGGGATCGGGGATGCGGTTTTGCGCTTGGTTGGCGAGCTCCCAGAGCCAGCTCGCGGTCATGTCCTCGATGGTCTCGCGAAACTGCAGCCGGGCCTCGTCCTTCATCGGCTTCACGGTGCGGCGCCAGAGATCGGCGAGGCCGCGTTCGATGGGGTTCGTCGGCTCGGGGGTGACCCCGCCATCGAGCGGCATGAACGCAGCGAGTCGGGTGTTGGCGACCTTGGCGGCGGCGAGGTTGCGCGCGGCCCCGAACACCCACGGAAAATAGTCGTCGCCGTAGGTGCCCCACGCGAGCCAGTCCGATGACAGCTGGAGCTGCTCCAGATGGGCGTCGGAGTGGATCATGGCGGCGCAGTGGGCGAAATCGAACCCAATGAACCGCCGCTCGTCCCAAATGCCGCCGCGCTCGACGCCGGGCACCGAGTCGAACATGCCCATGCTCCGCGCCCAGCCCACCGCGTCCCGGCGCGCCGCATGGATATGCGGGCTGGTGCGGAAAGAAAACGGCATATACAGCTCCGGCAGCTGCAGATGGCCCACCACCGCAAAAGGCTCGTGGGCGTGCTGCTTGGCCCGTCGCACCAGACCGAGGCTCGGCAGCCGCGTGGCGGAGGTGCCGATGCCGGTGGGACCGGGGAGCGCGTACGAGGGCTCTTTGACCGCGCCCTCGTTCATGTAACGGCTGGAGCGCGCGTGCCACTCGTGCCCGCCCGATTGCCAGTCTTGCAGGCCTTTGACATAGGCCGCCACGGCGAGCTGCTCGTTCGGGGGCACCGCGTGATCCGCGAACAGGGCTGGAACCTCGGTCAGCGCCGTGTTCTCGAACTGCTGCAAGCGGGAGGTGAGCTGATCGTTCACCAGCTCCGCGGCCTCTTGCGTGCTGCAATCGAAGAACCGCTCGAACACCAGCACCGCGTTGGAGTTCTCCCCTTCTTCCTGCACCTCGCGCTGGTACGAAAACAGATCGTTGCGCAGGTGCACGGCGTCGGAGAACGTGTCGCGCAGGACCTCCATCGGGCGCGAGGCTGCGATGTTCGCCGGGACCTCCGCGCCCACCGCAAACTCGACCAAATTCGCCGACCAGGGCGCGCCCCCCACCCTTCGCCGCATTTGCACGTACTCGATGGGGTTGGCAATCCGGCCAAGCTCGATGTTGTGGAGCTCCCACATCGACTCCACCATCAAATTGTGCGACGTGGTGATGAAGCGTTCCCGCCATGCACCCGACATGGCCGGCGTGGTGCGCGCCCAGAGATCCTTTAGGCCGGCCTCCGCGGGGTTGGTGGGCTCCGGCGACGTTTCTCCCTCGCGGATCATGAAGCGCTCGAGCTGATCCAGGTACTCCTGCCCGCCCCGGACATTGCGCGAATATTTGAAGTGCTCGAGGAAGTGATCGTCGAAGAAAAACACCCAGACGTACCAATCGGTGATCAAATCCAGCTTGGCACCATCGCAATCGGGATGGGTATACGCGCACATGAGCGCGTAATCCATTTTGGCCAGCTGCTCCTCGGTCCACACCACCCCGCCGCCGGGCTTGGGGGCATCGAGCATCCCCATTTCCTTGGCCCACGCCATGGTGTGCGCGCGGGCGCGCTCCAGGTTCGGGTTGAGCCTCGCCGGATACGGCATATAAAACTCGGGCAGTTTGAACGCCTGCATGACGATGCCTCCGCACCCTTGGCCGGCCGGCCGCGGGATTCGTGCATTGGGACTTTGCGACATCCAACCGAGCGATATCCCGTTACCGTGGGCGGTTCGGTTTCGACCGACTGCGTAACATCTCTTGCGCACCGAAGTCCAGCCCCAGAGCACATTCGTCCCGCGCGCGATGCGCGATTTACAACGCGCACCCGCGATGTGCAAAAGCCTCGATCGCGATACGCAAAGCGCCAGCTCGGGAAAAACTAAGGGGTGGGCTTGAGCACGCCGTTGGCGTCGCGTTTGAGAGGGTGCGGCTGCTTGGGCAATGGAGCGCCGGGCGCCTGGGCGACCGAAACACCCTCGTGCCAGTCGGGCGGCGCGATGGCGACGAACCGCGCAAAGCCGCCGGTGCCGCCCTCCGGCTTGGCATAACCGATGGATACCAGGGCGCCCGCCTCGGGGACCTTGTCCAGGTTTGCGACACCCTCGGCCTGTGCGAAATGGTTATGCATCAGCCACGCCTCGCCCTCGAGGGTGGGGGTCGTATCGGTGTCGAGCGGCTCGTGGCCGTGGAAGAGGATCTTGCGCTCGAGGTGCAGGAGCTTGAGCGCATCGAGCTTGATGCCCGGAAAAGGCGCCACGGCGAATCGCTCGACCTCATTCCACTTCTTGTACCAGTCGGAGCGGATCATCACCACCGAGCCCTCGGGGATGGTGCCATGCCGGCCTTCCCATGCTTTGATATCGTCGACCGTGCAGTGGTAGCCGGGATCTTTGGCGACCTGCTCGTGAATGTCGATGACGACCAAGGGGCGCACGGAGAACGTGGGCGGCAAATCGCTGATGGTGGCGCCGTATTCGTCCCAATGCGCGGGCGGATCGAGCTGGGTGCCGTATTGATCGGTGGTCAATTCGTAGCTCGATGCGATGAAGCCATGTTGCTTGTACGTAAACTCGTCCCCGGGCTTGATGAAGTCGGGAATCCCCCGCCCGGCGACGGTGGGCTTGAACTTGGCGGCGCCGAAGCCTGGCCACACCGGGATGGTGGGATTGAAGGCGTGCGTCAAATCGATGTACTTTGCTTGCTTGAGCCGATTCTCGTAAATATCCCACAAGCCTTGCTTCGCAGGCGGCTCCTTCTTGTCGCACGAAGCGGCGAGAGGCCATGCTGCCAATAGAACCAGGGATGCGAGGCGCGTGGATCGGGTCATTGGGGTGACGATGACCGTAGCACGGCGGTCACGTGGCCCGGCCGCGCGCATGGCGGCGGAATGCGATGCCGCGCGGCGAGAGGCGATAGCCCGTCTCCAGGCTCTCGGTGAGCCCGAGCTCCTTCAATTTGCGGACGTCCAGCTTGAACGATGGGGGATCGCGGCCAATGGCGGCCGCGAGCTCGGCGGCGCGGGTGCCCTCCGGGTGGGTCGCGATCACCTCGAGCACCGCGTGGGTCCACGGACCGCGGCGACTGGCCGCGTCGAGCCGCGCGAGCCTTCGTACCAGGGCATCCAGCTCCTCGTCGTCCATGGTGGCTCGGGCGCGCAGGGCGATGCGGGGATCGGCGCCCGCGACGCGAAGGTGGATGCAATAGATCGTGCCAGGGCCATGTGCATCGAGCTCGGCGAGCAGCGCGTCGCGATGGTCGTAGCCGGCCGCGCGGGCATCGTCATCGGTGATCGCGCGCGGGGAGACTTCGTCGACCCGGTCGATGGCGAGCTCGCCCGCTTGGGTCCGCAAACGCCCCCCGGCTTTGACGCGGGCCCGTTCCCACCGTCGGTAGGCGCGATCGATGGTCCCCGCGACCAAACCGTCCAAGATGCGTTGCTTCAAGAGCATGGCAGAAGTTTACGCGAACCATCTGCGCGAGGACGCCCACCTCGGTGATGCCCGCACGCGCCGTTCTTTTTTTGATCACCTGCAGAACCCTCGGTGTCGAACGGGGATATGAGCATCATCGACTTTACGAAAATCCGTCTTGGTCCTGCGAGCTTGGGACTTCTTCTTACCGCCGGCGCCCTCGGCACGACCGCGTGCAAAAACGACGATGGAGCACCGACGAACGGCAAATTGGGCCGAATCCAGGTGACGAACACCGGCGTATCGCGCACCGACGCGTCGATGAACCAGTACGTCGCGACCGCCGAGTTCATCGACTACGACGCGCCGGGACACCGTCCGAGTCCGACCCGTCGACCGTCTTGCGCGTCGAATGCCGCTACTCCTCCGAGGAGCAGAGAGGGCGCATTCCAGCCGCGGTGCTCAACAAATTGCCCGCGGGCAGCGCCGATTTCGCGATCTCCACCGAGAACGGCGATCTCTACTCGATGGACGCGTGGACCATGATCGTGCACCTTCACTCCATCGCCGCCCGCGAGGGCGGAAGCGCGGCCGGCAAGGCGACCTTGAAGTGAGCGAGGCTCGGGGCGTTCGTCCTATCCGCTCGGACGATCCCCGTGCTCCTCGATTCGATCGCCGCGCGCCGAGGTGAGGTCGTCCTCGGCACCGCCATCGTGCCGCAACGGCGAATGGGCCGACCATGTGAATCGATCGATCAAGAGCGGCTTCTCGTCCTTTGCGAGCGGGTCGACCAGGCCCACCGCGAACACCTCCACCCGGCCCTCGTGGTCGACGCGCAATCGAAGGAAATGGCGGTACGCGGGGCTCCCCAGCGCGGCAAAAGGCTGCGAGTGATTGAGCCCCAAGCGATGAATCATCGCCAGCATCGCCCCGAACGCCAAGCCGCTGCCCCACGTGGCCACCAGCCAGGCGATGACCATCCAAAACGTGCGCGGCAGGGCCCCGGCGCCGGTGAGGAAGACGCCCAGCCGGTCGATGATGAGCGCGACATCGACCGGCAGCATGCCCGTGAGCAGGCCAAACGCCATGGCAAACGGGATCGAGCGCCACGCGCGATGCCGGCGCCACCCGATCAGCAGCGCCGTGCCCACGGCCACGGACACGCTCATGGCGAAGGAGACCCCGAGCGCGGCCCTCGGGCTCGCGTTCACGTAGGCCAGGAGCGCCAGGGCGTGGCCGGCGGCGAAGACGGCGGTGATGAGCCACCCCGAGCCGCCGGAGGCCACGTGCCACGGCAGGCGCCCGAGCATCTGCCGCGACGCACGCGGCCCCGGAAATTCCGCGTCGATGCGGTAGGCCGCGCCGCGCGGGGAGACGCGTGCACCATGCAAGAATGCGCCTCCCCCGCCCGCCACCACGTGCAGGCTCGCGCCTTCGCTCGAGCGCTCGTAGTGGTGCACGTCGCCCGCGATGAAGAGCGTGGGGACCTGGGCGGCGTCGATGCCGATGGCGTTGAGCATCAGCGCGCCGTTCGGCCGCACCTCGCCGTAGGCGCGCGCGGGATCGGGCATCATCACGATGCGCGCGCCCGAGCTGGGCACGCGAAAATACGCCTGCTGGCGCGGATCGATGCGTTTCAGCTGGCGAT
The DNA here is from genome assembly GCA_037157815.1 of Sorangiineae bacterium MSr11954. NCBI lineage: Bacteria > Pseudomonadati > Myxococcota > Myxococcia > Myxococcales > Pendulisporaceae > Pendulispora > Pendulispora albinea. Next base: position 6,134,815 of record CP089984.1, read on the forward strand.
CGACGGCGAAGAGCTCGAGCGACGGCGCCAGCGGGAGACGGAAATAGCTGGCGCGCTGGATCGAGGTGTAGCCGTAGAGCGCCATGGTGTCGGGCTTGTCCACGGCCACGCCGCGGCGAAAGGCGTCGGCCCAGGCGAGCACGGGGAACTCGTTGGTCACCGGGTGCAGCGCGCGCTGGCTGAGCGGCGACTCGGTCTGCTCGAAGGCGCACGGCGCCTGGCAAAGACGCGCAAAGCCGTCGAGCCCATCGTACCAGTCGTGGTTGCCGGGGATGGCCAGAAGGACGCGGGGGACCTCGTCGCCGAGCTCCTCGAGCACGCGGTTCCAGGGCTTCACCAGCCGCCGCGAGACCTCGCGCACGGTGGCCACGGGATAGGCCAGATCGCCGCCGAGGATCAGCACATCGCCGCGCGGGAGGCGCGTGCCGTCCTCGAGCTCGTAGGTGCCGAAGACCAAGCGCGCGACCGCCTCGCTCACGGACACGTCGTCCCCCGTGTCGGCCACGAAGTCGATCCAGAGATCGCGGCCCATCGCCTCGACCAGGGTCGGCGCCTTCTTCGCGCCGCGCTCGGAGAGCACGTCGGCCGCGCGCTCGATCAAGCGCGGCGGCGCGTCGGGCACCATCCACTGGCGCGAGTCGATGTTCTCCGTGGCGATGGCCGAGGCCACCAAGTGCCGGAGGTGCCCCCAGAACGCCGTGAAGCCGAACCACGCGATGGCGCGCGGCCGCCGGCGTCCGCGGGTGTACGTGCTGCGCGGTACGTCGGGCGGGGCGGGCGAAAGGCGAATCGGAGTGGAGCGCGCGGGGAGCTCGGGCTCGAGGGCGGGTGCAGCGCCGATGCCAGGTTGCGGGGGCACGCCCCGAGAATACTGTCTTTTACTCGAGGATGGCGCCGGTGTCGGCGGCGAGCGCCCGCTCGAAGAGATCGCTGAGGCCCATGGCGAGGGGGTGCGGCACCTCGTCCTCGCGGAAAAAGGCGACTTCGCGGATCTCGAGCGGGTTCACGCGCTCCTTCGCGGGGGCGCTCTCGGGCGGCTCCACCTCGCAGCGGACCAGCACATTCACGGCGTGAAAGCGGATATCGCGATCGGGGCGCGAAAAGACCCCCACCACCCGCTCGAAGACGGGATCGCTCACGCCCGTCTCCTCCAAGAGCTCGCGCACCATGGTGCTGCGCAAGGTCTCACCCCACTCGAGGGTGCCGCCGGGCATGGCCCATGTGCCCGTGTCGGCGCGGCGGATCAAGAGCCATCTTCCGTCGCGCGTGTGCGCCGCCACCACGATGCCGACCACCGGACGGCGCAGTACGTGCCGCATGATCTCGTAGAGAATCTTGAGGGCCCCTTTGGGAAGCGCGGACAGCGGTGCAAAGTTCATGTGCTGCCGTTCTACTCCACATCCGCCCTACCTTCGCGGATTTCCAGGCTGAAGATCGGGCAAGACGTGCTTAGTATCCGGCCCATGCCGACGCTCCGTCGATACACGGTTCTTCCGCGCCTCCCCGCCCCCCTCGAGCGCCTGCGCGACATCGCGCACAACCTGTGGTGGGCGTGGTCCCCCGTCGCAGTTTCCCTCTTCGTTCGCGTCGATCCCGATCTCTACGACGAAGTCTTCGGCAACCCCATCGAGCTCCTGTCGCGCGCCTCGCAGCGAAGGCTCGACGAGCTCTCCACCGACGATGCCTTCCTCAGCCACCTCGAGATGGCGTGGAGCACCTTCCAGGCCTACATGTCGCGCGAGGGGTGGTTCAAAAAGACGTACCCCGACGCTCAGAATGCGCGCATCGCGTACTTCTCCATGGAGTACGGGCTGCACCAGTGTCTGCCCATCTACTCGGGTGGTCTGGGGGTGCTGGCCGGCGATCACCTGAAGACGGCGAGCGATCTGGGCATCCCGCTGGTGGGCGTGGGCCTCGCCTACGCCGAGGGCTATTTCCGCCAGGTGCTCAACGACGACGGCTGGCAAGGCGAGCGCTATCCCATCAACGACTGGCCGCGCCTGCCCGTGCAGCCCGTGCGCACGGCCGACGGCAAGCGGCTCATGATCCGGGTCGCCTACCCCGATCGCAACGTGCTCGCCCAGCTCTGGAAGGTGCAGGTCGGGCGGGTGCCGCTGTTCTTGCTCGACACCAATGTCGAGGAGAACGCCAAGGCCGATCGCGCCATCACGGGCCCGCTCTACGGCGGCGATCAGGAGTTCCGCGTGCGCCAGGAGATCATGCTGGGCATCGGCGGCGTGCACGCCCTGGAGGCGATGGGCATGACGCCGACCGCGTGCCATATGAACGAGGGCCACTCCGCCTTCTTGGCGCTCGAGCGCATCGGGCGCTTGATGCGCGAGCGCGGCGCCAGCTTCGCGGTGGCGGGCGAGGCCAACTCCGCGGCCAGCATCTTCACCACGCACACCCCCGTGCCCGCCGGCAACGACGTGTTCCAGGCCGATCTGGTGCGCCGCTACCTCGAGCCGTACCGGGCGGCGCTCGGCATCAGCGAGGAGCAGCTGCTCGGCCTCGGCCGCGTCGATCCGCGCGACACCAAGAGCGCCTTCTCGATGCCGGTGCTCGCCATCCGCTCGGCCGACCACTACAACGGCGTGAGCGCGCTCCACGGCGAGGTCTCGCGCAAGATGTACCAGACGCTCTGGCCCGAGCTGCCCGAGCACGAGGTGCCGATTGGCTCGGTCACCAACGGCGTGCACATCGCGTCGTGGATCAGCTCCGAACATGGTGCACTCTACACGCGTTACCTGGGCCCGCGCTGGGCCGACGAGGTCGACGATGCGGCCCTCTGGGCGCGCGCGCAGAACATCCCCGACGCGGAGCTCTGGCAGACGCACGAGCACCGCCGCCACCGCCTGGTGCAACTCTGCCGTCACTGGCGCAGGCTGGCGGCCGAGCGCCGGCAGCTCGCCCCGGAGGAGGTCGAGCGCGCCGAGCAGGTGCTCGATCCGCGCGCGCTCACCATCGGCTTCGCGCGCAGGTTCGCCACGTACAAGCGCGCCACCTTGCTCTTCAGCGACATGGCGCGGGTCAAGCGGCTGCTCTGCGATCCCGATCGCCCCGTGCAGCTCGTCTTCGCCGGCAAGGCGCACCCGCAGGACAAAGGCGGCAAGGAGCTGATTCGCTCCATCGTCCACGCCAGCCGCGATCCCGAGCTCCAACGCCGCGTGGTGTTCATCGAGGACTACGACATGCGCATCGCGCGCGCCATGGTCTCCGGGGTCGACGTGTGGCTCAACACCCCCCGCCGTCCGCACGAGGCCAGCGGCACCAGCGGCATGAAGGCGGCCGCCAACGGCGCGCTGAATGTCAGCGTGCTCGATGGCTGGTGGGCGGAGGCCTGGAAGAGCCACGGCTCGGAGGTGGGCTGGGCCATCGGCCGCGGCGAAGAGTACGAGGATGGCCTGGGCGACGCGCTCGAGGCCGAGGTCCTCTACGATCTGCTCGAGCGCGAGGTGGTGCCGCTCTTCTTCGACCGCACCCCGCACGATCAGCTGCCGCGCGGCTGGATCAAGCGCATGAAGAACGCCATCTCCAAGCTGGTGCCCGAGTTCAACACGGCGCGCATGGTGCGCGAGTACACGGAGACCTTCTATGTGCCCGCCATCACCCTCTCCGAAAAGCTCCGCGCCGACAACCTGGCCGAGGCCGAGCGCCTGACCCGCTGGAAAGAAAAAGTGCGCCAAGCGTGGCCCCACGTCGCCATCCACTCCGTGGCCCTGCGCTCCAAGGAGCAACTCTATGTCGGCGAAGCCATGGACGTCGAAGCGGTGGTCGACCTCGGCGCCCTCGCCTCCGACGATGTCGTGGTCGAGCTCTACCACGGCCCCGCCGCCGCCGGCCAAGACCTCCCCCACGGCGAGGTCATCCCCATGAGCCTCGCCTCCCGCTCCCCCGAGGGCCGCCACATCTACCACGGCGCCATCCCCGCCCGCGACAGCGGCTCCCACGCCTTCGCCGTCCGCATCATGCCGCACAACACGGCGCTGACGCATCCTTACGAGACGAGCTTGGTGCGCTGGGGTTAGGCCACCATGCCGTGACGTGCGTTGGCCGGTCTCGCCCGATTGCTACCCGGGTAGCACCGATTGCTACCCGGGTAGCACCGATTGCTACCCGGGTAGCACCGTGTGCTAATCTTTCAGCAATGGCGAAATCAGCAAAACGCAAGGGCGCCACGACGACGTTCTCCGTCTCGGTCGATTCGGAGACGAAGAAGATCCTTCGCAAGCTCGCCGACGATGCATACGGCGGCAACCTCTCCGCGCTGGTCACCGAGGTCGCGAGGGACGCGGCGCGGCGCCAGGCGGCGGCCGAGCTCCTGCGCATGAACGGCCTCGAGCCGATGGGGTTCGCGGAGACATTGGCCTTCGAGAAAGAGATCGAAGCAGAGCTCGCGAGCCCCTCGAAGAGAAAGCGCAAGGTCGCATGATTCCTTGCTTCGTGCTCGACACGGGCGCGCTCATCGAGGCCGAGCGGCCGGGCCCCCGCATGCGCGGATTTTTATCGATGGTGCACCACGGCCGCGCCGCAGCTGTCACGCCAACGTCGTGCGTGCTCGAGTGGTGGCGAAAGCGGACAGACCGGTGCGAGAAGGTCCTCGCCCTGGTGAATGTGGAGCCGCTCACGCTCGCGGCCGCGCAGGCTGCCGGCGTCGCGCTCGGAAAAATGAAGGAGCGCGTCGATAGCAAGCTGTCCATCGACGCGAGCGTCCTCGCCACGGCGTCGTTGCTTGGCGCCATGGTGTTGACGGGAGACTTCGACGACCTCTCCCGCGTTGCAACGCATTTCCCCGGAGTGCGCGTGCTCTCGTCGCGATCCGAAGGTGGCTCCTCCGCACGATAAACGCCTTAGCCGATCGATCCCCGAGCCAACCGTGACGCGGGGCGCTATGGTCGACGGCGGAGGGCTCGCGGCATTGGAAATGCAAAGCGGGCCACGTCCGAATTCATGCGGAGGTGATCATGGGCGTCGTGCAATTCGAAAAGGGAGCGGCGGTGGGAACGAACGGCGGACCGCCCGCGGGCGAGATCATCCGGAGCTATGCCCCTGCCAGCGGCGAGCTGCTCGGCGAAGTCCCGGTCATGTCGCAGAACGAGATCTTCGCGGTGGTCGAGCGCGCGCGAAAGGCGCAGGCCGCGTGGGGTGTTCTACCCGTGGCCGAGCGGTGTGAGCGTCTCTTGCGCCTGCGCGACGCCATCGTGGAGCACGCCGAGGAGCTGGTGGAGACGATCACCCGCGAGTGCGGCAAGCCGCGGCACGAGGCCCTCGCGCACGAGGTCACCATCATCGCCGATCTGCTCACGCATTATTGCCGCCGCGCCCCCGATGTGCTCGCCCCGCGCCCCATCGATCTGCACCTGTTCAAGCACCGCAAGAGTTATGTGCATTATACACCCCGCGGGGTCGTCGGCGTCATCTCGCCCTGGAACTACCCGTTCTCGATCCCCATGGGCGACGTCGTCTTCGCGCTCATCACGGGCAGCGCCGCGGTGCTCAAGCCCAGCGAGGTCACGCCCCTCACGGCCCTCAAGGCCAAGAGCATCTACAACGGCACCGGCCTCCCCGAGGATCTCTTCGCCGTGGTCACCGGCCTCGGGGCCGCCGGCCAGGCGCTCATCGACGCCGGCGTGGACAAGCTCGTCTTCACGGGCGGCGTGGAGACCGGGCGTCGCGTGGCGGCGGCTTGCGGGGCGCGCCTCATTCCGTGCGTCATGGAGCTGGGCGGCAAGGCGCCGCTCATCGCCTGCGCCGACGCCGATCTGGAGCGCACCGCCCGGGCCATCGTCTATGGTGGCTTCTCCAACGCCGGGCAAGCGTGCATCTCGGTCGAGCGCGTGTACGCGCACAAGGACGTTCATGCGCAGCTGGTCGCGCGGGTGAAGGAGCTGGTGGGCGAGCTTCGCGTCGGCGATCCGTCCAAGGACTACGTGGACGTGGGGGCGATCATCTTCCCCAAGCAAATCGAGATCGCCGAGCGCCACATCGAAGATGCCCTGGCGAAGGGCGCCGAGCTGGTCACCGGTGGCAAGAAGCGCCCCGGCCCGGGCCAGTTCTTCGAGCCCACCGTCCTCGCCAACTGCACCCACGAAATGACGGTCATGACCGAAGAGATCTTCGGCCCCATCGTCCCCTTCGCCAAGGTGGAGTCCAACGAGGAGGCGCTCTCCCTCGCCAACGCCTCGCACCTGGGCCTCAACGCCTACGTCTTCACCCGCGACACCGCCAAGGGCCGCGCCCTGGCCGAGCGCATCGAGGCCGGCAGCGTGGTGCTCAACGACGTCCTCGTCAACTACGGCGCCACCGACGCGCCCTTCGGCGGCATCAAGCAGTCGGGCTACGGCCGCGTCCACGGCGACGACGCCCTCCGCGACATGGCCGAGTCCCGCCACGTCAACTACAACCGCTTCGCCGGGCCCGAGCGCGATCCCCTCTGGTACCCGTACACCGGCAAGAGCCTCGGCTGGATGATGCGCGGCGTGCGCTTCCTCTTTGCCGGCAACGGCATCATCCAGAGGCTCGGGAAGCTCATTTAGAGCCGCGCGAAGAAAATATACACGGTGTCGCTCGAACGAGGGAAGATTGCAAAACAGGCCGCCTCGCAAAGGCAGCCGATGCGCCGTCGCAAGGGCCGCCCGATGCGCCGTCGCAAGGGTCGCCAATGCGCCGTAGCAAGGGCCGCCCGGTGCGCCGTCGCAAGGGCCGCCCGGTGCGCCATCTTCCCCGCTTCCGGCAGTAGCCCCTAAATCACGGTCGCGGCCAAGCCCGTCGCATTGCGGCGGGCCTCCACGACGAAGGAGTAGCACTCCAGCGCGTCGCGAAAGCCGACCTCGTCGCTCTGCCGCGCCGCGCGCACGAGCGAACGGAATTTCAGGTAACGACGGCCGTCGAGGCCGAGCAAGAGGCACACGAGCCCCGGATCGCGCGGCGCATCGACCGAGCCGCCCAGGCCTGCGGCGGAGGCGAGCACGCGGGTGAGGAGCACGTCGCACGCCATGATGGCCCCCAGCGCGTCGTGCGCCCCCAGCAAATGCTCGCACTTGCGAACGGCGTCGCGGTCCGCCTCGGGCCATAGCTCGGCCATGGTGAACACTGTGCCCCCCTGCGACGAGGGGGACACCGTCGGCACCAAGTACGAGCCGCTCTGCGAGCCATCGCCGCGCGCGAGCGCCGGACGCGGCTGAGGGCCGTCGGGATCGCGCGCCAGCGCGTGCGCCGCTTGCCCCACGGGCGAGGGACGAGCCACCGGCGAGGCGCGGACCACCGGCGAACGCTTGTCGTGCGGCTGCGCCATTTGGGGGCGCGCGTCCGGCTTGGGGCGCGGGGACTCGGCCAGACCGCGGATGGCATCGGCGATGCCCGACGTCTCGTCGTCGAGCAGCATGATGATCTCGCGGCGGTTCGGCAGCTCCTCGCGGTAGGTCTCCATGGTCAGCTTGGTGATCTGCTCCAAGCCCTCGAACACCCCATCGCCGCGCGTGGCCACGGTCCCCACCGACGGCGCGCTGAACAAATTGAAGCGCCGATCGAGCTCGTCCTCCGAGACCACGTCCGCGAGGTCGCGCTTGTTCCACTGGAACGCGTGCGGCATCTGCGAGAGCGCCCGCCCGTGGTCGGCCAAGTTGGCGTTCAGATCCTCGAGCGACTCCTGGTTCGCGTCGAGGCGCGCGCCCTGCGAGTCGGCCACGAAGACGATGCCGTCGGCGCCCGTCAGCACCAGCTTGCGCGTGGCGCTGTAGTAGACCTGGCCCGGCACCGTAAAGAGCTGCAGCCGCACCGTCATGTTGCGGATCTTCTGCAGGCGCAGCGGCAGAAAGTCGAAGTAGAGGGTCCGGTCGGTGGGCGTGGCGAGCGAGACGAGCTTGCCGCGCTTCTCCGGCGCCGAGGCCGCGTGGATATGTTGGAGCGTCGTCGTCTTCCCCCCGAGGCCGGGACCGTAGAAGACGATCTTGAAGACGAGCTCCTGAGTTAGTGGGTTGAGCGAGGCCATACGCGCAGCTGCGTGGAACGTCGGGCGCCGCAAGCGGCGGACCTGCGTTCGGGACGCTGCGAAAGCATCGTAGTAGCAATTCGCCCCAGATCAGGTCCAATTCCTCAACGAGAATGCGCGATTTTATCGATCTCCATAGCCACTGGATCGCCCACATCGACGACGGTGCACGCAGCCCCGAGCTGGGCATCGCCCTCCTTTCCCGCCTGCACCAGGCCGGCTTTTCCAAGGTGATCGCCACGCCCCATATGCGTCCAGGTATGTTCGACAACGACCGGCCCGCACTGGAGCGGGCGTATGAGGCGATGACCCCCCACATCCATGAGGCGCGCGAGGCCAAGGTGGCCCTGCCCGAAATCGGCCTAGCCAGCGAGCACTTTTTCGACGACATCGTCTACCGGCGGCTGGTTCAAGGCCAAGGCCTCCCCTACCCCGGCACGCGCGTCTGCTTGATCGAGCTGCCGCCGCAATCCTTCCCCGCCTTCCTTCAAGCGCGCCTCTTCGATCTCCGCCGGGCCGGTCTCACCCCCGTCCTCGCCCACCCCGAGCGCTACCAACCCGTGTGGAAAGACCCTGCCGTGCTCACCCCCCTGCTCGACGCCGGCACGCACCTGCAGCTCGACCTCTGCTCGTTGGTGGGAAAGTACGGCCGCAAGGCCCAGCGGGCGGCCGAGGAGCTCCTCGAGGGCGAGGCCTACGAGATCGCCTGCTCCGACGCCCACAAGCCGGACGACGTCGATGCCGTGGTTTCGAGCATCGAACGACTCGAATCGCTCGTCGGACGCGACGAACGAGCACGTTTGCTCATCCAAGGCCCTCGCACACTGCTAGCTCCCAAACCCGACTGAACCCTGCAGACGTTTGCCTGCCTGAAATCGGCCCTGGACGGGCCGAACCTGGCTCAACCTGCCGGACCTCCGATTTTGAACCTGATTGAACCCTGATTGAACCTGACTGAGGAAAGATTCCCCATGCCAACCGAAGGAAACGAACGGATCGCCGTCATCGGACTCGGATACGTCGGTCTACCGGTGGCGCTTGCCTTCGCGCGCCAATTTCCTGGGACCGTCGGTTTCGACATCGACAAGAAGAAAGTCGAAGAACTCCAGAACGGCTACGACCGAAACCACGAGGTGAGCAAAGAAGTGCTCACCGGCACCCCGCTCCGGGCGTCCAGCGATCCGAACGATCTCAAAGGCATCACCTTCTTCGTCGTCGCGGTGCCGACCCCGGTCGACGAGCACAACGTCCCCGACCTCACGCCGGTCATCCGCGCCTCCGAAACCGTGGGCAAGGCGCTCGCAAAGGGCGGCGTGGTCGTCTACGAATCCACCGTCTACCCCGGGGTCACCGAGGACGTGTGCGGCCCGATCTTGGCGCGCGTATCCGGCCTCGATCGCAAGGATTTTCGCCTGGGCTACTCGCCCGAGCGCATCAACCCCGGCGACACGGAGCACACGTTGGAGCGCATCGTGAAGGTGGTCTCCGGCGAGGACGGCCCCACGTTGGAGCGCGTGGCCAACACATACGGCGCGATCATCCAGGCCGGCGTTCACCGCGCGCCGTCCATCAAGGTGGCCGAGGCGGCCAAGGTCATCGAGAACACGCAGCGCGATTTGAACATCGCCCTGATGAACGAGCTGGCCATCATCTTCGACCGCATGGATATCCGCACCAGCGACGTGCTCGCGGCGGCGGCCACCAAGTGGAACTTCCTCAAGTTCAAGCCGGGCCTGGTCGGCGGTCACTGCATCGGCGTCGATCCCTATTACCTCACGACCAAGGCCGAGCAGCTCGGCTACCAGCCGCAGGTCATCCTCGCGGGCCGCCGCATCAACAACAACGTGGGTCCCTTCGTGGCCCAGCGCACGGTCAAGCTCCTCATCGACGCGGATCTCCACGTCAAGGGCGCGAAGGTGGGCGTCTTGGGGCTCACGTTCAAGGAGAACGTCAACGACCTTCGCAACAGCAAGGTCCCCGACATCCTGACCGAGCTCGATCAATTCGGCATCAAGGCGCTCATCCACGATCCGCTGGCCAACGGGCCGGAGGCCGTACACGAGTACGGGCTGCACCTCTCCGATCTGAGCGCCTTCCAAGATCTGGACGCGCTCATCTTCGCCGTCTCCCACGAGGCGTACATGAAGCTCGGCCAAGCCAAGATTCAGTCCTTTTTGCGTCCCGGCGGCGTGTTCGTCGACGTCAAGAGCGCCTTCGATCCGCGCAAGGTCGATCGCAACATCCGCTACTGGAGCCTCTGACGAACACATTCACCCTCGCGTGAACGCCGCGAGGCGTGTCGCGAGCTCGGGCTCCATGCTGTGCGCCGCCGGGGCTTTGGCTCAGGGGGCGCACTGCGGGAGCTGGTCGTCAGTCGCCCCTCGCGTGAACGTTGCGAGGCGGTTCGCGAGCTCGGGTTCCACGCTGTGCGCCGCCGGAGCCGGCCTTTGGCTCAGGGGCACGCGCAGCCGGGAGCCCGTCGTCAGTCGCCCTCGAGTGAACGTCGCGAGGCGGGTCGCGAGCTCGGGTTCCACGCTAAGCGCTGCACACCGCCGGGACTTCGGCTCAGGGGCGCACCGCGGGAGTTCGTCGTCAATTGCCGTCGGGTGAACGTCGCCAGGCGGGTCGCGAGCTCGGGTTCCACGCTGTGCGCCGCCGGCCTTTGGCTCAGGGGCGCGACGCGGGAGCCCCTCGTCAGTCGCCCTCGGGTGAACGTCGCGGGGCGGGTCGCGAGCTCGGGCTCCATGCTGTGCGCGGCCGGGACTTCGGCTCAGGGGCGCCGCGGGGAGCTCGTGGTCAAGGCGTTTTGCGGAGGGGGGTGCGGTGCTTTTCGGGCAAACGATGTCCCGTGGGACGACTTGCGAGGTGGTACGGCCGGACACTCCGCGCTATAGGTGCGTGCCGAAGTGGCCGCCGAATCCCGCAACCCCCTCCCGACATCAACCGAGCTGAGCACGCAACCCGCACCGCCCCCCGGATTTTTCCGACGTCATGCCGCGAAACTGATCGCGTCGGCGGTGATCACAGCGAGCATCATCTTCACCCTGCAAAAGGGAGGGCTCAAGCTCTGGCCCGATAGCGGCAACTTTGCCCACGTGCAGTGGTGGTCCATCGGCCTCTATCTGCCGCTGCTCATCGCGGCCACGTACTTCCGCGCGGTGCGCTGGCGCTTCTTGCTGCGCTCCATCGCCGATATCCCCTTGCGGCGCGTGCTGGCGGTCTCGTGGATTGGCTTCGCCGCCATTTTGCTCATGCCCTTCCGGCTCGGCGAGTTCGTTCGCCCGTACATGATCCGGGACAACAAGGGCAAGCTGTCGATGTCCGCCGCCACCGGCACCGTGGTCGCCGAGCGGGTCGTCGATGGTCTCTATTTGAGCATCGTGCTCGCGGTAGCGCTCATCACCGTCCCGCACCTCGAGCCGCTCCCGGCCACCGTGGTGGGGCTGCCCGTGTCGGTGGCCGCCGTGCGCCACTCGGGCTTCGTGATGCTCGGCTTCTTCACCACCGCCTTCATCGTCATCGGCGTCTACTATTTCGCGCGCGAGTGGGCCCGCAAGGTGACCCTGGCCGTCTTTGGCTTGGTCTCCAAGAAGCTCGGCGAAAAGCTGTCCGGCATCGCCGAGCGCCTGGCCGACGGGCTTCATGCCTTCAGCCGCGGCCGCGACGCCATCGGCTTTCTCTGGGAGACCACCCTCTACTGGTTCTTCATGGTCGCCAGCATGTGGGCGCTTGCTTGGGGTTGCGGTGTCGCGCACGCCGACGGCAGCGCCATCACCTTCGGCGAGACCTGTGCGCTGATGGGGATGCTCAGCGTGGCCATCCTCATCCCCGGACCGCCGGGTCTTCTCGGTGTGTTTCAAGCGGGCATCTACGCCGGCATGACCATGTACTTTCCGACCCACGTCGTCATCGGCGAGGGCGCGGCCTATGTCTTTCTGCTCTACCTGGTGCAGCTGGTGTGGACCGTGATCGCAGCGCTCATCTTCTTGGTCGGGGATCGAGGAGCGTTGAAGCAGCTGAGCTCCACCGACGGCGACCCCGGTGCGGAGCGCGCGGCCGCCTCGTAAGTGCTACACCTCGGCATGGCCGAGACCTCCCTCCCGATCCCTCCGGTCGACTTTCTCGTACGCCAAAGCGACCTACGCCAAATCGAGGTGCGCGAGCTTCCACCGCCTGCGAAGGTGCACCTCGACGAGGGTGACATCCTGGTATCCGTCGAGCGATTCGGATTTACGGCGAACAACATCACCTACGCTGCGCTGGGCGACAAGTTCGCATACTGGCGCTTCTTCCCCGCCCCCGAGGGCTGGGGACGAATCCCCGCGTGGGGCTTTGGCACCGTGTTGCGCTCCCGTGCGGCGGGCGTTCCGGAGGGCGAGCGGCTCTACGGGTTTTTGCCCATGTCTTCGCACGTGGTGCTGCGCCCTACGAGCGAAAAAGCGTGGGGCTTCATCGATGGCGCCCCGCACCGGGCGGAGCTCTTCGCGCTCTACAACCAGTACACGTACACGCGCTCGGATCCTGCTTACGATCCGGCGAAAGAGGCGGAGCAGATGCTCTTTCGCCCTTGTTCCTCACGTCCTTCGCGCTCGACGATTTTCTGCACGAGCGCGCGTGGGACGGGGCGGACACGGTGCTCCTCACGAGCGCGTCGAGCAAGACCGCCGTCGGACTTGCCTTTCTGCTCGCCGAGCGAAGGCGCAAAGGCGATGCGAGCCGCGATGGCATCGACGTGGTCGGGCTCACCTCGGCGCGCAACGCGGCGTTCGTGCAGGGGCTCGGCTACTACGCCGCGTGGTGACGTACGATGCGCTCGCGAGCTTGCCGGGCAAGCGGATCGTGCAAGTCGACTTCGCGGGGAGCGGGCCGCTCATCGACGATCTGCACGAGCACGTGGGCTCGCGGCTGCTCGGGACCCACGCGGTGGGGCTTACCCATTGGGACCAGCGGGAGAGCACGGGGACGAGGTCGGGGTCGCCGCGTTCGGTCTTCTTTGCGCCTGCTCAGATCCGCAAACGCTCCGAGGAGTGGGGCGCGGCGGTGTTTCAAGCGCGCTTCGGCGAGGCGTGGCGGGGCTTCGTGGGCTCGCCCGCGGGGGTGTCCAAGTGGCTGCGGGTGCAGGACCATCGCGGGCCCGAGGCGGCGCGGCGTGTTTATCTGGACGTGCTCGATGGACGTGCCAAGCCGGATGAAGGCTTGATCGTGGCGCTGTAGTCGTCGCGTGGGGCGCGAGGGGCGCCGTCATGCGCGGCGCGGAGGTGCGCCTTGACGCGGGCGCAAAGCGTTGTACCATTCGGTAAACACTGTGACGTTTGGTACAAACATCGACTTCGACTGGAGGAAGTGCACATGACCCTCGCTCGCCCGCCTGTTCCGCCGTTTACGTTCGAAACCGCGACCCAAAAGGTGCGTCTGGCGGAGGACGCCTGGAACACGCGTGATCCCGAGCGGGTCGCGCTGGCCTACACGGAGGACAGCCGGTGGCGAAACCGGTCGGAGTTCCTCCAGGGGCGACCGGCCATCGTGGCCTTTCTCACGCGCAAGTGGGCCAAGGAGCACGACTACCGTCTCATCAAGGAGCTATGGGCCTTTCACGAGAGCCGCATCGCGGTGCGGTTTCAGTACGAGTGGCGCGACGATGCCGGCCAGTGGTTTCGCGCCCACGGCAACGAACAGTGGGAGTTCGATGCGCACGGCTTGATGCGCCGTCGTGAGGCCAGCATCAACGATGTCTCGATCCGCGAGGCGGACCGCAAGTTCATTTGGCTGCTGGGTCCCCGCCCGTCCGATCACCCTGGCCTGACGGAGCTCGGGTTGTAATCTCGACAGCGGGAGCTCGGGTTGTAATCTCGACAGCGGGAGCTCGGGTTGTAATCTCGACAGCGGGAGACATGGCCAAGACCGTCAGCGAGCGTCACGATGTGCTTCCAGCCCTGGGCGAAGTGTTCCGCGAGCATGGCTTCGAGGGCGCGAGCCTTTCGCTCATCACCGAGCGCACGGGGCTTGGAAAAGGGAGCCTCTACCACTTCTTCCCTGGCGGAAAAGAGGAGATGGCAAGCGCCGTCCTGGCCGACATCGACGCATGGTTCGAGGGCCACATCTTCGCCCCCCTCCGCACCGACGACGATCCCAAACGCGCCATCCGACAGATGCTCGCCGCCGTAGAAAAGTATTTCCTATCCGGGAGGCGCGTCTGCCTCGTCGGCGCCTTCGCCCTGAGCGAGAGCCGCGACCGCTTCGCCAAATCCATCCGCAGCTACTTCGTCTCCTGGACCGACGCGCTCACCGACGCCCTCCTCCGCACCGGCCAAGACCCCAAATCCGCCAAAGACTTCGCCGAAGAAATCGTCGCCACCATCCAAGGCGCCATCATCCTAGCCCGCGCCCTCAACGACCCCGCCTCCTTCCGCCGCACCCTAAGCCGCCTCGAATCCCGCCTTTGACGCACGCACGCAACGCAGAAAAGACGAAAACAGGCGCCACCCGCCTAAACCAGGGCGCTTCACTGGAAGACAAAAGCCAATCTCGGGCCCCCTTCACTGCGAACGCGACGCCGTAGACGAATGCCGGCCCCGCCGCCTCCAAACACAGCGCCGGTCTCAGGCCCCCTTCACTGCGACGCAACGCCGTTGACGAAAGCCGGCCCCGCCGCCTCCAAACACAGCGCCGGCCTCAGGCCCCCTTCACTGCGAACGCAGCGCCGTTGACGAATGCCGGCCTCGCCGGCTCCAAACACGCCCCCGGTCTCAGGCCCCCTTCAACACAAACGCAACACACGTAGACGAGAAGCCGGCCTTTCCGGCTCCAAAAACAAAAAAGCCGGCCTTGGGCCGGCTTAACCGAGAGAGAGCACAGGAAGACGAGAAGACAGGAAAGAGAGAGGGGGATATGGATTCCGAGACATTCGGAAACCGTTCCCGTCTCCCCGCCTACCTGTGCTCTCTCTCGAGAGACGCCGATGTCGAAAGGATGGGAATCACCGCCGGTGGGGCGGCTCGAAAGACGTTTTCTACGGGAAGCCCGACACAGTCGGGCCGTCAGCTAGCTGCCCGCGAGCAGCTGAGAGGTTGCAACCGCCTTGGCCTTCGCCGGCTGCTCGGCTTTTTCCGGCTTGGGAGACGCGGTGGCGGTCTCCGTGGAGGGAACGTCGCCGCAGCAGCGGAAGCCGATTTGGTAGAAGATGAACGTTTCGTTGTGCGCGGTGGTCATCGGACGGCAGCGGGTGCGCACAGGGCCCCAGTAACCGCCTTTGAGGCCGCTCTTGTAGGGGCGGCCGCTCTCGTTTACGACCCACTCGTCGACGTTGCCGGTCATGTCGTGGACGCCGTAGGGGCTCACGCAGGCCTCGCGGAACCCCGACGGATCGCGTTGGTCGAGGCGCGCCACTTCGGCGTCGCGCGTGCGGGGGTCGGCGATCAGCTTTTCGTCGGGCTCGGGGTGCGGCTTGTCGATGTTGCACGCCTCGGCGTTGCGCTCGAGACCGTAGGGGTACGGTAGGCGCTCTTGGCCTTCGCAGGCCACGGTCCATTCCGTTTCGCCGCAAAGACGTTTGCCGAGGGATTCGCACGTGGCCTTTGCTTCGATCCACGTTTTCATCACCACCGGCTTCTCGCCGGCGATATTGGGATATTCGTATTTATCGATGCAGAACTTTTTGTGGCTCGTCGCCGACTGGCAAGGACCGGTCGGAGCGAACTCGGCGCACCGCATCTTGGTCTCGGGGTCGACCCAGCGCAGGCACTTCTGTTCGAGCCAGGGACAATAGTCGCCCTCGACTTGCACCATATCCGCCGGGCAGGCGCCCGAGGCGCCAAGCGCTGCAGGTTCAGCGCCGGTGGAAACTGCAGGTATGGCGGGTGCGGCAGCCGCCGCAGCAGGCGCCGCAATGGCGGCCGTTACTCCGTCTCGCTTCTGCAGCTCGCTGTTCGCGAGCTTGTTGCCAGCTGCCGACGGGCTCGGATCGGACGGCGCCGCCGTGGCCACGCCTCCGTCCGGAGAGCTGGCACCAAAGATGACCGCTGCAATCGCAACACTGACGAAAATACCAAGTTGACGCATTGTGGTTCCCCCCGTGGAGGGGGCACTTCCTCTTCGGCTTTCCGCCGCAGGGACTTCGCGTTTTGCGAAGTCGCTAATTCGTATAAGCAATTGTCTCGCCAAGATTTTACGTGTCTCTCGACCACGCTCCCCGCGGTGGCGGATGCCGCCGCCGCGACCCCATCGCGACCCATCGCAAAGTCCAACCCGAGAACGCGACCCGCTCGCGCCCTGGAAATTTCCCTGTATTTCATACTCTAATGGAGACAATGTAGGTGGGTCACGTTTTCGGAGCGACACCCCTGGGGACATGTACGCCGTATCCGGGTTCTCACAGCGACATCCACCGCGACACCGGCGCCAGGGTTTCGTGCTTCGATTGCGAGAGGGCGGTAAAAGTGCGTAAGTGTCGATGCGCGAAAGGCCCGCGCGATGTACGCGTACAGGCGACTTCTTTGCGCATTTGGTTCGCGTACAGCCAATATAAATACATACATAGGACACAAGGTCGTAGATGTGTGCGAGCCTTGTTTCCGCGCATTTTCAGGGCAGTTCCAGCGTATTTTCGACGTACTTCTGGCGCGCTTCAGCGCACGCAGAGCAGGGCGGTTGCCGCCTCCAGCGGAATATCCTCGACGATCAGCGCCTCGCCTTGAATGCAACCGCCCTGGCAGACCGCCACCGGCTTGGCCTGGCCGGAGTCGCAACGGTGCACCACACCGCGCGCGCAGTGGAACCGCTCCACCTCGCAAAAAGCGCCCAGCGCCTCGGGATCGTGCGCCGGCGGCGGCGAAAGACCGGGATCCACCGCGGGGTGCGCGAAGACGGCCGCAGGATCCGGCGCGCAAAGCTGCTTTTCCGCGCTCTCGCGCGGCATTTCCATCTCCAACCCCTCGACGACGCAGCCGCGCGCGCAGGCGGGCAGCGAATCCCACGGGCAGCGGCACCCTTCCGGCGAGCAAGGCCCGGACGGCGTATGGGCGCGCGACACGGAGACCACACCCCCGCGGCACCGCGCCAGCCCGTCGGGGCACGGTGCCTCCTTTGGTTCGCCCGGCATGGGCGGCTTTGGAAAGTCGCCCGCAAACCCGTGGTCACGCAGCCACGTGGACAGACAGCCACGCTGACACGCCGGAAGCACCACGAGCAGCACCCACGGCATCAGGCGCCGCAGGCGGGTGCGGCGGGATACGTGCGGTGCGGCGGGTACGCGAGGGGCGGCCACCTCGACGAGGTTACGGCGTCGCTTGCGTGCGCGGCGCCAAAATCGCGGCCAAAACGTCGGGCTTGGCCGGATCGCGTTCGAGGCGCGGCACGCGCAGCCCCCCGTTCCAGCTCACGCGAAGGGTGCGGTAGTAGCCATCCTTCTCGGTAATGAGCTCGATGGGCGCGTTGGTGCCCTTGGCCGCGAGCACGCTCTTTTCGAGCACGTCCGCCGAGTACTTGCGGCCGTTGACGGCGACAATGGTCGAGTCCGGCAATAGACCTGCGCGGGCGGCGGGACCTTCGAGCGACAGATCCTGAACCACACCTTTGTCGTTGAGCACGAACCCTAGCGATGTGCGCTCGTTGCGAAAATGCGCCACACGCTCGATGGAGGAGCGCAGCTCGTTGGGCTTGTCCTGGTAGACGAGCTTGTAGCCGCTGCCCTCGATGCCGCCCAGCGGCGCATGCGGGGCGACGGCCATGATGCGCTGCTCGAAGAAGCCCTTCCAGTCGTGGGCAGCCACGTCCCCTAGGGCCTTGAGCACATCGGCGAGCTCGTAGGGCTTCACCTGGGCGCCCGTGTTCTGGCCCCCGAAGAACGCGCGGGAAAAGTCATCGAGCGAGCGCTTTCCACCAGTCTTTTGGCGGATGAGCGTGTCCACCTCCAACCAGATCAGCAAGCTCTCCGGGTAGTAATCCATCGCGCGCTGCGCCGAGTACCAAGGCCGGTTCGACTCCTGCCCAAAGGCGGGCGTATACGTGGTGTCGGCCAGTGAGCGCCACTTGCGGCCGGGAATCGAGTCGAGGGTGGCGGCGACGAGCGCCAGCTGGTCTTTGGCGTCGGAGACGGACCCCAAGCCGCTGCGCGCGGCGAGGAGCCAGCCATAGTAGTCCGTGAGCCCCTCGTAGACCCAGAGCAGCTCGTTGTGCATCGGCTGCTGGTAATTGTCGGTCGCCAGGCCCTTGGGCCTTCGGTATTTGCCATTCCAGGAGTGCGCGAACTCGTGCGGGAGCAGCTCGCGCGCCAAGCGGAACGTGTCGTCCTTGGAAAAGAGGCTCGCGCCCGAGAGGTTCTGGCTGGAGGCATGGTGCTCGAGGCCACTGCCGGCGAAGTCGCCGGTCAGGATATACAAGAAGGTATATTTGTCGTAGTGGCGCGCGCCGAAGAGGCTCGTCGCCTCGGCGATCAGCCGGCGGTAGAGGGCGATTTGCTTGTCGTTCGCCTCCAGCGCCTCTTTGGTCTCCGCCACCAGCTCGAGGGAGTGCGAAGCGCCGAGCGCGGTGCCCAAATCGATGGTGCGGCCGTAGCGGCCCATGACCACCGGCGAGTCGACCAGGGTCTCGAGCGATACGGGCTTGAAGCTCACCGTGCCGCCACCGCCGCCGCCCCCCTGCTGAGACGGCGACGTCGACTGCGACTGCGATGCGACCGGCAACGCCGTGGCCCAATGCCAATTGGCGGGGACGTCGACTGCCGCCTCGACCTGCACATCGCGCGCGCGCGTGCCCTTCGGATAGAGCAGTACCCGGTTCCAATTGAACTCCGAGACATCGGCGGTGGCCAACCATCGTTTGTCGACGACCACGTCGAGCTCCACGTCGACCGCCGTGCTGCCGGCCGGCAACGTCATCGAAAATTCCGAGATCTGCTCGGGATCACGCTGCCACGCGAGCGCCTTTCCGCCTGCCGAGAAGCGCAGCCCGCTGATATCGGCGACCTTGCCCGTCGGCCCGTGGTTGCCTGGAATCCACTTTGGGTACACCAGTGTGATAGGGCCCGGCCGCGCAGGAACATGAATCTTGGCGTGCAGAATCATCTGCGGCACGTCGCGCGCATCGACGCGCACGGTCATCGGCCCCGCAAGGGAGGTGGGCGCGGCCGGTGCCGCCGAGGCATCCGGGGCGCACCCGGTGAGCCAAAGAGCGATGGGAAGAAGATGCAGGCCAGCGGTTTTTCTCATGGCAGTATCTCGCTCCTACCACCAATTTGGCCATCCCTTGCAAGGTTCTGGATGAGCTGACGCTTTGGCGGTTTTTCTCCCGATTCGCCCATGGGATTCGGGAAATTTTACTTCTCACACATCGCCCCCAACTTCCAACTGCCGGCACACGCCCGAACCGCCGGCTCACATCCCAAATGCCGGGCGTACGCCGAACGCGAATCATCACGCACCCAGGCGCCCGCCGAGCGTGAAACGCCACGCGCCCAGGCGCCACCGAACGCCCGAAATGCCGAGCACACGCCGAACGCGAAACGCCACGCGCCGAGGCGCCGCCGAACGCCCGAAATGCCGAGCACACGCCGAACGCGAAACGCCACGCGCCGAGGCGCCGCCGAACGCCCGAAATGCCGAGCACACGCCGAGCGCGAACCACACGCCCGAAGCGCCGCCACACGCCCGAAGCGCCGCCACACGCCCGAAGCGCCGCCACACGCCCGAAGCGCCACCACACGCCCGAAGCGCCGCCGACCCCCCCGAAATGCCGGGCACACGCCAAACGCCGGCGCGACGAGTCCTTAAATGCGAACGGGGAACCGCCTTTTTGTAGCGTTCCCCGTTGCTATGAGCCCGCGATGCGGGCCGCTACGACTCGATGAACGACTTGAGCTGCTTCGACCGGGACGGATGGCGAAGCTTGCGGAGCGCCTTGGCCTCGATTTGGCGGATGCGCTCGCGGGTGACTTCGAAGTCTTGTCCGACTTCTTCGAGCGTATGATCGCTCTTCTCCCCGATGCCAAAGCGCATCCGGAGGACTTTTTCTTCACGCGGCGTGAGGGACTTCAGGACTTTGCGGGTCTGCTCGGCGAGGTTCATGTTGATGACCGCTTCGGCCGGCGACACCACGCTCTTGTCCTCGATGAAGTCTCCGAGATGTGAATCTTCCTCTTCTCCGATGGGCGTCTCGAGGCTGATCGGCTCCTTGGCGATCTTGAGGACCTTGCGCACCTTATCGAGCGGGAGCTCCATCTTCTCCGCGATTTCTTCGGGGGTCGGCTCGCGGCCGTACTCCTGCACCAGGTAGCGGCTGGTGCGGATCAACTTGTTGATCGTCTCGATCATGTGGACCGGGATGCGGATCGTGCGCGCTTGGTCGGCGATGGCGCGGGTAATCGCTTGCCGAATCCACCACGTGGCGTACGTGGAGAACTTGTAGCCGCGCTTGTATTCGAACTTGTCGACGGCCTTCATCAGGCCGATGTTCCCCTCTTGAATGAGGTCGAGGAACTGCAAGCCGCGGTTCGTGTACTTCTTGGCGATGGAGACCACGAGGCGCAAATTCGCCTCCACCAGCTCCGCCTTGGCCCGCTCGGCCACCCGCTCGCCCTCGCGGATCTCGTTGTAGGTCGCGCGCAAGGACTTGATGTCGAGCTGCAGCTCCTCTTCGACCTTCTTCAGGTTCTTGACGGCCACCGCGTGGTTCGAGAGGACCTCCTCGGGGGTCACCCCGTGGCGGCGCTTGAAACGGCGCTCGCCGTTGGGATCGCCCTTGGCCGTGCGCGCCTCCTTGCGCAGCTGGTCCATGTCGACGCCGGTGCGCTTCTCGATCTCCGTCGACCCGCTCTCGGCGCGCTCGATCTTCTGGATCAAGGTGCGGAGCTTCATGACGACGCGATCGATGGTCTTCTTGTTGAGGCGCATGTCCTCCAGCGTCTCGACCATCTTGGCGCGGTTGCCCTCGATCTCCGCGTCGATGGCCTTCTTGCGGGCCGCGCTGGCGCCGGCGAGCTGCACGCGCAGATCCTGGGTGGCCTTGTCCAGATGACGGACCTTCTCGATCAGACGCAGGATGCGGCGATCGGCCTCCTCCTCGTCGAACTCGCGGTCCTCGTCCTCGGCGTCGCGGATGATGTCCTTCACCCGGATCTTGTGCTTGCGCAGCTTGTCGCCGAGATCGATGATCTCGCGCACGGCCACGGGGCTGTTCAGGATGGCGCCGAGGATGGTGTGCTCGCCCGTCTCGATGCGCTTCGCGATCTCGACCTCGCCCTCGCGCGTGAGGAGCGAGACGCTCCCCATCTTGCGCAGGTACATGCGGACGGGATCGTTCGACTTCGAGTAGTAGCTGCCGTCGTCGGCTTCTTCCTTCTCGCTGCGGGGAACCTGCTTCGTCTTTTCGGCGGCTTCCTCGGCGGCGATGCGCGTGGGGGCGATTTTGACCTGCGTCGCAGCATCGACGATCTCGATGTCCTCGTCGCCCAGGACGCCCATCACGTCGTCCATCTGATCGGCGACGACATCGGCCGGCAAAGCGTCGTTCACCTCTTCGTAGGTGAGAAAACCCTTGGTTTTGCCAGCCTCGATGAGCTGCTGAACTTCTTTCCGGTCGCGGTTCTTCGTCGCCATCGCGTCTTATACCTCGTGAGGTTTCTGCTGCAGGGTCCGCGGGCAATGCGCGGGTCTAAACTAGGGCACTGAAGGAAGGGTTACTGAGGTCGATTTGGGGCAGGAACAGTGGGGGGGAGCGGTTACTCGCAGGGGGAGCGGGGAATGGGGGGAGCAGTCGGCGGTCGACTGAGAGAAAATGAAGCGAAAGGGTAAAGGAGTCGTTCTTTTTCTAAAGCGACCCGTCCTAATACTCGGGTTCGGCTTTGGGTCCAGTGTCTAGGCCAAAGATTTTTGAAGAAGTGATGTCGGGCGCGCCATCGCGGGCGCCATCCCGAGCGAATGAGCCGGGCGGTCGGTTCTCGCGGGCGTCCGTTCGGGTCGCCTGAACACGGCGGTGCGCTTCCCTCGCCGCGGTCAGCTGAGATTCGAAGTCACCGTCATTTTTCTGGCTATCCGCAATTTCGCGGGTGGATTCGGCCAGCCGGATCGCGCGAAGCGTGCCCGCGGCCCGGGACGCTTGGGTCTTGGCTGCCTCGACCGATTCATGAACCGGTGCCGCAAGCCGCTCCGCCGCGAAGGAGCGAATGGCGGCATCGAGCGACGACAGACGCGATTGAAATCGGTCGGTGTCGAGCCGCTCGCCATCGAACGACTGGGCCAGCGCGGCCACCGTTTGTGCCGAAACGCCCTCGAGGAGCTCGAGCCATGGCTCCACCTCGGGATCGCGCAGAAGCTCCGGGTGCTCGATGAGCGCCCCCACCAGATCGCGCCGGGCGCCGGCGCCCGGGGGCCGGGCCGGCAAACGCGCGCGCGCCGGGGGATCCGACGACTCACCGCGGCGCAAGGTGGGCGGCGGCCCGGCCTTGGCAACGGCACGTTTGACGGAGGCCTCCAAGGCGCGAAAGGCATCCTCGGGGACGTGACGCGCTACGCCGTCCAAAAGACGCAAATCGATGCGGCCGGCCAGCTCCATGGCGTGGGTCTTTGCCATCATCTTAATGAGAGGATCGTCCTCCTCTGCGAGAAGTTGCGACACTTCCGCGACGCGCGCGGCCCGCTCGTGAACGTCGGACGCGGTAAACGTGGCATCGAGTGCGCCATCGATCAAAAACTCGAGCATGCCCCGCGCGTGCGCCAGGATTTCATTCAGCGCCGCTACCCCCTTGGTGCGTAGAAACTCGTCCGGATCGACCCCGGCGGGCAAGTTCCCGACCTTGGCCGAGAGGCCGACGTCTCGAAGGTGAACGCGGGAGGCGCGGGTGGCTTTGCGGCCAGCGGCATCGGCATCGAAGAGCAGCACCACCCGTGACGCGAAGCGTTTGAGCAGCTTGGCCTGTTCGGCCGTAAAGGCCGTGCCAAGGGGCGCTACCACGTTTTTGACGCCGCGCGCCTGAAGCGACACGACGTCGAAGTTCCCTTCGACGACGATGGCGCACTGCTCTTCCCGAATCGCATGCCGTGCTTGATAGATGCCGAAGAGCATCTGTCCCTTGCTGTAAATCGGACTCTCGGGCGAATTGATGTATTTTGCAGGCTTATCGTCGCGCCCCCCATCATGATTGGAGCGCTGGGAGCGCGCGGAGTCCGGATCGTCGGACGGCGCAAGGGGGCGCAAACTGCGGCCGCTGAAGGCGACCACCCGGCCTTGCGGGTCCACCACGGCAAACATCAAGCGATGTCGAAAGCGATCGTAGTGCCCCGTGCCCGAGGAGCGCGGGACGAGCAGCCCCACGTGCTCCGCGAACATCGGGGAGACGCCCTGCTGCTTGAGAAAGGTCGCCAAGCCATCCCACGCCGCCGGCGCATAACCGATGCGGAAGGCTTGCAGCGCGTCATCGATCGGAGATAGCGGCGATTCGGTGTCGTAGGCATCGTACGCGGTGTCGCCCGAGGCCCATGTTGGCACCAGCTCGCGGCGCGCGAGCTCCTCCAAGGCGTAGTGGCGGTGGGGATGATCGCGCAGCTGACGCTCGAAGAACGTGGCCGCCAGGTTGTTCACCGCGTAAAGGTCGTCGCGCTGCTTTTTCTGTCGGTCGACTTCGCTCCGCTCGCGGACGTCTTCCTCGATGGGAATACCGGCCTTCTCGGCCAGAAGGCGAACCGCCTCGGGGAAGGTCAGGCCATCGAGCTTCATGACGAAGTCGATGGCGCTTCCACCCTCTTTGCAGCCAAAGCAGTGGAAGAAGCCGCGGTCCGGATTGACGTGGAAGCTCGGCGACTTCTCCTTGTGAAAAGGACAGAGACCGGTAAACGATCGGCCGCGGCGCTTGAGCGTCGGCACGCTCTCGAGAATGAGGGCGACGATGTCCGTGCGCTCGCGTACGAGCGCGATGGTCTGCGGCGATATCAACGAACGACCGTCCCGAACTCTCCGTGCCTCGCGAGCTTAATGCCATGTGACAGAGCGACACCGTCCGGTCAAGTGCTGGAGTCACTCGGAAAAAAACGTACCTTCGGCGACACCTTGCCGCAGGTCCCTCGACGCCAAATTTGCGTCCGCGCTCGGGCTCGGACCTCCTCGCGATCGGGCGCGCGCCCGAATCCGCAACGGCTTCGATTTCGAGCCCGATGTCGTCCAATCTGGCGTTGGCGTAGGGCGCGGGTGTGCTTTTGCCGTTCCCGAGGTTTGCAAATCCCGATTTTGGAATCCCCGGCTCGGATCCTCAAAAAGACCGGAAACGGCGACGAGCGCGGCGCCGTGGGAGGCGCTCGGGGCTACGAACGGGGTGGACTCGCAAGGGTCAAGCATGGTATGCGCGGCCGCGGAAAACACATGACTTCTCCCTCCATCCCCACCGGCTCCGGCACCGCAGCAAACAGGCAAGGCAAGATCGTCCAGGTCATCGGACCGGTCGTCGACGTCGAGTTCCCCGAAGGGCAGCTGCCCAAGATTCTGAACGCTTTGAAGGTGACCAACCCTGGCATCTCCAAGGCCAAAGAGAATCTGACGCTCGAGGTCGCCCAGCACCTCGGTGAGAACACGGTGCGCACCATCGCCATGGACACCTCGGACGGCCTCGTTCGCGGCATGGAAGTGCGTGACACGGGCGGACCGATCGCCATGCCGGTCGGGCCCGAGTGCCTCGGGCGCATTTTGAACGTGATTGGGGAGCCGGTCGACGAGGCTGGTCCGCTCAATGCGAAGAAGACGGCGCCGATTCACCGTGCACCGCCTACCTTTCAGGAGCAGTCGACGAAGGTCGAAGTCTTCGAGACGGGCATCAAGGTCATCGACCTGCTCGCCCCGTACCGTAAGGGCGGCAAGATCGGGCTGTTCGGCGGCGCCGGCGTCGGAAAGACCGTGCTCATCCTCGAGCTGATCAACAACGTCGCCAAGGCGCACGGCGGTGTGTCGTGCTTCGCCGGCGTCGGCGAGCGCACCCGTGAAGGAAATGACCTCTGGCTCGAAATGAAAGAGTCGACGCTCGACAGCGGCGAGCCGGTCATCAGCAAGGCCGCCCTCATCTTCGGGCAGATGAACGAGCCCCCGGGAGCCCGCGCCCGCGTGGCCCTCTCGGCCCTCACCGTGGCCGAATACTTCCGTGACGACGAGGGTCAGGACGTCATCCTCTTCGTCGACAACATCTTCCGCTTCACGCAGGCCGGCTCGGAAGTGTCCGCTCTTCTCGGCCGTATCCCCAGCGCCGTCGGTTACCAGCCGACCCTGTCGACCGAAATGGGCGCGCTCCAGGAGCGCATCACGTCGACCACCAAGGGCTCCATCACCAGCGTGCAGGCCATCTACGTGCCCGCCGACGACTTGACCGACCCCGCGCCCGCTACGACCTTCGCCCACTTGGACGCCACGACGGTTCTTTCGCGCTCCATCGCGGAGCTCGGAATTTACCCCGCCGTGGACCCGCTCGACTCCACCTCCACCCTGCTCGACCCGCAGATCGTCGGCGAGCACCACTACGCCGTCGCGCGCCGTGTGCAGTCGACCCTGCAGAAGTACAAGGACCTGCAGGACATCATCGCCATCCTCGGTATGGACGAGCTGAGCGAGGACGACCGCCTCGTCGTCTCCCGCGCCCGCAAGATCCAGCGCTTCCTGTCGCAGCCGTTCTTCGTGGCCCAGAACTTTACGGGTATCCAGGGCAAGCTGGTGAAGCTCGAGAAGACCATCGAGAGCTTCGAGCAGATCCTCGACGGCAAGTTCGACGACGACGCGCTCTACCCGGAGCAGGCCTTCTACCTGGTCGGCGACATCGAAGAGGTCAAGGCCAAGGCCGCCGAGCTCACGAAGAAAAAATAGAAGAAAAGCGATCGCGGGGTGTCTTTGGCGAGGTAGCTCGTCGAAAGACGCCCACCACGCGATACACGCGAAAAGAACGCGAAAGATCGAAAGACTACGATGGCCGACAACAAGATCGAACTGGAGATCGTGACGCCGAGAGGGCGCGCACTCGCCGCCACGGTGGACGAGGTGACCGCGCCCAGCGTCAACGGCGAGCTGGGTGTGCTTCCGGGCCACTTGCCGCTGCTCGCCGCCCTGCAGAGCGGCGTCGTTTCGTACAAAGTCTCGGGCGAGCAGAAGAAGTGCGCCGTGGGGCCGGGTTTCGCCGAGATTGGGCCGGAGAAGCTGCTCATCCTCACCGACGAGTTCACCGAGCGCGACGCCATCGACCCGGTGCTGCTCCGCAAGGAGTTCGCCGAGATCGACGTGGAGCTGACCAAGCTCATTTCCGAATCGACGACCGACGCGCCGGCCGCCGCCAAACGGCGCGAGCTGGCCGCGCGTGAAAACTGGATCGCCGCCCAGCTCGAGCTCTACGGCGATCCGCCCCCGCCCACGATGCGCACCGAGGAGTTCGGCCCGCCGCCGCCTCCGGCCGCCGAGGACGTTCCGCAGGGGTCGAGCGAGACGAACGGGGGTTAGGTGAGCTCCCATGGCTAAGGACGCCGCGAGCAGCGCACGTGAAAAGTCGGGCGCCGCAGGCGGCGCCCCGCGGTGGCCCCTCATGGCGTTGGGGGGCGCGGTGGTGGTGCTCGTGGGCTACCTAGCCCTCAAGGGCGGTGGTTCGGGCAGCCCCAGCGCGGCCAACCCTGCCGACGCAGGCGCCGACAGCGCGAGCGTGGCGCCCGATGCGGCGTCCACCACGGCCGAAGAGGTCGCGCTCGACGCCGGGGATCCCTTTGGCCTCGGCGCCAGCGAATCGGTCCCCACGGAGCGCGAAAATCGGGACGCGGGGGTGGGCGCGGTCATGGCCGATGGAACGCCGGTCCCTCCCCTGCCCAAGGACGCTCCGCGCTCGGTCCGTTTCGGCGTGATTCTGGTCAGTTACACGGGTGCGCAAGGCGCGCCGGCGAACGCGCGCTCCAAGAGCGAGGCCAAGGAGCTGGCCGAAAAACTTGCAGCCGAAGCAAAGACCGACTTCCGGGCGGCCGTGGCGCACGGTGACAGCGGATCCTCGGATGATCTCGGGCGAATTACCCGTGGTACCTTGGAGCTCGCACCGGAATACATTCTTTTCACCCTAGCCTCGGGGCAGACGAGCGACCCAATCGATACCCCTCGCGGTTTTTGGATCGTGAAGCGCACCGACTAACCACACCCGCCCAAAAAAGGGCACCCAAACCAGCGAAAAGGCAACCACTCATGGCCACCATCGACATCGCGCGCCCCCACACGCTCACCAAGGAAGAAGCCAAGAAGCGCGCCGAGGAGCTTGCCAAAGGCATGCAAGAGAAGCTCGGGATCGTGTGGAACTGGGTTGGAGACGTCATCGAGTTCAAGGTCCCCAGCGGCGCGGCCAAAGGGGCCGAGGGCAAGGTGCGGGTCTCCGACCGCGACGTCCGCGTGGAGGTCGATCTCCCGTTCATGCTGAAAATGATGAAGGGGGCCGTCGAGAGCAAAATCCAAGAGAAGCTCAAGGACCTGCTCTGACGGAGTAGCGGCCAAACGCGACCAAAGAAGACTCGACGGTTTTCTATCGCGTACGGGGGATAGCCTGCGCTACCTTTCGGCTCAAACCAGGGCATGGCGCATATGTCCAACAATATCAGCCTGCCGCCCGATCGCGGACCATCCGCGGCGGCGGGATCTCCGGAGTCGCCAAAGGGGGGCGAAGTCGTCAAATACCTGCGCGCGGAGGTAGCCGCGACGGAGGACCGGGCCAGGCAGGCTAGGCTGCTCGGCGAGATCGGGGATTTGCTCGAGCGCGCCGGGGATGAGCCGGGCGCCGCGCGCGACTACCTGGCGGCGTTCAACGCCGATCCGATGTTTCGGGAGCCGCTCGAGGCGCTCGTGCGGCTCATGGAGCGCCGCCGCTCGCTCAAGAACCTGGGCCGGGTCATCGATGCGCTGGTCCGCGCCTCGGTCACCCCCGAGGAAAAGACGCGGGCGCTCATCATGCGCGCCGCCTTCCTCGAGGATGTGGCGGGCGATCTCAAAGGCACGAAGGAAGCGCTGCGCGAGGCCACCGAGCTCGCGGCCGCCGATGTGGAGTCGGTGGGGGCATGGCTGGCGCTGGAGCTGGTCGCGGCCAAAGGCGGCGATCCCGAGGCCCGGCGCCAGGCGCTGAGCGAGCGCGCCCACCGGCCCAGCGATCCCACCTGGCAGGGCCTCTTGCTCATCGACCTGGCCAAAATGCTGGCCGAGGCGCGCGAGCACACGGCGGCGCTGGCCGCGCTCGAGGAGGCGCGCGCGCGGGGCGCGGGCGCCACGTACCTCGCGGCGGTGGCGGCCGAGCGGCTCGCGCGCGGGGAGTCGGGGCAGTCGATTTTGGGCACGGCCGAGGAGGCCAAGGCGCGGGCCGAAGCCTATGCGTCGGCGCTCGATGCGCAGGCGGAGCTGATGGTCACCGCCATGAACGATCCGGCGCGCGGGGACGTCCTGGGGGTTCCGCACGGGGTGCGAACGCTCGCACACGTGACCGATGCCTGCCTGCGGGCGGCCGAGGTGCGCAGGCACCTGGGCAACCTGGCCGGCGCGGCGAAGTCGCTCGACCGCGCCCTTTCGCTCACGGAGTGGGGCGAGGAGGTGGGGGCCAAGAGCGAGAGCTCCGTCCTCTCGAGCCACAAGGCGGACCCGCGCGCCGAGAACGAGCACGCGGGCAACGCCGGGGCGCACCTGCCGCTCTTGGCGGGGGCGCGGGTGCGCGTGGCCGAGCAGATGGGCGACATGGAGCTGGCCTCGCGGCTCTCGCAAAAGCTGTTGGGCATCGAGACGGAGGGGACCATCAAGGCCTCCTTGGCGATGCGCTTGGCCGAGCGCGCGGTGGAGGTGCGCGATCGGCGCGGGGCGCTGGAGTCGCTGTCCAAGGCGGTGTCGCACGACGCGGTGTGCCTGCCGGCGCGCGCGCTGCAGCTCGATCTGCTCGCCGACTCGGGCGATCCCGCCGCCTTTGCCTCGCAGCTCGAGGCCTTCGCCGACTGTCTCCCGACCGAGGCCGCGCGCGCGCGGGCCTTCGTGCTCGCGGCGTACGTATGGGGCGTGCAAGCCGACGATGCGGCGGCCGCCAAAGCCGCGCTGGCCGAGGCGCGCATGCTGGGGACCTCGGACGACATCGTCTGGCGGGTGGCGCGGATGATTGCGCTGGTGCGCGGCGATGCGCAGTGGGCCGAGGACGTCACCCGGCGCATGATGGTGGGCGGCGGCGAAGGCTCGACCAGCCCGGCACAGGCGCGCGGGGAGCGCGAGCGAAAGTCCGACGCGGCCCCCAACGATCTCGAGCTTTCGCATCTGTGGCTCGGCTCCGTTCGCAACAAGCTGGTCCGCGGCGACGAAGAAGGCATTCGCAAGGCCCTGTCGGAGCTGGCCGATACCGGCGACGGCGCCTGGCTCGCGCATCTGCTTCAGGCATTTCTTCCGCCGCCGGCCGACGTCGCCAAGGGTGCCAACGGGGCCAACGGGGCGCCCTCGTCGGAGACGCAGCGGCAGTCGCTCGAGAAGCTGGCGGATCTGGAGCACAAGGCCCGGCTCTCGCGCGGCCTCTCGCTCTTGGCCGCATGGCGCGCGCACGACGCGGGCGATCGGGCCGCGGCGCGGGTGCGGCTGCGCGGGCTCACCGGAAAAGATCCGTCCGATCCGCTGGTGGCCACGTATTTGGCCGATCTGGAGCGGGAGGACGGCGCGTACGCCAAGGCGGCGGCGGCGCTCACGGCGTGCGCCATGACCACCGACGACGACGAGCTGTCGGCGGCGCTCCACCTGGAGGCGGGCCTGTCGCGCTGGCGCGCGGGCGAAAAAGAAGCGGCGCTCGACGCGTTCGAGCACGCCGGGCAAAAGGCGCCCATCGCGGCGCGCGCGCTCCTGGCCTGGGCCGCGCGCGGGATGGCGGGCGAGTCCATCGAGCGGCGGCGGCGGGCGATCCGCTTTGCCAAGCCGGTGAACGAGGACACGGCGATCCTGGAGCTCGAGCACTTTGCGACCGAGGTCTTCGCCGGCGATCACGAGGAGGCGCAAAAGGCGCTGGCCCGGTTCGAAGATTCGAGCGACGGCGATCTGGCGCTCGCCGCGGCCCTGGCGCGCCTGGCGTGGCAGGATTCGGCCGCCACGCGCGAGCGGGTCGAGCAGGCCATCGCGCGCATCGCGCCCGCGGGTCCCATGGCCAACCAATTGGCGGCGGCCGAGCAGCTGCGGCGGGTGCGCGGGGTCGATCCCGAGGCGGCCACCCAAGCCGCGCAGCGCTGGTTCGACACCGGCGGCGGTCTGGCGGCCGCGTTCGAGTGGCTCACGGCGGCCATCGGCAGCCGAAGCCCGGAGCGCGAATCGGACGCGCGGCGGGCCATCGCGCGAACCATGCGCGGCGAGGAGCGCGAGGCCATGCTCGCCAGCGCCGCCGTGCTCGACGCCCTCAAAGGGCGCGCCGACAAAACACCGTTCCTCGTGGGGCACTCGCCGGCCGCGCGCCTGGCGAACCTGGAGATCGCCATCCCCGGCTCCGATCCGCGAAGGCGCGCCCAAGCCCTCCAAGGACTGGGCACCGTGTTGGGCGAGGAGACGCGGCTCGATGCCAGCGCGCTCTCGGGTTGGTCCCTCCTCGTCGCCGGCGACCACAAGGGCGCGCGGGCGGCCTTCGAGACGGCGCTCGCGGCGCATCCTTCGGATCTCGCGTCGTGGGAAGGTCTGCGCACGGCGGCGGAGGTCCTCGGCGATCGCGCCACGCACGCCCGCGCCGCCATGGAGCTGGGCACGCGCGCCAACGACGACGTCCGCGGCGCGGCATTTCTGGAGGAGGCGGGCGGCCTCTGGCGGGAGCTCGGCGACGACGCCTCCGCCGAGCAGGCGTTCGACCTGGCCTTCGAGCGCGACGCCTCGCGCAGCTACTCGTTCGACAAGATTTTCCGCGCGGTGCGCGCCCGCAAGGACACCGACAAGCTCCTCTTGCTCATCTCGCGCCGGGTCGAGATCTCCGAAGATCCGGACGAGCTGTCGAAGCTCTTTTGGGAGCAGGCCCGCGTGCTGCGCGAAAAGGGCGACATCGACGGCGCGTTCAAGGCCCTCGAGAGCGTGACGATGTTCGAGCCCGAGCACGTGGGCGCGCTCGCCCTCACGGGGGAAATCTTCATCCGCCGCGGCATGTACGACGAGGCGGCCGAGAGCCTCGCCAAGCTGGCCACCATCCATGGCGCGCCGGCGAAAAACCGCGTCACCGCCGGCATCGCGGCCGTCGATCTGTACGAGAACAAGCTCGATCGCTTCGACAAGGCGCTGGCGGTGCTGGTGAACCTCCACGCCGCCGGGCTCTCCACCCTGCCCGTGCGCGAGCGCTTGGCGCGGGCCGCGGCCCGAACCGGGGCCTGGCACGAGGCGACGGCCATCCTCCACGAGCTGATGCACGAGCGCCTCGAGCCGCAGGGGCGCATCGCCGCCGCGCGCTTGGCCATGGCCATCCACCGCGATCGCCTGGGCAACCCGCAGGGGGCCGCGCCGGCCATCGCCAAGCTCCTCGAGGAGTCCCCGGCCGACGGCGAGGCCATCGATCTGCTGCTGAAGATCGAGATGGAACCCGAGGTGAAGAGGCGGCTCTTTCTGCGGGTGAAGGACGCGCTGGTGATGGCGCTGCGCGAGAACCCCGTGGACAGCACCACGGTGCGCCGCCTGGCGCGGGTGGCGCGCGGCGCGGCCGACACGGAAATCGAGCATGTGGCGCTGTCGACGGCGCAGCTCGTGATCGGCACCGATGGCAGCGACGAGGCGGTGCTGCAAGCGTTCATTCAGCGCAAGGCGCGCGTGCCGCAGATGGCCATCGACGCGGGGCTGCGCTCATCCATCGTGGCCCCCGGCGACGCCGGCCCCATGGCGGAGTTCTTCCAGCTGATGGCGCCCACCCTGGCCGAGGCGCTCGGGCCCTCGCTGTCGGCGCTCGGCTTGAGCAAACGCGATAAGGTCGATCCCCGAGGCGGCGCCACCTTGCGAAACGAGGTCGCGGCGTGGGCGGGCGCGTTCGGCATCGACGCCTTCGACCTGTACGTGGGCGGGCGCGATCCGCTGGGCGTCTATGGCATTCCGGGGGAGGTCCCGGCGCTGGTGGTGGGGGCGGGCATCTCCTCGCCGCTCATTCCGCCGCTTCGCGCGCGGGTGGCCAGCGAGCTCTATGCGATGGCGCGCGGCAGCACCATCGTGCGCAGCCGCGACGCGACCTCGGTGGCGGCCATCTTGGTGGCGGCGTGCCACCTGGCCGACGTTCCGGTGGAGGCGCCGCCTTACGCGGTGTTGCCCGAGATTGAAAAGAGCATCGGCAAGGTGATCGCGCGCAAGACGCGGAGGATCCTGCCGGACGTGTGCCGCGCCGTGCTCCAATCGGGACAAGACGCGCGCACCTGGTACATGCGCGCCCATTTGACGTTGGCGCGCTGCGCGCTCATCGCCTCGGCCGACGTGTCCTTCGTCATTTGCGATGCCATTGGTGAACCGCCCGAGCGAGTGCGTGTGGTCCTGAAAAACGAAGATTACGCCGTGGAGCTCTTGCGCTTTGGCTTCTCCCCCACCTACCTCGAGGTGCGCCGTGCCCTCGGTCTGGAGGGGCTGTCATGAGCGAGCCGAAGCCGCCGCCGCCGCCCGGCAACGCCGGTCTGTTCGTCGACGAAGACTTCGATTGGGATGCGGCCCTCGACGAGTGGGAGAACAAGAGCTTCGCCGTCGACGAGGGGGAGCCCAAGGCCGGCGCGGCGCCGGCCGCCAATCCGGACGCGGAAGCGCTGACGCGGGTGAGCGCGTTCCCCGGGCCGGAAGCCGCCCATGTCGAGGAGTTGGCCACCCGGGTGAGCGCGTTCCCTGGGCCGGAGACGGCCGGCGTCGCGGCAACTGCGGCACCAGCAGCACCTGCGGCATCAGCAGCGCCTGCGGCATCAGCAGCGCCTGCGGCATCAGCAGCGCCTGCGGCAACGGCTGCGCCGCCCGGTGCAGGAACGTCGGAGTCGCCCCCCGCGGTCACCCAGACGCCGACGATGAAGCCGGCGCCGGGCCCGGAGCCGATTCGGAAACGGCCCATGACCCCGGAGCTGGTGAACCTGGCCGGCGACAGCGACGACGGCGACGAAGAGGGCGCCACCAGCGTCGCGTCCCTCCCGAACCTCGAGTCCATCCGCAACCCGAATTTGCGCGGAGGGCTGTTCAGCGGTGTCACCCGCTCCAAGGCCGGCCTCGGGCAGCTGTTCGGACGCAACCTGGAGCCGACCGCCATGCTCGGGGGATCGTCCGAGTCGGGCGGCCCGTTGAGCAGCGGCAAAGCCGAGCGCGAACGCGAGGGCACGGCCGAGGAGCGCCCGGAGGCGCGCGAAGCTTCGGTGGTCACCAGCGCCAAGGACATCGCCCGCGCGGGTTCCACCGAGGTCCTGCGGCGGCCTCGCCCCTTCGAGCCCAAGGTGGCCGAGGGCGAAATGTTCGATCCGTTCGCGGAGACGTTCGACCTGCGCAAGAGCGACGTTCCCACCTCGCCGCCGCCCGCGCTCTTGCCCACCCCGGTCCCAGGTGCGGCCGAGGACAACGCGAGCTTCGGGGTCGCCGAGTTCGAGTTCGACCGCGACGACGAGCGCGAAGACGATCCTGCCGAAGCGCAGCGGGAGACCACCGGCCTCCGCCCGCGAACCACGGCGCCCCCGCAGCTCCACGGCACGTCGCCCTCTTCGGTGCCGCCCGATGTCACCTTCTCCAAGCTCCGCTCGTTCGGCGACGAGGAGGAGATGGAGACCGCGATCTACGCGATCCACAGCCCCGAGGGCGCGCCGCCCTCCCTGCGGCGCTCCCTGGCCCCGTCGATACCGCCCTCGTCGCGCACGAGCGCGCCGCCGGGCCTCCCCGTGCGCGGCGAACGTGACGAGGGCGGCGAACGTGACGAACGCCACGAAGAAGAGACGCCCGCGCCGCAGTCGGTTCCGCCGCCCCTCTCCTCGTCGCAGGCCAAGTTCGAAGGGCAAAAGCCCGCGTCGGAGTGGCTCACCGACGACGCGCGCAGCGCCATGGAAGCGCGCAGCACCTGGCTCGAGGAGGAGGCCCGCGCCTCCGGGGATCCGGCCGTGCGCGCTCGCGGTCTTCTGGCGGTGAGCGAGCTGCGCGCGATGCTCGGCCAGCGCTACGAAGCGGAGAGGCTCGCCATCGAGGCCCGCGACGCGTGCCCGGAGCTCGCGATGCCGCACAAACAGGTGCGCGCCCTCGCCGACGTCGAGCGGATGGTGAGCCAGACCGACGACGAAGAGATCATCTTCGCCGACGCCCCCAAGCCCTCGGCCGAGGCCCTCTTCGAGCGCCTCGATGCCTCCGCGCGCCTGGCGCCCACCGACGCAGGCAAGCTGCACGATCGGCTCCTGGCCGCGGAGGCCGTGCGCATCTTCGGCGGCGACGACGATCTCCTGGACGACCGCTGGGAGCAGGCCCTGCAATCGGCTCCCGACGACGTGCGCGTGGTCATCGGACGCGCGGCCCTGGCGCTCTCGCGCGAGCAGATGGCCTCCAGCGCGCTGCGTTTTCCGGAGGCGCCGGAGCTCGCCCCCGTCGCAAAAGCCATGGAGAGCGCGCTGCGCCTGCGCGGCGTGGAGGCGGGGCTCGAGGCCACGGGCGAGCGCCCGGCGGTGGTGCCATCGCTGGCCGACGCCGGCTTGCTCACCACCGAGGCGGCCGACGGCGAAAAGAAGGAGCCCGCGCGCTCGCCCGACGGCGCGGGCATTTTGCGGCGCGCACGCACGGCGCTCACCTTGGGGCAACCGGTGCTCGCGGCGCGCATCCTGGCCGAGTTCTCCGATGTGCCGGAGCTCTCCGGCGCCGCCGCATGGCTCTCGGCCGCCTTGTCGGTGACCGATCCGGAGGCGCGCGCCTCGTCGCTGGCCGGGCTCAAGGGCCTGGAGGATCGCGCCGCCGTGCGCGCACGCGCCGCGCGCGGCCTCGAGCTCGGCGACACCGACGTCGTGCTCTCGGCGCTTCGCGTGCCGGGTATCTTCGCCCCGGAGGAGGAGCTCGTGCTCCGTCTCTTGACGGGCGCGCTGGACGAAGGCGCGCAGCACATCGCCAAGAGCCTGGGCGAGGACGAGGCGCTCGTGCCCTTCTCCGCCGCCGCCTCGGCCTTCGTCGGCAGCGACGCGCGTTCGTCCGCCGCCTCCGGAGACGACGCCAAGAAGCGCGCCGTGGTGCTCGGGCGCCTGCTCGCCCGCCTCGCCCCCATCGCCGAGATTGAGGCGGCAGCCCTCGCGCGGCGGGAGGACGCGCCCGAGGAGGCGCGCGCGCTGGCCCTGGAGATCGCCTTCCGCTCCGGGCGTTGGGACACCCTGGGCGATACGCTCGCGGCGTGGGAAGGCGGTCCGCGCGCGAGCGACCGCTGGATGGCCGCTGCGTTCGTGGCCGAGCGCCGGGACGACTCCGCGCGCGCGCTCGCCGCCTACAAACGAGCGCGCGAGCTCGAACCGGAGAACGAGGTCGCGCTCCGTGCGGCCGTGGAGCTCGATCCGTCGATCGACTTGAGCGCCGAGCTCCGCGCGATGGCCCTCAAGCTGGATCGGGGGCCGCGCGCGGCGCTGACGGCCATCGAAGCGGTGGCGCGCAAAGGGCAGCTCGACAACGAGGCCAAGCTCCAGCTCCTGGAGGCGGCGCATCGGGCCGCGCCTGCCCTGCCCTTCGCGTCGTTCTTGGGCGAGCGCATCGCGCGCAAAGAGGGCGACGTGACCAAGGTGGTGAGCTGGGTCCAAAGGCGCAAAGAAGCGGCGAGCGATCCGCTCGAAAAGGCGCTGGACGCCGTGCGCGAAGCGCTCCTCGTGGCCGACCAGGATCGCGCCCTCGCCACCGCGCGCCTCCAAGAGGCCCAGCGCGCCCGCCCCGACGACGTCGCCCTGCGCGATCTCTACGAGCGCATCTCCGGCGAAGCCCCCCAAGACGGCCCTTCCTGGCGCGAAGCGCGCGCCGCCGCCGCCCCGGGTACGGGCGAGACGCGTCAGCGCTGGTTGCTCGAGGCCGCGCACGGCTACGAGCAGCGCGGCGATCGCGAGGGCGCGCTGCGGGCAGCCGCCGAGGCCGCGCGCACCAACCCCCTCGCCGGGCCGACCTTGGAGCGCATCGCCCTGGAGCGGGCCGAGTTCACGACCGGAAACGTAGCGCGGCTGGCCGACGAGCTCCTCGCGCTGGCGCGGCAGACGGACGACGTGGTCGTCCGGCGCGAAGCCTACGAGCGCCTGGCCGATCTGGACGCGACCGCGCGCCAGGATCCGGCGAGCGCGCTGCTTTTGCACCGGACGATCCTCGAGGACACGCTCGACCACAAGCCCAGCCTGCGCTACGTCGAGCACGCGCTGCTCGCCGAGGCGCGCGACGACGAGCTGGAGCCGGTGTCCACCTTGATCGCGCGCGTGCTCGCCGGCACCCCCGGCGGCGAGGCCTCGGCGCACGCCGGCCTCGCGGCGCGCCTGCGCATGCGGCGCGGCGACTGGGGGACCACCTTCGACCTCGCGGCGCTGGGCAAGGCCGAGAGCGATCCGCCCATCTGGGCCTTGCGCTTGTACAACGCGCACGCGCGCATCCGCCACGATCTCGCGGCGGAGCTCGAGGCCACGCAGGCGCTCCTGCAGCGCGCCTCCCGCAGCGCGGAGGTCTCGTCGCTCCTCTTGCGCGCCGGACAAGCCGCGGTGATGCTCGGCCGCACCGCCGAGGGCAAAGAGCTCTTGGAGCGCGCCATCACCGAGGATCCCGCGGACATCGTGGCGTGGGAGAAGCTCGCCGAGGCACGCCGGGCGTGCGGCGAGACGCGCGAGGCGGCCACCGCGTACGAGATGGTGGCGCGCGCCTCCGCGGTGCCCGCCCACCGGGTCTCGGCCTGGTACCGCGCCGCGCAAATCTGGCTCGACGATCTGCACGACGACGATCACGGCATGCTGGCGCTCAAGGAAGCCGCGCGCATCGACGTGAGCGACACCAACGTCTTCACGCGACTCTGCGCCATCTACGGCAAGCGCCATCACTACAACGAGCTCGGCGCGCTGCTCGAGGCGCGCGCGCAGACGGTCGCCGATCCCGGCGAGCGGCTGGCCCTCGAGGTGGAACGCGGGCGGGTGCTGCTCGGCGTGGGCGACTCCATCGGCGCGCGGCGCGCCCTCGAGGCGGCGCTTTCCATCGATCCGGATCACGTGGAGGCGCTCAAGACGTACGGCGAGCTCTCGGCCGCCGTCTCCGACTGGCCCGCGGCCGAGCAAGCGTGGGTGCGCCTCTCGCGGCTCACGGTGTCCGCGGACGAGCAGTGCACCATCTACGAGCGGCTGGGCGATCTGTACGCGCGCCACGCGGTGAACCTCGAACGCGCCGAGCTGGCCTACGAAGAGCTGCTCAAACGCAAACCGGGCGATCTCGCCACCTTGTCCCGCCTGGTCGACATCTACCGGCAGCGGGGCGACGTCGCCAAGGCGCTGGATCTGCAGAACCAGCTCTTCCTCGCCACCCGCGATCCGGCCGAGCGCCGCATGCGCTACATCGAGCGCGCCTCCATCTACGAGGAGGCCAAAGATCCGCGCAAGGCCGAGCAGACCTTGGACGCCGCCCGCCGCGAGTTCCCCCAGGACGTCGGCATCCTGCGCACCCTGGCGGAGTTCTACATGCGGCACCGGCAGCTGCCGGCCGTGCACATCCTCCTCGATCGCGCCGCCGCCGACGCGCGCCGCGCCTTCGCCGCGGGCAAGTTCGCGCCGACCACCTTCGAGACGATGGCCACCGTCTACGAGCTGCGCGGAAAGAAAGACGCCGCGCAGGTCGTCAACGCCACCTTGGCCGCCTTCAGCGGCAAGCCCGTCACCCTCGCGGGCGCCCAAGCGCGCGCCGGCGACGCGCGCCTCGACGAAGTGCTCGCCCCCGACGTGGTCATCCCTGCCCTGCGCGCCCTGCTCGCGCGCACCGGCGACGCCCTCGACGCGATCGTACCGCTCGATCCCCGCTCCGTGCGCGCAGGCTCGCTCCCGCCGGCGGCGGCGAACGTGCACGCGGCGGCGAACGCGCTCGCGGCCGGAATGGGCATCACCGGCTGCCAAGTGCTCGTCTCGCCGCAGATCGGCCTGACGTGCATCCCCGTCAGCTCGACCCCGCCCGTGATCATCCTGGGCGAGGCGCTCTTGCAGCCGCACATCAACGAGCTGAGTCGCACCTTCCTCTTGGTGCGCGCGCTGAAGCTCGTGCAAGCGCGCGCCTCGGCGCTCCTGCGCATCGTCGCCAAGGATCTCCCCGTCCTTGTCGCCGCATGGCTGCACGTGTTCAACCCGAGCTGGAAGCCGCAAGGGATCAACCCCACGGCCCTGGCCGAGGCCGCGCGGCGTCTGCAGGCGGCCCTCCCCCGCCGGCTGGACCAAGACGTGGGCCTGATGGCGCTGGAGGTGGCCGGCTCGGTGGGAACGCAGGCGGCCGTCCTGGGCCCCGCGGTCGTCTCCTGGGCCGATCGCACCGGCCTCTTGGCGGTGGGCGATCCCAACGCGGCCCTCGAGGCCATCGCCTGGACCCTCGGGCACACCTCGCTCCCGAGCGATCCCGACGAACGCGCCGACTGGATCGCGCGCACCCCGCAGGCCCGCGAGATCATCGGCTACAGCGTCAGCGACGGCTACGCCGAGGCGCGCGCCCGCTCCGGCATGAAGTAGCGGTAGCGCGCGGCGACGCCGGCAAGGGCGTGGACGACACCGGCGAAGTCGGGGCGATGTCGGCGCAGGGCGTGGCGATGTCGGCGAAGACTGGCTACATCGGCAAAGTCGCAGCTACACCGGGCAAATAGCGACCTCGAGCGCGTCGAAAAGACTCACTTCGAAAGCAACGCGCATCACCCCGCTTGCCCAGCGCACGGCGGAGGCGTAAAGATGCGCGCCCTCACTGCCGCTACGCGTCGCGCAATCCAGCGCATTTTCCGACACATTCATGGCACAATCGCTTCGAAATATCGCCATCGTTGCTCACGTCGACCACGGTAAGACGACCCTCGTCGACCACATGCTCCGCCAAGCCGGCACGTTCCGGGAGAACGAAGCCGTCGTGGACCGGGTCATGGACAACAACGACCTGGAGCGCGAACGCGGCATCACCATTCTGGCCAAGAACACCAGCGTGCGCTGGAAAGAGCCGGGCGACACCGTCGCGACGAAGATCAACGTCGTCGACACCCCGGGCCACGCCGACTTCGGCGGCGAAGTCGAGCGCACCCTGCTCATGGCCGACGCCGCCATTTTGCTGGTCGACGCGGCCGAGGGCCCGCTTCCGCAGACCCGCTTCGTCCTGCGCAAGTGCCTCTCGCTCGGCTTCCCCATCATCGTCGTCATCAACAAGATCGACCGCTCCGACGCGCGCCCCAACGAGGTGCTGAGCGAAGTCTTCGACTTGTTCTGCGATCTCGACGCCACCGACGCGCAGCTCGACTTCCCCGTGGTCTACGCCATCGGCCGTCAGGGCATCGCCAAGCGCGCCTTGGACGATACGTCGACGGATCTCTCGCCGCTCTTCTCGCTCATTTTGAAGACGGTGCCGCCCGCACCGGGCGATCCCGACGCGCCGCTGCAAATCCTGGTGAACAACCTGGATCACGACGAGTACACGGGCCGCTTGGCCATCGGGCGCGTGGTCTCGGGCACGGTCAAAGCGAACCAGCCGATTGCCGTTTTGAAAGAGGGCGGCGCGGTCAGCAAAGGGAGCATCAAGGTGCTCTCCACCTTCGAAGGCTTGAAGCGCGTGGCCTCGCCCGACGCGGGCGCCGGCGAGCTGGTGGCCATCGCCGGCCTGGAAGACGTGTTCGTGGGCGACACCATCGTGGACGTCTCGCCCGGCTTCGAGGCGCGCGCCTTGCCGCGTATCCTGGTCGAGCAGCCGACGATCAAAATGCGCATCGGCGTCAACACCTCGCCCTTTGCCGGCAAGTGCAAGGCGTCGAAGTTCTTGACGAGCCGCCATCTGCGCGAGCGCCTGGTGCGCGAAACCCGCCGCAACCTGGCGATTCGTTTGGAGGAGACGGAGTCGCCCGACACGTTCATGCTCCTCGGCCGCGGCGAGCTCCAATTGGCGATCCTGGTCGAGACCATGCGCCGCGAGGGCTACGAGATGCAGCTCGGCAACCCCGAGGTCGTGACCCAAGAAATCGACGGCCAGATCTGCGAGCCGATGGAGCTCGTGGTCATCGACGTGCCGGACAGCTTCATCGGCGTCGTCACCGAGCGCCTGGGCGAGCGCCGGGGCCGCATGGTGAAGATGGCCAACCACGGCTACGGGCGCGCGCGGCTGGAGTACCGCATCCCGAGCCGCGGCCTCATCGGATTCCGCGGTGAATTTCTGACCGCGACGCGCGGCACCGGGCTGTTGAACACCGTGTTCGACGGCTGGGAGCCCTGGGGCGGCGCCATGATGAAGCGCAAATCCGGCGCGATCGTCGCGGATCGCGCGGGCATCTCCACGCCGTACGCGCTCTTCCACCTGCAGCCGCGCGGCACCTTCTTCGTCTCCACCGGCATCGACGTCTACGAGGGCATGATCATCGGCGAGCACAATCGCCCGAACGACACCGACGTCAACGCGATCAAAGAGAAGAAGCTCTCGAACGTGCGCAACCACGGCAAGGACGAGAACGTCCTGCTCGCCCCGCCGCGCGTCCTCACCATCGAAACGGCGATGGAGTGGATCGACGCCGACGAGCTGGTCGAGGTCACCCCCGAGGCGGTGCGCGTGCGCAAGCAGATCCTCAAGGTGAATCTGCGCCCGCGGCGTGAAGACGCGATTGAAGACGCGCAGTCGCAGGATCGGGCGTAGTTCGCCTTCACAGCACGAGCAGTAGCGATCTCCGGGTCGCCGAGGGGCAAAGGTCCCTGGGGCCCGGAGATTCGTGTTTTGAGCGCACGGAGCGATCTCTCCGCAATGCGCCGCATTGTTCCCACACCGCCATCTGGCGCGCCCCATTCCGCCGGACGAAGTGTCGGTTGCGACGTGCTCCCACGCACACGCTGCGCAACGCGATGCAACTTGCGACGTGCACCCGCGCGCACGCTGCGCAACGCGATGCAACTTGCGACGTGCGGCTCGCAACTTGTTGCACGCAACACGACGCAACTTGCAACGTGCGGCACGCAACACCACGTGCACCACGCAACGTGCGGCACGCAACGCGACGCAACTTGCGGCTTGCACCACGCAACGTGCGGCAAAACGGACGCCTTTGCAACGCGGACGCTCGGACCTTTTGGCGCGTGTCGAAGGCGGCGAACGCACGCGCCAGTCGCCAAAATTTCACATTGAGAGCTCAACCCCGCGGGTACTACGCTGACGAAACTCCGCGCCCCTTCTCGGTACGTCCCGACAGGAATATTTCAACGCTGATGACTATCTAGATCTTGACAGAAGAAAATGCAGCACCCCATCATGCAAGCTGACCGAAGGGTTAGTGGGGAAAGGTACCAATGCCCGCGCCGTTTACGCGCCAATCCGTGTCCGAACGCGCGCTGGCTCGCGTAGGGACGACTGTTCAAGGGAAGTACCGAATTGATCGCCTGATCGGCATCGGCGGGACCGCAGCCGTCTACGCGGCGACCCATCGAAACGGCCACCGGGTCGCGATCAAGTTCCTTCTCGATCACCTGCTGGATGATACCGATATGTATCATCTTTTCAGCCGGGAAGCGTACGTCGCCAACCGCATCGGGCACCCCGGCGCCGTCCCCGTGCTCGACGACGACGAAGACGACGACGGGTGCGTTTTTCTCATCATGCCCCTGGTCGAGGGCGAAACCTTACGCGCGCGATGGGAACGCGCCGACAAGCACCTCCCCTTCGCCGAAGCCGGCGTCCTGATCGCCGACGCACTCGATGTCCTCGCGACAGCACACGCCAAAGGCGTCGTACACCGCGATATCAAGCCCGAGAACCTGTTCGTCAACACCGCCGCTCAGGTTCGCGTGTTGGACTTCGGCATCGCCCGCCGCACGGGCACCGAGTCCACCCTGACGATGACGGGCCGCTTCATCGGCACCCCCGCCTTCATGCCCCCGGAGCAGGCGCTGGGGAACCGCTACGCCATCGGCCCCCAAAGCGACTTGTGGGCGGTCGGCGCCACCATGTTCTCCCTCCTGTCGGGAGAGACGGTGCACCTCGCGGAGCACAGCGGCGCTCAGCTGGCCGCTGCAGCCACGCAACGCGCCCGATCCATCGCCACCCTCGTCCCCGATCTGCACCCCGCGCTGGTGCACGTCATCGACAAGGCGCTCCAATTCGAACCGGCGGAGCGATGGTCCAGCGCCGGCGCCATGCGCGAAGCGTTGCTCGCCGCCCTCGAACAGGCGCTCGAGGAGCGAAGCGACGTCACCGCCGCGCGCGTCCGCGACGAAATCGTGGCCGAATTCGCAGCCAAGGCCGCCGAACGCGCCGCAGCAAACGGCGGCAACGGCGATGCCCAGGAACCCGACTTGCGCTCCGGCCCCGCGCGCAAAACCCCACGGACCGCGGCCGCTGTTCACGACGATACGGTGGCCCCCACCCCCGTCGACTACGATTCTCCGATGGGAGGCTCCGAGCGGCGTGGGGACGAGGTAGGTTCAGGGCGGCGCCACGCGAGCGGCGGCGGCGCCACGCGCGGGCCGGATGATACGCACATCTCAGGGTCCGACGAGGAGCCCCGGTCTCCAGTACGCGACGATCTCGTATCAACGCAACCGGAAGCGATGTTGCCGGACGTGCCCGGGCTAGAGACGGATACTCCGATCGCGCG
Source organism: Sorangiineae bacterium MSr11954 (assembly GCA_037157815.1). NCBI lineage: Bacteria > Pseudomonadati > Myxococcota > Myxococcia > Myxococcales > Pendulisporaceae > Pendulispora > Pendulispora albinea. Next base: position 6,177,507 of record CP089984.1, read on the forward strand.
GCGAAGGAGTTGGTTCTCCCGAGCGGTAACTTGGGTTGCGGTCGTAGCGCTCGCGGGGATCACGGGGGCGGGCGCGATGCGACGGTGCGGGGGCGCGCTTGGTGATGGAATGGGGACGACGGCATCGATTGCAGGAGCGTCGAAAAATTCGGATGCACAAGCTTCGCTGGACGCCGGAATTCAACTATGGCGAGACGCGTCGACAGGAGCGGCTCGCAACAAGTTCGCTGAAGCGGCACGCATCGATCCCGGCCTTGCCGTAGCTCATTTGTACTTCGTTGCGACATCGGAGTGGCTGGATCCGGACGTGCGACCGCACTTTACAGAAGCTCGAGCACTTCGCAGCCGCTTGTCCCCCTCTCAAGCAGCGCTGTTCGACGCGCTCGAACCGATGATGCAAGAGCCTCCCGATCATACCGAGACGACCCGACGCCTCGAAGCGTTGACCAACAAGTTTCCGAACGACGCGATCAGCTGGACGGTGCGAGGAGCCCACGATCTGCGCACGAAAGATCCAGAGCGGCTCCTTTCGATCGTGCATCATATTGACGGCGCACTCGCATTCTGGTTTCGCGGTCGTGCCGAAATCCTCAAAGGCGACGTAGCAGCCGGCCGCAGATCCCTCCAATCTTGCATATCTGCGTCATCCCAAGGAGGGATGGACTGCCTCGTTTGGCTTGCGAGATTGGAGGCAAACGAAGGTTCATGCGAAGAGTCTGCCTTAGCTGCACGCCGAATGATTTCAATCGATCATACGGCACCCGATGGGTACCGATTTCTTGCACGCGCCGAGTACGGACGCAGCCATCGGACGAGCGCGGTACGAGCAATACTCGAGGGTCGGTGGGCCAGGCTTCCAGAAGCCAAACGTGAGATCGAGCATCAACGCGATGAGTTCGATTTAGCCGTACTCGATGGTCAATTCGATCGTGCATACGCCGCGCTCGCTGCATGGGAGAAGGCGGCGATCAGCTCCGTCAATGCTTATGACCGTGTAGTTCCGTTTATAAGTCGAATTGATCTCGCTCTCGAACTGGGTCAAAACGAACCTGCACAACAAGCTGCACGTGACTTCATCGAAGCCTCCCAGACGTGGCTACCCTATGACACCTGGGACATGCCGACCGAGAGAACCCGCGCGCTTTACCTCACTGGCATCATTGACCGCAACGAGTTTCGTCGGCGACGAGCACACGATGAAGAGGGGTTGCTCGCACGTGGTGGGTATTACGCTGCGCCTGGTGTACGCTGGTGGGACGCATATGTTCAAATTATCAAAGATACAGAAGATTCCCGCTTCGCTATCGAACATCAGCCAAAAGGCGCTATCACGGACGCTGAGTTTTTCGATCTCGCGGCGGATGCGCAACTCGGACGAATGTATCTTGATGTCGACCAAGTCGACAAAGCCCTTCAGTCATTGGGGCGCGCCGTCAAGTCTTGCGTGTACTGGAAAGCTATCCATGGAGTTCGTGCGCATGCTTTATACGCCGATGCTCTCGCGGCAAGCGGTCGCCCTCGAGATGCATGCGAGCACTACGCATACACCCTCGAGCGTTGGCGGGATCCTCGAAGCCTTACGGCTCGCGCAGCGCGCGAGTCTGCGGTTCGTAACGGTTGCCCCGGTGTGACGGGGGGTTCATATCCAAATGTAGTAAAAGGAGTCAGCAAGTGAAAATTGAGTCAAATGTGCTCACGGGTGCCGTTGCCCTGAACGAGTCCGCGTTCGGTGTCATCGGTAGCATCGTCGACTCGGCCCCCTCCGCGGCCATGAAGCCCGGTCTTTCTTCGGGAGGGACGAAGGTACTCAACTTACTATTCGTCGAGACGCAAGATACCATTCCAGGCTTTCCGAAAGGCATTGTTTCGGCTGGAAGTGAAGATGGGGGACCGGGTGGTGAAGACGAGGCTGTAGACGATGACGATAATGATGATGGCGATGATGGTTCGAAAGAATGAGTCACATTAATGTGAATATCACATTGAACACTCTCACCCTCTAGTTCGCATTCTTGACATTATCTTGACGCGGTAGCGCGCGATCCTGAGCAGACACCTTCGATTTTTCCGGAGAGAACACCATGACTGTACCGCTTATTGGGCTCGCCGACTGGTTCGCCCCTCTCGGGCTCGAACGATTCCAACGCGAGATACTTGGACAGCAGCCGTATTTCGTCGGCCCACGGCTCGAGATAGCCAATCGACTTTCAAGGACGCTCGCGATCGGTACCGTCGATGATCTGCTCTCGCTTCGAGGAGCGAAAGTATATGCATGGTTTCAAAAGCTGGATGGCGCACATACCGCAGCGCCTATCCCATCCACGAGCGGAAAACGATTCTATGACGCCGGCACTACTCTATATTTTCGACGAATCCCTCAGTTTGCAGCACACGAGCGTGAAGTTGCAGATACGCTAGGGATCCCAAGAGAGACCGCGGAATGCGCCGTCTTCTGCAATCGCCCCGGAGCAACGACACGTGCGCACTTCGACCGTGCCGATCTTATTATGATTCAACTGAAAGGTAGAAAAACGTGGAAGATTGCGCCCAACACCTTTGCGCCAATGCCACTGGAAGCTTGGGCAACTCTGGATCGCGTACCTCCCGAGGTGCGGCGTTACGCACAAGGACTTCCGCCCCGAGAAATACCTTGTAATGCGACGTCATACGATTTAGAGCAGGGGTCGATACTATATGTGCCGCGGGGTTATTGGCACGAAACATTTTCGGATCAAGATTCAGTATCCCTACACATTCAACTGGCGTCGCCGACGAGGCTGGACGTCCTTATCGCCGCACTGAAGAATGAGCTCGCTCGCGACGAATGGTGGCGCCAACCCGCGTACAGTCTGAGCGCGGGAGATCCGCATGCCCTAGAGCTCGCGTCGACGGCATGCAAATCGCTAGTGGACGCTGCATCGAGATTGGATGCCCTGGATATTATTCGCCCGACCGCGAGAGAGCATGCCATCGAGGCATCCTCGCGTTTTACGCGAAGCGCTCTCGTATCGTTCGGCGTCGACACAATAAACCCTCAGACGGATACGACACGCGTCGTAATATCGACATATGGGTTCCGAGAGAAAAAAACTGCGCACCTGGAAATGAGTGTCGATTACGTTTCGGCATGCCGATGGGTGGATGCGCTGGCTACCGGAGCGACATTCACGTTTGCTGATCTGCTACGAGCGGCTCCAAGCTTGAGCGACGATGAGGCGAAAGCTCTTCTACATTTGCTTGAGAAGACCCACCTCGTCCGGCGGCAGGAGGGGCTTCGCGCGCCCGACTGAGGATCGGGCCTCATGCCAACTAGGTATTGGGGATGGGCGGACACCGAATTCGTCGAACGTCGCGCATTTCGAGGATGAGCCGACTGCCCACCTCACTCGACACTCCGGCACGCACGGGCATTTTATCCAACGCGCATGCGCGAACGGCTCGATGAGTACAGTACGCATACCGCCTCATGACATATCGGCACGTCGCTCTGCGGCCGGTATCGCATTCGCCACTTGATAGGCGCCGATGGTATGGCCCTGTTTACGCCGCCACCCACCGCAACGGCCACCCTGTCGCCATCGAGGGCCTTCACGACCGCGCTCCGCCGCTCCCATCATTGCACGTTTCTTTCGACGCGAAGATCTGCTCGCGATTATTGGCCATCCGGGCGGCGGCCCCGTCACTCGATGTCCTTGCGATCCGCTGCGAAGATTCCGCACCTGCCGTGAAGCGGCTTATCGCGATTTTCCGGACCGCACGCAATCGTGTATACCCGGACTTGCGGAATGCCAATCGGTAAGAGACCTCTTCACCGATGCACCGCGCTCCCCCGGGAATTTCGCTGGGCAAGATGTCCACCGTTCTACGGGCGGGTGCTCGGATGCCCTTCCCGCACGTTTGCCCTGCTCTCTGACGCAGGCCGGACCTGGCGGCTCACCTTCGGAAGAACGGCTCGTCACGCAGCGGGTACGTTGTTCGCGACCCGGGAAGAGTCGCTCGGACCCCCGTCGTCGCTTGACAGCCGGGTGCGTCCTGGCATCCTCGCCATGGGCATGCAGGAAGGGCGCGACGAGTCCAACACCCACGCTGCCCTACGACGAATCGGGACCACCCTCTGCGGCCGATACCGCATCCGCCGATTGATCGGCATCGGCGGCATGTCTGCCGTTTACGCCGGCACCCACCGAAACGGCCACCCCGTCGCCATCAAGATCCTCCACGAGCGGCTCTCCGTAGACCCTGAGGTGGAGCGCATCTTTCGGCGTGAGGCGCTTCTCGCGAACGCCATCCGGCACCCCAGTGTCGTTCCCATCACCGACGACGACGTCGCCGAAGACGGATCCACCTTCCTGGTCATGCCGCTTCTCTCGGGTGAAACCGTGCGAGCACGTGCGGCCCGCAATGGAATGCGGCTGCCGCTCGAAAGCGTGATTGTCATTGCCCGCGCGCTGCTCGATGTCTTACAAGCGGCGCACACGGCCAAAATCGTCCACCGTGATATCAAACCCGACAACATTTTCATCACTGACGACGGACAAGTTCGGGTCCTCGATTTCGGCATTGCCCGCTTCTTCGAAACCAGCGAAACCACGTCGATCACGGGTTCGGGCCGCGCCCTCGGAACGCCTCCGTTCATGGCTCCCGAACAAGCTCTCGGGCGAGTGCGCGACATCGACGGACGAACGGATATCTGGGCGGTCGGTGCCACCATGTTCACGCTCCTTGCCGGGCGGTACGTCCACCCCGCCGAATCTGCGAGCGAGATGATCGTTCTCGCAGCCACGCGACCCCCGACGCGGCTCTCCGAGGTGGCGCCTCTCGTTCCGAGCGCGATCTGCGAGGTGATCGATCGCGCTTTATCCTTCGGTAAGGCCGAACGATGGCTCGATCCCGGAGCGATGAACGAAGCGCTTTGCTCGGCGTGCGCATCAACGCTCCGTAAGGCGCCGTCCGAACTTCGGATCCTCTCCACGCCGGCTCTATCGCCATCGGCGAGTTATCACGACACGACTACGGATGCTACCAAACGCCACGAGCGCGTCATAGAAGGAACGATTTCGCATGGGCAACCGCCGCGCGCATCGACGTCCGGCTCGCTCAAAGGCACCTTCGCCGTGGCTCTTGCTCTCGCCTTCGCCGTGGGCATCGTCGCAGGCTTCCGCGAGCGTGGGAAATTCACGACCGAAAGCGTCGCAACTGACGGCAACACTCCACCGCTCGAATCGTCTCCCAACGCCGAAGCACAGGCCTTGCTCAAGGCAGGACTCCAGCATTGGAGAGATGCGTCCACCAAAGCGGCGCGGAAGAAATTTGCGGAAGCAGCGCAGCGCGACCCGGGTCTCGCGACGGCACACTTGTTCTTTGCGGCCGCATCGGAGCGGCTCGATCCCGAAACGCGCACCCATTTCTCCGAGTCCCAATCGCTCCGAGGGCGCCTCTCGCCAGCGCAGGTTGCGCTACTGCATGCACTCGCACCTTCGTTCGAAGAACCCCCCAATTTCGCATTGACAGCGCGCCATCTAGAGACAGTCACCGAGCAATACCCTTCCGATGACGTCGTATGGATGGTTCGAGGCGGGCATGCCATCCGCACCCGAGAGGCGCCGCAGCTTCTTTCGATTGCGGACCACATTCCGGGCGCAATCGCACTATGGCTCCGTGCGCGTGCGGAGCTTCAGCAGGATGATCTGACTGCTGCGCGTAAGTCACTCGACGCGTGCGTGGCGGCCGCACCGCAAGGTGGAGTAAACTGTCTCGTCTCACGTGCCAAGCTCGAGGCGAACGAGGGTGCTTGCGAAGATTCGGCGCTTGCAGCGAGGCGGCTCATCGCCATCGACCATGACTCGCCCGACGGTTATACGCATCTCGCGCGCGCGGAGTTCGGCCGCAGCCATCGTACGAGCACCGTACGAGCAATTCTCGACGAGAAATGGGCGCGTGTTCCCGAGCCTTCCCGGGAGCTCGAACATCACCGCGACGAATTCTACCTGTCCGTCCTCGACGGCGAATTCGATCGCGCCTACGCGGCACTCGATGCTCGGGACAAGGCCTTGGTGAAGTCCGTCAACGCACACCATCGTGCAAAGGCGTTCATCGATCGATTCGAGCTCGACCTCGAGTTGGGACGGACAGAGGAGGCGAAGCGAGGCGCTCGCACATTTATCGAGGCATCCCAGACCTGGGTAAGGTCCGAGCTGTACGATCAGGCAGTTGAAAGTACGGTCGCACTCTATCGAACCGGACAAATTGACCGTGACGAGATGTTGCGCCGACGTGCACACGATGAAACAGGGCTTATCGCACGAGGCGGCATTCTCGCATCCCCTGGCGTGCTGTGGTACGTGACCTACGTGGAATACGTCGTCACCACGGACGATGCGAAGCTTGCTGTGGCCCGCCAACCGCCCATTCATCCCGTACACGATGCCGAATTCCGCGAGGTCAATATGGACCAAGCCCTCGGTCGAACCTATCTCTATGCCGACCAGATCGAGAAAGCGTTGCAAGAGCTTCGACGGGGCGTGAGATCTTGCCTGTATACAAGCTCGAGGTGGAGTGTCTACGCGCACGCCCTCTATGGCGATGCTCTCGCAAAAGTGAATCGCCCGCGCGAGGCGTGCGACGAATATGCGTACGTGCTCCAGCGATGGGGCCGAGAGCCTCGGAGCAATACGGCGCGCAAGGTACGTGAATCCGCAATTCGTCTCGGTTGCTCCGGCTCCGTCGAAGCTTTCCCACGAAAGTAATCCTCGTTCTCGCGGCTTGAATCGTCAAACGTGGAGACGCTTCGTTCAAGTCGAATCGAAGGTTCCCGCGATCGACGGTATCGCGCTGCCGGCGGCTCGACATCGGCGAGCGCGGACCTCTTGACTCCCCGCAGAGCCCTGGCATTTTCCGGTAAGCATGACGGCCCGGCTCGACGAATCCAACGCGCACGCCGCGTTGCGGCGTATCGGCACATCGCTCTGTGGCCGATACCGCATCCGCCGATTGATCGGCATCGGCGTAACCGTACGGGCAAAGACGCCGTGCGGGGCGGTCGCGTTTGATGTTCATTGCGCGCATGGCGAGACATGATGCGAACTGGTGGGCTGAGCGGGTCAAGGAGCTGGCGCAAAGCGGCGATGCGGCGGGGATCGCCCGCCGACATAGCGTCAGGGAGCGGACGTTGATCTGGTGGCGATCCGAGCTTGAGCGGCGCGCGCGCACGGCAGGCCCCACGCGCCTGCTGCCCGTCGTCGTGACACGACCTGCGACGGTGGAGCGCGATATCGAGCTTGTCGTCGAAGCCGGACCGGCACGCATCACGATGCGTGGAGCGATTACGGCCGAGCATCTTGCGGCGCTGGTGGCCGCCGCGGCGCGCGCGTGTTGAGTCTCGGGCCCGGCATCGAGATCGTCCTCGCGAGTGCGCCCGTCGACCTTCGGCGCGGACACGATGGCCTCGTGACGCTCGTGCAGTCTTTGTGGAAGGCCGACCCGTACAGTGGCACCCTCTTCGTGTTTCTTGGTCGCCGCATGGATCGCGTGAAGATCCTCTTCTTCAGCGCGGGCGGCTTCGTTGTCTATTACAAAAGGCTCGAATCTGGGCGCTTCACGCTCCCGCGGATCCCTGAAGGGGCCTCACGCATCGACCTCGACGCGACGTCGCTCACCATGCTGCTCGATGGTGTCGATCTTCGTCTCGTTCGACGCACACCGATGTGGAAACCCGCGAAGACGACCGCCGAAGCGAAAAAGGGGATCGACATTCGGCGGAGTGCATGATCAAAGCTGTTTATTGGTCCCTCCTCCCGACAACGACGAACACGGTTCCTGCGCTTGGCGCGAGTACGCGCAGTACCTCGAACAGGAGGGTGCGCGGGCGCAAGCTCGAATGGATATCATGCAGGCCGAGCTCGAGGTGCTCAAACGCGCCTTCGCCAGGCGTACCGAGAAGATGGGCAAGATGCCCAAGATCGCGCGGCCACCGAGGACGCTAGCGGAGATCGCCGAGCGCCGCACGGAGCAGGCTTTGCTTCGCGCGGAACACATCGTCACAGAAGAGAAGACGGAGCCCGTGCCCGAGACGCTGAAGAAGTGTCATCTTTGCGGCGGCACGAATTTTCGCAGCGTCGGCACCGGCAAGCCATCCGAGGTTTACTCGTACGTCCCGGGCTACTTCCGACGTGTTGTGCACACGCGCGAGGTCGTCGCGTGTCGATGCGGTGGATGCGTCATTACCGCGCCGCCGCCGGAGCGTTGGTCGGACAAGACGCGGTACGATTCGAGCTTCGTTGCGCACCTCGTCGTCTCGAAGTGCCTTGTCGTCACGCCGCTTTATCGTCTCGAGCAGTCGTTCGCGCGGCTCGGTATGCCCATCGCACGAAGCACGATGAATGACTTGTTCCGGCGTGCGGCGCAAAAGCTCGAGCCCCTCCGAGCCCCGCTCTTCGACGTCATCAAGAAGGACTTCCTCGTCCATGTCGACGAGACGTCGTTTACGCTGACGAAGCAAACCTCGAAGGCGTTTATCTGGTCCTTTGTTGGCAAGCGTCTCACGGGATATCGCTTTGAGCTCACGCGTGGTGGCGATGCTCCACTCGAGGTCCTCGGTGATTCGCCTGGCGCATTTCTGTGCGACGACTATCGTGGATATGACCCGCTCGAGAAGCGAGGACTCCGTCAGCGATGTGGCTGTCTCGCTCACGTTCGTCGGAAATTTTTCGAGACCGGGGAGGTGCCCGAAGCGAAGGAAGCACTCGACCTCATCGCCGGAATGTACGGTGTCGAGCACGAGGCAGAGCATCGCGCGTTTCTTGGCACGGCCGAGCATCTCGCGCTGCGGCGCACCTATGCACGGCCTCTATTTGTCCGATTACTTCTGCTTTCTCGCGAACTTCGTCGTGCACACGGACCGAAGACGTTGCTCGGTCGTGCCGCGCACTATGTATGGCGCAACCTGCGCCCGCTCGGCCGTTTTCTCCGCGATCCGCGCATCCGCCTGGACAATAACTTGGCAGAAAATGCCCTTAGGCTCATCGCTCTTGGCCGGAAAAATTTTCTATTTGTCCACAGCGAGGACGCCGGTAAGGAGCTCGCACTGCTCTACTCACTGGTCGTTTCGTGCACACGCGTTGCCATCAATCCCGTTGAGTACATCGCGGACGTCCTCGAACGCATCGACAAGACCGCCGACGACAATCTCTCGAACCTCCTGCCCGATCGCTGGAAACCACACGCGATCGCATCACCCTCGACGTTTTTCGACGCTTAGACCATCGCGGATCGAACGGAACCCCGTTCAGGCCGTTCGCCGTACGGTTACGCATCGGCGGCATGTCTGCCGTTTACGCCGGCACCCACCGCAACGGCCACCCCGTCGCCATCAAGATCCTCCACGAGCGGCTCTCCGCCGACCCCGTCGTCGAGCGCCTCTTTCGGCGCGAGGCGCTGCTCGCGAACACCATTCGCCACCCGGGCGTCGTTCCCGTCACCGACGATGACGTCGCCGAAGACGGCGCGACCTTCCTCGTCATGCCATTGCTCTTGGGCGAAACGTTGCGCGCGCGCGCGGCGCGAACGGGGATGAAGCTGCCACTCGAGGAGGTCATCGTCATCGCACACGCGCTGCTCGATGTCCTGCAAGCGGCGCACGCCGCCAGGATCGTCCATCGCGATATCAAGCCCGACAATCTTTTCGTCACCCGCGAAGGAGAGGTTCGCGTCCTCGATTTCGGCATTGCACGCTTCTTCGACATCAACGAGGGTGCGTCGGTCACACGTTCCGGTCGCACCATGGGAACACCCGCGTTCATGGCCCCCGAACAGGCCCTTGGGCGAACAGCCGATATCGACGGACAGACCGACATCTGGGCTGTCGGCGCCACGCTCTTCACACTTCTCTCCGGTCGCTACGTTCACCAGGCCGAGTCTCCGAACGAGACGCTCGTCCTCGCCGCGACGCGAACGCCACTCGCCCTCGAAGCTGCGGCGCCACACGTTCCGCGGCCGATCGGCGATGTGATCGATCGTGCTCTCGCCTTCGATAAGGCGCACCGGTGGCCCGACGCAGGATCCATGGCTGGCGCGCTTTCCCTTGCTTGCGAGTCGGCATTTGGCATCACGCCCTCGAAGCTGCAGCACCTATCGTCTTCGATTGTCCGGCCATCCACGGATCCCGAAGACATGACAACGATTCCGCCAGACGCGAGAGCGCCCGCGACCCTGGAGCCGAAGCTGCCCAAGCCGCCGCGGCCCGCGTGGATCCGCCGTGCGGTCGCGATGATGCTCGCGGTCGTCGCCGCAGCAGCTCTCACCATCCTGATTCGCGCGAACAGCGCGACGCAGAGCCGCGTTCCGTACGCAAATGCATATTCCGAAGGACCCGGGGAGCTGTTCCAAGCCGACGCGGGGGCTCAATCCGACATGACGCGGGGCCCGGAGCGTAGCGACGAGCGTGGTCAGGTTTTCGTTTCGGTCACCTCGGGGGCAATCGCCTTCTTCTTCCGCATCGAGCCGCCCCGAAGGGTCACCACGTGGGCGTTGTGCACGAGGCGGTCGCAGATGGCGTCCGCCATTGTCGCTTCGCCGATGGCTTGATGCCAAGTTTTCGTCGGAAGTTGCGACGTGATCACCGTCGACGATTGGTCGTACCGATCCTCCAGCACTTCGAGCAGATCGCGCCGCTCGATCTCCGTCATCGGCGACAACAGAAAATCGTCGAGCACGAGGACCGACATCTTCGCGATGCGCGCGAGCGCCTGGGCGTAGGTGCCCGCGGCACGCGCGACGGCGAGCTGCTCCAGCAGGCGCGACGTGCGAATGCAGAGCGCCCGAAAGCCTTGCCGGCACGCCGCTTGGGCGAGGGCTGCACCGAGAAAGCTCTTTCCGCCTCCCGTTGCTCCGACCACGATCACGTTCTGTTTCGCTCGGACCCAGTGGCAAGCCCCGAGCGTACGCGCGAAGGAGCGGTCGACACCGCGGCCTGCTTCGCACGATAGCTCTTCGAGGCTCACGCCATTGGGTATTCGGGCGTCTTTGAGCAAACGTTCGAGTCGCTTGTTTTCCCGTGCCACCCATTCGCGGTCGATCATCATCCCGATCACCTCGTCAGTGGAGAGGGGTTCCGTCGGGGGAGACGCGTGCATCTCGCGCACCGTCTGTGCCATCACGTGCAGCTTCATCTCGACGAGCTTCTGAATCGTTTCTTCCAGGATCACGTTCATCCTCCGTATCGAAGTAGCTTGCGCCGCGAATGTGCTCGTGCGCGATGGGCGCTCGAGTTGGGGGCTCGACCCGCGGCGCGCGGTCGAGGCCATTTTTGAGAATCGCCGTCACGCTCTTGCACGTGGGGCTGCCGATGCTCAGCGCACGAGCACACGCCGCATTCACGCGAGCCTTGCCGTATCGGTCGGCGAGCCGAATCACCCCGAGGCAGGTACGGTATCCGGTCTCTGGGTGCGTACGCTGCCCGAGAGCCCGACGCGCGAATTCACCGACCTGATCGCCAATGCTCTCGGCCCACGCGACCACGCGCTCGGGCGGCCACTTGCCATAGTCGCGGTGCTCGCGTGGCCGGTGTTCGTCGCAGATCACCGCCGTGCCCTTCGGACCATAACTGCGCACGTGGGACGCCACGCGCTCGCTCTGGTGCAGGATCTCGACACTCGTCGCGGTTGCACGAATCTCCACCTCGGCCCCCACCATCGTGTACGGCACGCTGTACAGTCGGTGCTCGTAGTCGACGCAGTAATCAATATTGACCTTCACCTTTCGCCACTTCGCGATCTGGTAGCGGTGAGCGGGCAGAGGGCGCATGGCGGGCTTGTCGATCGTCTCGAAGGCCGAGTGCCGGCATCCTTCGAGCTTTTGAAACGGGCGCTTGTTGAGCTGCTCGAGCAGCTCGCGGACCGCCACATTGAGCTCACCGGGTGAGAAGAAAGTCCGATTCCGGAGCGCCGCGAGGATCCACCGCTGCGCGATCAAAACGCCTCCCTCGACCTTCGCTTTGTCCCTCGGCTTTCTCGGCCGCGCCGGAATCACCGTTACGCCGTAGTGCTGCGCCATCTCGAGGTAGGTCGGGTTGATGTCCGGCTCGTACCGATCCGGCCCCGAAACGGCGCTGCGAAGTTGATCGGGCACGACGACCTCGGGGACGCAGCCGAAGTACTCGAAGGCGCGGATCGTCGAGCCGACGAAGTCGGCGACCTTCTGCGTGCGCGTCGCCTCGGCGTACGTATAGTTGCTCGCGCCGAGCACCGCGACGAACAGCTCGACTTCGTAAACCTCTCCGGTCGATGGATGGACGACGTGTGGCTTTCTCCCTGAGTAATCGATGAACATCTTTTCGCCGGCACGATGCACCTGGCGCATGACGACGCTCAGCTTCTTCTTCCACTGGGCATACAAGGCGCAAAAGCGGCTGTATTCGTAGGCTTTGAGCGGTGCCTGACCCATCGCCCCATCGCGGTACTCGACCCACAACGTTTGCAACGTGACCGCCGGACGCGACAGCTCTCGATGCACCCACGCGAAATCGATCGGCACGCGCGACGGCGGCTCGTTACGGCCACCATCGTGGAACAACCGCCCCTCCACCTCGGCGTCGCTCAGCAACCGGGCCTCCGCCCACGCGAGCCCCGCGGCACGTGCGCGCGCCAGGTAATCGCCGACGGTCGTCTCACCGATTGCCACCGACGCCGCGATCTCGGCGTGGCTGCGCCCGCACTCGAACTTCAATCTGAGAACTTCTCGGACCTTCCGCATGGACACTCGCTCCGACATCGCGCCTGTCTACGCGATGAAGCTGTGACCCTGCTCGCCGCTGCGGGGGGGACCGCCCCCTTTGGAATGCGTCCCCGGGTGCCTAGGAATCGGCCCCCGGGTGTCGTTGGAATGCGTCCCCGGGTGCCCAGGAATCGGCCCCCGGGTCACGTTGGAATGAGGCCCCGGGTGTCGTTGGAATCGATCCCCGAGTCACGTCGGAATACGCACGCAAACATCAATCCGCCCCCGATATCCGAGCACGCGGCGAGCACCGAAGCGCAAACCCTGTTCAACGCGGGCCTCCAACTTTGGAAGAACGCATCGAGTGGCGCTGCTCGCAAAAAGTTCGCCGAAGCGGCCCAACTCGACCCCGGCCTCGCTCCGGCGCATCTCTACTTCGTGGCGGCATCCGAGTGGCTCGAGCCCGATGTACGAACCCATTTTTCAGAGGCGCGAGCGCTCCGGAACCGATTGTCTCTCACCCAAAGCGCACTTCTCGATGCGCTCGCACCGCTGATGCAGGAGCCGCCGGACCACGAATCGGCCACCCGTCACCTCCGAGCTCTCACCACCGAATTTCCGCAAGACGAGATCGGATGGATCGTTCGCGGAGCCAATGAAATCCGCGTGCAGGATCCGACGACGCTGCTTGCAACCGTACAGCACATCGAAGGCGCTCTCGCCCATTGGTACCGCGGACGGGCCGCCGATCTGCTGGAAGATGTCGCTGGTGCGCGCAAATCCTTCCAGGAGTGCGCGGCCACCGCGCCGCGGGGCGGCATCGATTGCCTCCTTTGGCTCGCGGGAATCGAAAGCAACGAAGGTGCGTGCGAAGACGCGGCCCTCGCTGCGAAGCAGCTCATCGCCATCGACAGCTCCGCACCCCAAGGGTACCACTGGCTTGCGAGAGCCGAGTTTGGCCGCAGTCAGCAGACGAGCGCCGTACGCGCCATTCTGGAGGAGCGCTGGGCGCGCCTTCCCGAGCCGCAGCGCGAAGCCGAACATCGGCGCGATGAGTTCGACCTCGCTGTGCTCGATGGTCGATTCGAACAAGCCTATGAATCGCTCGACGCGTGGGACCACGCCATCGCACATTCCGCGGACGCCCACGAACGAGCGATGCCATTCACCTGCCGAATCGATCTGGACCTGGAGCTGGGTCGCACGGAAGCGGCCCGTCGCGCGGCAACGAGCTTTGTCGAAGCGTCGCAAGCTTGGCTCCCTGAAGAAACCTGGGATATGCCCGCCGAACGAACACGAGCGCTTTACCTGACGGATCAAATCGGGCGCAGCGCGTTTCGCCAACGCCGAGCGCAGGACGAGCTGGAACTCCGGGCACGGAACGGCTGGTGGGCCGCCCCCAACGTGCGCTGGTTCGATTCCTACGTGCAGAATGTCAAGGATGCGGAAGACGCGCGTGTCGCGGTAGCAGCGCAGCCAGCTACCCGGCCGTTTCTCGAGGCGGCATTCCGCAATCGTTACGTCGATAGCGAATTGGGTCGAATGTATCTTTATGCCGGCCAGCTCGACAAGTCGCTGGAGTTGCTCCGCCGCGCTACGAAATCCTGTTCGTATGTTCGAGGGCTCTACGTCTTCCGCGCACACGCCCTCTACGGCGACGCGCTCGCACGGAGAGCTCGCCCGCGTGAAGCCTGTGAACATTACGCCTATGTCCTTCAGCGGTGGGGCCACGAGCCGGGCAGTCGCACGGCCCGTGATGCGACGGAATCGGCGCTCCGGCTCGGGTGTCGAGGTAGCACCGACACCGCACTTCGTCTCAGGCGATAGCCAGGAAACGAAAGGTGGACCGTCAGCTCGGACTTCGTCGTCGAGGGCGAATCGTACCGCGCGCGTATCCTCTGCACGCCATGCCGGACCGGCAGAGATGTATCAAGTATCAATCAAAACATACCGCCAGCGTTTTCTGGACAGCCCTCACCAACATGAAACGGACGGCTCCAATCGGAAGGCTCGTGCGGAGGCCAGGGTGGGTCGGAAAGGACGATCTTCCGAGAGCAACCGACCGATTCATGCGTGCGAAGGTGTCTATGATTCAACGAGCGCGCAGGGTTTACCCTTCTCTTGTCACTCGTTGAGCTCGAGCCGGCTCTCCAGTCGAGCATGTGAACACGGATTATGGTGTCCCTTTCTTCAGTCGCGTGGTGAACGGGATACGTCGAACCATCCGAATAGGAAATAGAGCGTCCCCCCGGAGGTAAGAAAGCCTAAGTGGTTTTGGGAGACGCTCGCCCGCACCTAAACGCAAGACACGGACCAGGCTGTACGCGGCCACGTTAAATTGACCCACGACGGCCACCAGAAATTGACCCACCCGGCGGAGCGAAGCGCGGGGGGGAGCAGTTTCGGCCAGGGAAAATTGACCCACCCCTGAAAGGGGTGGACAGGCGAGCGGGCGATGGAGTCGTCGTCCGGGGATGGTGCCGATGGACGTGGTGGCAGTGATTCGACACAAGGTGGCGAGCGAAGGGGTTCCGATTCGAGAAGTGGCGCGGGAGCTCGGATTGTCGCGAAACACGATTCGGCGATACGTGAGGGCCAACAAGATTCCGGTTCCAAGGCCAGAAAAACAGGTCCGACCAAGCCCGGTGCGCGACGAGGTGGCCACGGCGGCCGCGGCTATCTGGCGAGCGCGCCGATCCTTTACGGCGGGCAAACAGCGGCTGACGGCCAAGCGGCTGTGGGAGCTATTGCGTGAAAACGGGCACACGGCGAGCGAGCGCACCGTGCGGCGATTGGTGGCCGAATTCCGGAGCGGTGAGCGTGAGGTGACTGTTCCCCTGGTGTACACGCCGGGCGAGCTCGCACAGGTGGATTTTTTCGAGGTGTGGGTCGAGCCCTCGGGGATTCGCCAGAAGGCGTGGATGTTCGTGATGCGCTTGATGCACTCAGGGCGCGACTTCGCCATGCTCTGCGCGCAACAAGACGCCACTTGGTTCTTAGCGGCTCACGTTGCGGCGTTTACCTACTTCGCGGGGGTGGTGGCCGCCGTGGCCTATGACAACTTGAGCGCTGCCGTGGCCAAGATCCTCGTTGGGGCGCCACGGCTGCTTCGGCCCCGATTTGCCGCGCTTTGCGCCCACTACGCCTTCGAGCCACGTTTTTGCCGCCCCGGCGAAGGCCACGACAAGGGAGGAGTCGAGCGCCGCGGAGGACACGTACGTCGCCAGCATTTGGTGCCCATTCCGCGCGGTGAATCACTTGCCGCCATGACCACGGCTTTGCAAGCACGCCTCGATGCTCAGCATTCGCGCAATCCGATGTACGTCGAGGCCTGGGCCCGCGAGCGCAGCGCGCTGCGGCCTCTCCCAGCGCCTTTTGACGGCCGCCAGGTGCGCACCGTGCAGCTTCGCCACCACGCCAGCTACCTCGTCGCGGGCGCTCACTACTCGGTGCCCAGTCGGTGGTGCGGTCAGATGGTCGACCTATTCCTAGGCATCGACACCGTCACCTTCGCCAAAGGCGACGAGACCATCTGCCATCCTCGCGTGGCCTTCGGTGGCCGAAGTATCGACTATCGGCATTTGTTACTGCCACTATCGCGCAAGCCACAAGCTCTGCGCCAGGTCGCTCACGAGTTGGTGGCACAATTCGGCTCACCATGGCCCGAGCTCTGGGAGACGCTTTGCAATCGGTATTCGCCCGACCTGATCGAAGCTGCACGAAGACTGGCTCCGTGGTTGGAGCGCGCTGACCGCGAGGGAGTCGGTCGGGTCAAGCGAGCCATCATCACCGCCCTTGCGTGCGGTACGCTGGTGCCCTTTCTGCAACGCACAAGGCGCACCGAAACCCTCGCCGCTGTCCCGCTGGCATTATCGGAATACGCGGTCGAGACGCCCGACCTATCGCGCTACGACGTGCTTCTCGAGAGGGCATCGGCATGAGCACCGACAACGTGCTCTTGGCCGCCGTACGCGCCCATACGCGCGTACTCAAGCTGCCGACCGTCGCACGAGAGTGCGAAACGCTGGGACGTCAATCGCTGGCCGAAGGCTGGTCACCGTTGCAGTACTTGCGGGCGTTGCTCGACGCCGAGCTCGCAGTCCGCGCCGAGCACGCGATTGGGCGCCGCATGCGAGCGGCTCGTCTGCCCGTGCACAAAACGATGTCGCAATTCGATTGGCGGAGGCCACACGGTCTCGAACGCGCCCGCGTCGAAGACTTGGCTCGTGGTGCCTGGATTCCGACGGCGCGCAACATCGTGATCTTGGGCCCCGTGGGCACCGGAAAAACGCACTTGGCCATCGCGCTCGCCATCGAGGCCATCAAGCGCGGCCACCACGTGCTCTTTTACCGCGCCTCCGACTTGGTCCGGGCACTGACCGAGGCCCGGGATGCACGCGCTCTTTCTCGCCTGCAAGAGCGACTGCGAAGGGTTTCACTCTTGGTGGTGGACGAACTTGGCTTTGTACCGTTTGAAAAAGCCGGCGGAGAGCTGCTCTTCGACGTCTTGTCCACCCGGCACGAACGGTGCGCAACGGTGATCACATCGAATCTGGCTTTTAGTGAATGGAACCGGGTCTTCGTCGACGACAAGCTGACGGCCGCACTCCTGGACCGTCTGGCCCAGCATGCGGAGGTCCTCGTCACTCGCGGTCCGGGAGACCGTGTCCCGGCCGCGGCCACCAAAAAGACAGATTCAAGATCTGACGAGAGCAAACCCAAAGCGACCCAGGAGGTGCCGGCGCTCACGCGGTGAGTGCCCCCCATCGCGGCGGGGTGGGTCAGTTTTTGATGGCCGAGATGGGTCAGTTTTCGGTGGCCGTTGACACAGGCTCCGGCAATTCGTCCTTTCGGAAGATTCCGGCCACCTCCCCGCATCCCCCGCCGCCGGACAGCGACCAACGGAGGCGATTCCCCCGCTCCTCCTTCGCCCCACCGGGAAAATATCCTCACGGGGTCGAGAAATGCACCTTTTCCGGGCCGTCGACCGCTGCGGAAAATATCCCGGCGCGCTCGTCCCGCCGCCACCCGCACTCAGCTACCGCTCCGCCGCTTATTGAATGTCGTCCGATCGATTCCCAAAAGAGCGGCCGCGCGCGTCTTGTTGCCGGCGCATCGAAGTAATGCGCTCTCGCGGTTCTTCGCCTGCAGCAGCTCCTCGTTCATCGGCAATTCTACGAGCATCGCCGCGTCCTGAACCGGCGCGAGCGCCACTTTCGCGACGGCGCGAATTTCGAGGGGGAAGTCGGTCGCATCCAGCATCGGCTTTTCGCCCAGGACCATGGCGTGCTCGATGACATTGCGGAGCTCCCGCACGTTTCCGGGCCACGGATAGCGCTGGATCACGTCGAGTGCTTCGGGTGAGAAGCCATCCACGCGCCGGCCGCTGCTCGCGGCCATATCGTGCAGCAGCTGCTGGGCGAGCGTCACCACGTCTTCTCCGCGCTCGCGCAGCGGGGGGACGACCCGCTTGATCACCGACAATCGAAAGAACAAGTCGCTCCGGAACGTCCCCTCGGAGACCATTCCCGCCAAGTCTCGGTTCGTCGCCGCGAGGATCCGCGCGCGCAAAGGGAGCGAGCGGTTCGACCCGAGACGTTCGAATCGCTTCTCCTCGACCACCCGCAGCAGCTTGGCTTGGCTCGCCAGCGGCAGCTCGCCGATTTCGTCCAACAACACGGTGCCGCGTCCGGCCGACTCGAAGATGCCCGGCTGCGCCGTGACGGCGCCCGTGAACGCGCCTCGCTCGTGGCCGAAGAGCTCGCGCTCGATCAAATTCTCCGGGATCGATGCGCAATTGATGACCCGGAGCGGCTCCTTCTTGCGGGGCCCCGACTCGTGAAGCAATCGCGCCACGAACGTCTTGCCCACCCCCGTCTCGCCCGTCAAAAGGACAATCGCGTCGCTGGTGGCGAGCCGGGGGATCACGCGAATGAGCTCGTTCGCGGCCGCCGACGTCCCCAGAAATGCGCGCGCGCTGCCGACGGCCTGCTGCCGAAACGCCTCGTTTTCCTGCTTCATGGTGAGCATGGCCGAGAGCTGCGCCAGGCGGGAGCCGCAAAGGGCGGCCGCGAGCAACACGAGGCGCCGGATGGAGTCGGTGATTCGGCCGGGATCGCGCTTGGTCGTGAAGGCAAGCCACCCCGATGGCGATCCCGGCGCCACGACGAGCAAGCGCGTGCCACCATGAGGCGCCATCCTCTCCACGACCGGTCCGGCGGACTTCATCGTCTCGTGCTCCTCTCCGGCGGGGGCGATTTCGACCGTGTCGCACGCCGCGTGCGCGTTCGCCCAGGTGGCGAGGACCTTTTCGATGGAGTCGAGGTCGGCCGTCTCCATCAAGGCTTCGTTGAGCGCAAAGACGGCGGAGAGCGCGCGGACGTCGGCGGCGGGGCCGCTCAGCAACGAGTGCGCGGCCGTGGTCGCGCTCTCGGATCGCACGAGGAGGTCGGAATTGGTCCGCGGTTCTGCGGCGGTGACGAAGAGGATCGTGTTGCCCACCAAGAACGATTCGCCGATGGCGACGCGCGCGTCGCGTACCTCGCGGCCTGCGCGCACGAGCGGTGCAGCGCCGTCGCACACTTGGAAGCAAACGCCCTCCCCCGCGGCGGCAACATGGAAGTGATGCCGGGAGACGGAGCGGTCGTCCAAGACCAGATCGGCGCCGCGTGCGCGGCCGACCATCTTCACGGCGTGGTCGACGATAAGCTCGGCTCCGACATTGACGCCTTGGGTGACGACGAGACGAACGAGCGATCGAGCCGTTGGAGCAGACACACTGAGACGATACGGGAAGGTTCTCACGCGAGTCTCGCCTCTCCATTTCGATCCATAGCGAAGATGTAGCTCCAACACCCCGGCTCCAACCGTCGCCGGCAAGACATCCGTGCTGCAAAGTCCTCGCCAGCATTCCAGCGCAGCACCGCGGCGCGATAGCCCCGAAGGCTCTCCCCTTGACTCCGTTGCGTGCCCTGGCATGTTCCGGGCGAGCATGCCGGTACGGCTCGACGAGTCCAACGCACACGCCGCTCTACGGCGCATCGGCACGTGGCTCCGCGGGCGATATCGCATCCGCCGCTTGATCGGTATTGGCGGTATGTCTGCCGTTTACGCGGGAGTCCATCGCAACGGACATCCCGTCGCCATCAAGATCCTGCACGAGCGACTCTCGGCGGATCCCGTGGTCGAGCGCCTTTTCCGGCGGGAGGCGCTCGTGGCGAATACCATCCAGCACCCGGGCGTGGTCCCCGTCACGGATGATGACGTGGCCGAGGATGGCTCCACGTTCCTCGTCATGCCGCTGCTTTCGGGTGAGAACTTGCGCACCCGCGCCGCCCGAAGGGGCATGATCTTGCCGCTCGAGGAGGTCCTCGTGGTCGCGCATGCGCTGCTCGATGTTTTGCAGTCGGCGCACGCGGCCAGGATCGTCCACCGCGATATCAAACCCGATAACGTCTTCATGACCGAGGACGGCGAGGTTCGCGTCCTGGATTTCGGCATTGCTCGCTTCTTCGAGGCCAACGAGGCGGCGTCGGTCACGCGCTCGGGTCGTGCCATGGGCACGCCGGCCTTCATGGCGCCCGAGCAGGCCCTGGGGCGGACCCGCGAGATCGACGGGCAAACGGATCTTTGGGCGGTCGGCGCCACCATGTTTACGCTCCTCTCCGGGCGCTATGTTCATCCGGCCGAGTCCACCAACGAAATGCTCGTCTTTGCGGCGACGCGACCGCCCATACCGCTCTCCGAGGTCGCGCCGCACGTTCCAAAAGACATTTGCGATGTCGTGGACCGCGCGCTGTCCTTCGATAAGACGAGGCGATGGCCGGGCGCGGGATCGATGAACGAGGCCCTGCGCGCGGCCTGCGCGTCGGCGCTCGGCAAAGCGCTCTCCGACTTGCCGATCCCCGCGGCCCCGGGCTCGCCGGCGACCGAGCCACACAATGATGCGACCACGGTTCCTCCCACCCCGCGCGCGCTCCTCACCGCCGATACGATATCGCCCTCGGCAACGCGGCGTCCGGCGGTAGGCCGGCGGCGCGCGGCGTTCTTGGCGCTCGTTTTCGCCTTCGCCATGGGCGCCGTGGCCTACGTTCGCGTGCGCGGCCGGGTGTCGGCCGATCCCCCGGTGACGGCGGACACCTCCCTTCCGACCTCCGATTCTTCTCACAATACCGAGGCGCAAGCGCTGCTCGAGGCGGGCCTTCAACTCTGGAAAGACGCCTCGAGCGCCGCCGCGCGGGCCAAATTCGCCGAGGCTGCGCAGCGCGATCCGGGGCTCGCCGCGGCCCACCTCTTCTTCGCCGCGACGTTCGAGTGGCCCGAGCCGGCGGCGCGCACGCACTTCGCGGAGGCGCGCTCGCTCCGCAGCCGCCTGTCATCCATGCAGACCATGCTGCTGGAGGCGCTGGAGCCCACGATCGAGGAACCGCCCAATTACGGCTTGGCGACGCGCCGACTGGAGGCGTTGACGGAGCAGTTCCCGAACGAAGACACCGGGTGGATCGCTCGGGCGGCGAGCGCCATTCACCTCCGCGAGCCGGAGCGGTTCCATGCCATGGAAGACCGTGTTCCAGGCGCCATGGCGTCTTGGTTGCGCGCCCGCGCCGAGCTTCAGCAGGACGACTTGGCGGCCGCCCGCAAATCCTTGGAGGCATGCGTCGCCGCGGCGCCGCAAGGTGCGGTCGATTGCCTCGTAGCGCGCGCAAAGCTCGAGGCCAACGAGGGCGCCTGCGACGACTCGGCGCTGGCCGCGCGCCGGCTCATCGCGATCGATCACAACTCACCCGACGGATATACGTACCTCGCGCGGGCCGAGTTCGGGCGCAGCCATCGCACGAGCGCCGTGCGGGCGATCCTCGAGGAGAAGTGGGCGCGGTCGCCCCAAGCGGATCGCGCGCTCGATCGCTACGGCGATGAGTTCTTCCTGGCGGTGCTCGACGGTGAATTCGATCGCGCGTACGCCGCCCTCGATGGTTGGGACAAGGCGGTGGCAGCGTCCGCCGATGGCCTCGAGCGCGCGAGGCCGCTCATCGCGCGCTTCGAGCTCGACCTCGAGCTCGGGCGCACCGAGGAAGCCCAGCGCGGCGCCCGCGCGTTCATCGAGGCATCGCAAACGTGGCTGCCCTCGGCCCAGCACAATCAAGCCGTGGAGACCACGGTGGCGCTCTACCGAACCGGGTTGATCGATCGCGACGAGATGCTCCGGCGGCGGGCGCGCGACGAAGAAGGGCTCATCGCGCGGGGCGGCTACATCGCCGCGCCGGGCACGCGATGGTACGTGGCCTATGTCGAATACGTGGTAACCGCCGAGGACGCGAAGCTGGCCGTCGCGCACCAGCCGCCCGTCCATCCCATTTATCCGGCGGAGTTGCGCGAGGTGAATATGGATTTGAGCCTTGGCCGAATGTACCTTTACGCCGGCCAGCTCGAATTGGCGCGCACGGAGCTCCGGCGCGGTACGCGATCGTGCCTGTTCCGGAAATCGATGGGTCGCCTTCAAGCCCACGCCCTGTACGGCGACGCCCTCGCCAAGGCCGGCCGCGCGCGCGAAGCGTGCGACGAATACCGCGTCGTGCTCGAACGATGGGGCGGCGAGCCGCGGAGCATCACGGCACGCGCCGCGCGCGCCGCTTCGCTCCGCCTTGGTTGCGCGGCCGCCGCGGCGCCGAACGCCTCTACGCCTCGTCCGGATCCGCCGGAGCGACCGTGAGCACCGGGCACGGGGCGGTGCGGACCACGCGCTCGGCGACGCTGCCGAGCAGCATGCGTGCAATTCCCTGGCGGCCGTGCGTTCCCATCACGAGTTGCGCGGCCGCCGCGGCGCCGAACGCCTCTACGCCTCGTCCGGATCCGCCGGAGCGACCGTGAGCACCGGGCACGGGGCGGTGCGGACCACGCGCTCGGCGACGCTGCCGAGCAGCATGCGTGCAATTCCCTGGCGGCCGTGCGTCCCCATCACGATCAACTCGGCGCCGATCTCGCGCGCGACGTCGGGGATGGTGTCGAGCGGGTTGCCGCTCTTGAGGAGCGACTTGAGCGAGACCCCCGCGCCTTGGCGCTTGGCCAGCGCCGCATCGAGCGCCGATTGCGCGTTGGCGCGCACATGGGCGCCGGACACGGCGGCGACGTCGTAAGCGTGCACGACGGTGATGCTCGCGCCCAGTTTGGCGGCGAGGACGATCGCGTAGTCCAACGCCTCATCGGCCGTGGGGCTGAAGTCCGTGGGAACGAGGATATGGGTGGGGAGGTTCATGATGGGCCGAGTGCTCAATCTCTTGCCACGGCGACGTCGAGCGCTCAACCTCCTCGCGCCGTCGCGCGAAAAAAGAGGCCGAACGGCTCGCTCCAAGGCCTTTCCCTGGGGAACGGAACAGGTGATCGCCAAGGTGTCCGAACGGCGCGAGCGCGCGCCCGTGCGCGGTCATGTCACGCGCGAGCGCGCCCTCGGATAGCTCTCGTACGCGCGCGTCTCGGCGATGGTGCGCAGGCGCGCGAACGCATCGTAAACATCGATGTAGCGCGTGTAGAGAGGCGCCACGCCGATGCGCAGGCGATCGGGCGTGCGGAAGTCCGGAATGACCCCGGCCGCCTTCCACGCCTGACACAGTGGCCACGCCTGGGGATGCGCCAACGCGATGTGCGCCCCACGCGCGCGCTCGTCCCGCGGTGACGCCAAGGTGAACCCCAGCGGCGCGAGCCATTCCTCGAAGAGCGTCACCGCGAGGGACGTCAGCCCGCGTGCCTTGGCGAAGATCGCATCCACGCCCGCCTCCGCGCTGATCTGCGCGCCCTCCAGCACGCCGTAGAGCGAGAGCACGGGCGGCGTGCCCGCGAGGAAGCGCTCGATGCCCTCCACCGGCGCGTAGTCGGCCGCCATTTCGAACTGGTCGCGCTGGCCGAACCAGCCCCAAATGGGCTGTCGAAGGCGCGCTTGCAAATCCGAGCGAACGTACAGAAACGCGGGCGCGCCGGGGCCGGCGTTGAGATGCTTGTACGTACAACCTACGGCCAGATCCGCGCCCGTCCCCGCGAGATCGATCGGCACCGCGCCCGCCGAGTGGCAAAGATCCCACAAGGTGAGCGCGCCCGCGCCGTGCGCGGCCGCCGTGATCCCCGCGATGTCGGCGATGGCGCCCGAGCGGTACGCGACGTGCGAGAGCGCGACCAGCGCGACGTCCGCGTCGAGCGCTTGCCGCACCTGCGCGAGCGTGATCCCTCCGTCGAGATCCGCCGGAATGGGCCGCAGCTCGAGCCCCCGCGCCTGGGCGAGCCCCTGCACGATGTATTGATCCGTGGGAAAGTCGTTGGCGTCGGTGACGATGATCCGCCGCTCGCTCCGCGCGTCCAGCGCCGCAGC
Organism: Sorangiineae bacterium MSr11954; assembly: GCA_037157815.1. Classification (NCBI taxonomy): domain Bacteria; kingdom Pseudomonadati; phylum Myxococcota; class Myxococcia; order Myxococcales; family Pendulisporaceae; genus Pendulispora; species Pendulispora albinea. Next base: position 6,201,571 of record CP089984.1, read on the forward strand.
GGCGAGCTTGTACAGGTTGACGCTCGTGGAGTCGGAGACCACGACCTCACCGCGGCGAGCCCCCACGATGCCCGCGATCACGTCGCCGGCCTCGCGCGCGAGCTCGATCCAGTGGTCCCAAGCGCCCACCAGCTCGCCCGCCCACTCCTCGTCCATCGCCCGGCGGATTCGCTCGATCGTAGCCCGCGGCGGCCGCCCCAGCGAATTGCCGTCCAGGTAGATGACATCGCCGTTCCCCGGCGCAAACCGCTCGCGAACGTGCGCTAGCGGATCGTCGGCATCGCGCGCGAGCGCCTCGTCACGGGTGATCACGAGGCGATTCTACGGCCTCGCCGTGCAAGGCGCAAAGCATCCCGCAAACGCCCTGCAAGGCGCAAAGCATCCCGCAAACGCCCTGCAAGGCGCAAAGCATCCCGCAAACGCCCTGCAAGGCGCAAGCATCCCGCGAACACGCCGCGTGAAGCGCCCCCCGCGCCGCGCTTCACGCCTCGGCGCTCAGAAGCTCCCCCGCACCCCAAACCGGAACTGCCGCGGCTCCTGGTACGCGTTGGCGTTCCCGAAGTTCGGATTGACCGACTTCGGATCGAGCGTCCCCCCCGCCACCTGGCGCACGTTCCCGGGAAGGTCCGATCGCGTCCCGTTCGTCACCGCGTAAACCTCGTTTCGCGTGTAACGCTCGTCCGTGCTCAACGAGCCTTGGAAGTTGAGCAAGTTGAAGATGTCGACCGTGAACGACAGCGACATTCCGTTCTCGAACCGCCACCCATACCCCAGGTGCGTACCGACATTGGCGTTCCACGGCAGACGCTCACCGGCGCCGCGCCCTAGAATGAACACCTCGTCCGCGCCGTAAATGGGGTGTGCGCCCAGGTAGTTCGTGGGCCCGCCCGAACGCGCTTGCACGGAGCCGCCCACCTGGGCAACCGACGTGCGCCCGATCTTGAAATCCTTGGCCGCATACACCTTGATGCTATGGCGGTGGTCGCCCGGGAGATCGCCGGATTGATTGACCAGGATCGACTTCAAGTCGAATGTCGCGTTCGAATTCGGATCGAGCTGCCCCGTGTCCGGCTTGTAGAGCCCCGCGATGTTGCCGCGCAGCCACGACAAGGTGTAGCTCACCTGCGCGAGCCAATCATCGGCAAACGTCTTTGCGAAGTAGACCGTCCCTGAATCGTAATCGCGGCGCGCTTCGGGGAAGCCGCTGGCGATGCCCTTGCCCGGATTGCCGACGAAGAACGTGGCGCTCTCGTCGTTGCTCATGTCCTCGATGACGTTGTTCATCCACCTTCGGACATAGGTCAGACCGATGCGGCCGTTCTTGACGAGCTCGTACTCGCCCCCGCCGCTCAACTCGCTCATCGATTGCGGGCTGAGATCGGGGTCGACCACCCGCTTGCCCGCGCCGTAGGTCGAGAAGACGCGGTCCGGTGTATTGGTAATGCCTTGTTTGCCGCCGACCGCGGGCCACACCCGGCGCGCCGAGTCGGCGTGGCATACGCGCTGGGCTTGCGACACGTCCAGCGGGTTGCACGTATTGAGGTTGGTCGACTTGGAGGTCGTGGGCTCGACCCCGCGGTCCAGCATGTTCAGAGGCACGCTCTCGTAGAAGCGCGCGTAGCTCACGAAGAGCTTCGAGCGGCCGTTCTGCAGCGGATCGAAGATGAGGCCGATGCGCGGGGATATTTGGTGCGGGAGCGTGATGAAGAGCTTCCCGTCGGTGCCGAAGAGGAACTGGTTGTCGTAGCGGACACCGATGTTCAGGGTGACTTTGTCGGCGATCGACCAGCTGTCTTGAATGAAGCCGCCGATGCTCACGGAGTGGGAGCGGGTGACCACGCGATCGAGCAGAAGGCCGTTGTCGGGGCTCGAGAGGTGGCCATAGCCGCCTCCGGTGTCGTAGCGGGTGCCGCTGGCCGACTCCGTGAAGGTGCGGCCGCCGGACGAGCCGCGGCTGGCCCACGACGAGGAGAGCTCGAACTCGGCGCCGGCCTTGATGACATGGTGGCCGAGGCCTTGCGCCAGCACCGTGAGCACGCTCTTGGCGGCGAAGGTGTCGAGGACTTGCTCGTCCATGAAGCCGGGGCCGCCCGTGCGGTATTGGAGCACCGGGCACGTGGCCTGGGTGCCCCCCGCCAAGGAGCCCGCGGTGATGGGGCGACGGCCGCACCCGGGTGTGTTCTCGAACTCTTCGATGCCGTGGTAGCTCGGGTTGCGGCGGAGCGTGACCGAGGGGACGGCCGACAACCCCAAGCCGCTCCCGACCCCGAAGCCATCGGCGCCGATGTTGCCACCCAGCTCGTGGTGCCACCCCAGCACCGTCTCGATGCTCTTCGACTTGTTGTCGAAGTCCGTGGTCCACTTCAAAATCGTGTCGTAGGCGCCGGAGCGGCGCACGCGCGCCAGGCGCCCGTAGGTGCCGTCGATGTTGAATTCGCTGAGCGTCCCCTCCACTTGGCCGGAGGTGGGGCTCACCGAAAAATCACCGCCCCCGCCTGCGAAGGTCGGCGTGGCCGCGAAGCTGAGCGCCAGTTTGTTGTTTTGGTTGATCCGGAGATCGAGCTTTCCGAAGAGCTGGTACGAGGTCGACGTGGCCGCGAACCTTTGCGTGGTGCCGGGGAGCTCCGAGGCGCCTTGCAGGCTCCCATCCTCGCCGGTGTCGTACCGGTAAATGCTTCGATCCAGGTTGTAGATGGCGCGCGAGACGTCGAAGCCCACGTAGTACCAGAGCTTGTCCTGCACGATCGGGCCGCTCTGATCGAAGCCCACGTCGTAGACGTTGCCCAGGGAGCGCCGGGTCTGGATGGAGGTGCCGAAGAAGAAGGGCGATTTGCGCGAGCCCTCCAGCGCGCCCGGGGTCCAGTTGGCCCACACCGAGCCGTGGTACTCGTTGGAGCCCGACTTGGTGACGACGTTGAGGATGCCGCCCGTCGATTTTCCGTACTCGGGCAGGTAGCCGCCGGAGAGGACGTTCACCTCTTTGACGAACTCGATCGAGAGCGGTGAGCCGTTGACCCCGTAGCGCGAGCCGTTGGTGCGCAGGCCGTCGATGACGTACGAGTTCTCGGGCGACGTCGTGCCGTTGATCGAGGTGCCGTAACGGTCGGCGCTGGCCCCGGGTGCGGCCTCCGCGACCGACTCGAACGTCCGCTGGGCGCCGCCGCGCGCGCCGGGGTTGGTCACCGGGATGCGTGACGTGAAGTCGCTGTTGATGTTGGCGCCGCTCGTGGTCGACCCCACGTCGACCGTCGGCGCGTGCGCCACGACGACCACCTCTTCGGCCTTGAGCCCCTCGGGGAGGAGATCGGCGTCGAGGCGGATGGTGGCGTCGGCGCGGAGCTGAATCTCGTCGCGCTGATAAGCTTTGTAGCCCTCTTTATCGAGGTGCAGGGTGTAGACACCCGGCGGCAAGCTCGGGATGCGGTACGTTCCCGTATTGTCCGTGGTGACGATTTGCTCGCCTTGCAAGGCGGGCGACGTGACCGTCACCACGACGTCGGCCGCCCCCTTCTTGGAGGCGGCGTCGACGACCTTACCTGTGAGAACCGCCGCGCCTTGTTGGGCGCGCGCCGGCGCCGGCGCCACGAGGACGATCGAGGCGCTGAGCGCGGCGGTGGATAGATAGAACGTGCGACTGAATCGCGATTTCATCGGGCTCCCTTACGCGTGCGAAAGAGAACGACCCACCCCCGCCCAGAGAGGACGGGAGGAGGCCGTTGTCGATACAGCGCGCGGTAAGGGAGACCCCGTTACGCAATCAGAAGCTCCCGCGGATACCGAAGCGGAACTGACGCGGCTCTTGGTACTGGTTCGGCGTGCCGAAGGCCGGGAAGATCTGGCTGGCGGAGAAGGCCTCGCCGGTCGGCGTCTTCACGTTGCCGGGCAGGTCGGCCTTGGTGCCGCCCTGAATCGGCAGAACGTCGGACTGCGTGTAGCGCTGGTTGCGATTGAGCTCGCCCTGGAAGTTGAGCAGGTTGAAGATGTCCATCGTGAACTGGAGGGACATCCCGTTCTCGAAGCGCCACCCGTAACCGATGTGGGTACCGATGTTGGCGTTCCACGGCAGACGCTCGCCGCTTCCTCGCGGGAGCAGGAACACCTCGTCGGCCAGGTAGATGGGGTGCGAGCCGAGGAAGTTCGTCGGCTGGCCGGAGCGGGCGTTGAACGATGCGCCGAGCTGCGCCGTCGACTCCTTGGTGACCTTGATGTCCTTCGCGCCGTAGATCTTGAACTGGTGGCGGCTGTCGCCGGGCAGGTCGCCTTCCTGGTTCACGAGGATCGACTTGAGGTCGAACGACGAGTTGGAGTTCGGGTCGAGCTGACCGGTCTCCGGGCGATAGAGGCCCGGCAGGTTGCCGCGCAGCCACGACAGGGTGTAGCTGACCTGGGCGAGCCAGTCGTCGGCGAACGTCTTCATGAAGTAGACGGTGCCGGCGTCGTAGTCGCGCTTCGCCTCGGGGAAGCCCTTGGCGATGCCCTTTCCAGGGTTGCCGATGAAGTACGTCGCCGCCTCGTCGTTGCTCATGTCCTCGACGACGTTGTTCATCCAACGGCGCACGTAGGTGGCTCCGATGCGGCCGTTCTTGACGAGCTCGAACTCGGCGCCGGCGCTGATCTCGCTGCTGGACTGCGCGCTGAGATCGGGGTCGATGACGCTCTTGCCGCCGCCGGTCGGCAGGTACTTCCGGTCGGGGATCGTGCCGCCCAGCGCGCCCGCGCTCGCCGCGTACTTGCGGAAGTTGCGGCATACGCCGTTGGCCTGGTTGACGTCCAGCGGGTTGCACTGCGATTGCAGGACGTTGGCGTTGACCTGCGACTCGCCCGTACCGCGGTCGAGGATGTTGAGCGGCACGCTCTCGACGAAGCGCGAGTAGCTGGCGAAGATCTTCGAACGGCCCTTCTGCGTGGGGTCGAAGATGATGCCGACGCGCGGCGAGATCTGGTTCGGGAACGTCATGAACAGGTTCCCGTCGGTGCCGAACATGAACTGGTTGTCGTACCGGATGCCGGCGTTCACGGTGAACTTGTCGAAGACCTGCCAGCTGTCCTGAATGAAGCCGCCCAGGTTCATCGAGTTCGACCGGCTCACGTAGCGGTCGATCGAGACGGCGTTGTCGGGGCTCGCGATGTAGCCGTACCCGCGGTTCTGCGTGATGTTCGTGCCGGCCACGTTCTCGCGGAACGAGCCCGTGCCGGTGTAACCGCGGCTATGCCACGACGACGAGAACTCGAACTCGACGCCGGCCTTGATGACGTGGTGACCCGCGGCCTGCGCGAGCACCGTGAGGATGCTCTTGGCCGTGTACGTATCGAGGGTCTGCTGGTCGATCTGCCCGGCACCGCCCGTGCGGTACTCGGTGAGCGGACACGTGGCGAGGGTCTCGGGCTGATGATCCGGATCCTGCGCGTACTTGGGGTTCGGGATTCGGCGGCAGACGTTGCCGGGGATGGTCTCGAACTGCTCGATCCCGCGGAGCTCGGGCGTGCGGCGCCAGACCATCAGCGGGATGCCCGCGTAGCCCAAGCCGCTGCCCACGTTGAAGCCGTCCGCCGGGAGGCGTCCGCCCTGCTCGTGGTGCCAGCCGACCGTGGTCTCGACGTTCTTCGACTTGTTGTCGAACTCCGAGGTCCACTTCAAAATCGTGTCGTACGCGCCCGACCGGTACGAGTGCGCCATGGCGCCGTAGTGGCCGTACAGGTTCAACTCGTTGTTCGTATTTTCGATCAAACCCGTCTGCGGGTTGACGGCGTAGTCACCGTTTCCGCCCGACGAAGCCGGCGTCGCCGCGAAGGTCAGCGCGAGCTTGTTGTTCTGATTGATACGGAAATCGAGCTTGCCGAAGATCTGGTAGTTCGTGGACGAGGCCTGGAACTGCTGGCTGGTCCCGGGCACGTACGCCGTGCCGATCGCGTCGCCCGCGTCGTTGTAGTTCGTCTGATCGATGCGGCGATTCAGGTTGTAGATGGCGCGCGAAACGCCGAAGCCCACGTAGTACCAAAGTTTGTCTTTGACGATCGGACCGCTCTGGTCGAAGCCGATGTCGTACACGTTGGCGAGCGAGCGCTGCGTCTGCACCGAGGTGCCGTAGAAGTACGGGTACTTGCGCGCGCCTTCGAGGGCGCCCGGGGTCCAGTTCGCCCACACCGACCCGTGGTACTCGTTCGAACCGGACTTGGTGACGACGTTCAAGACACCGCCGGTGGAGCGGCCGTATTCGGGCATGTACCCGCTGGAGAGGACGTTGACCTCTTTCACGAACTCGATGGACAGCGGGGAGCCGTTGGTGCCGTACTTGGAGCCGTTGGTACGGAGACCGTCGATAACGTAAGAGTTTTCCGGTGACGTCGAACCGTTGATGGACGTACCGAATTGGTCGGCCGTCGCACCCGGGGCAGCTTCCGCCACGGACTCGAAGCTTCGCTGCGCACCGCCGCGAGCGCCGGGGTTCGTGATGGGAATGCGCGAGACGAAGTCGCTGTTCAAGTTTGCGCCGCCGCTGGTCGAACCCACGTCGACGGTCGGGGCATGCGCGACGATCACCACCTCTTCGGCCTTCAGGCCTTCGGGGAGGAGGTCGGCGTCGAGGCGGATGGTCGCGTCCGCGCGCAGTTGAATCTGATCACGCTGGTACGCCCGGTACCCCTCCTTGTCGAGGTGGAGGGTGTAGACACCTGGGGCCAGCGACGGGATCCGGTACGTTCCCGAGCTGTCGGTCGTCACGATCTGCTCGCCCTGCAGCGCGGGCGACGTAACCGTGACGACGACGTCAACCACCCCCTTCTTGGAGGCAGCGTCGACAACTTTTCCGGTAAGAACCGCCGCACCTTGCTGTGCCTGCGCCGGTGCCACCACGACGATCGTGGCAGTCAGCGCGGCGACGGAAAGAGCCAAATTGGGTCGAAAAGCTCGCAGTCTCATCGTGCTCCCTTGATCCCGTGCTCCCGGCCGAGCGACTGTCGCCGGTCGGGTGCGTGTCGTGAAATGAGTCCAGCCCGCAATCACCACGTAACCGGGGTGGTCGGCAAGAAAAACTCGCGCGGGTCGGAATAAATCTGACTTCGCCGGTCTTGCCGCACATCACCGCACTGCGGCAAAAGCGGTCGCTACCAACCCAAACAAGCGGGCGGGTCGAGGGGCGATCCCTCTTATTTTTGGCTCGATTCTATGGATTTACGCGACAGTCGAACGGGAGTTCAGAATCACCTTACATAAGAGACTGATGTATACATACACCCTGCGGTGTGGGGCAAAATTCCCACAACTGCACGGCTAGAAAGTTCCTCGCACGCCGAATCGGAACTGCCGGGGCTCCTGATAGAGAAAAGCCTTACCGAAGTTGGGATTGATCTGCGCGGGCGTGAACGGCGACCTCCCAGGTGCGGCCTTCAGGTTGTTGGGCAGATCCCCGCTAGAACCGCCCTCGATGGGCAGCACGCTGCTTCGCGTGTAGCGGTTGTCGGTGGCGAGCTCGCCCTGGAAGTTGAATAGATTGAAAATATCCATGGTGACGGACACCGACATGCCGTTCTCGAAGCGCCAGCCGTAGCCGAGGTGGGTCCCGACATTGGCGTTCCACGGGAGGCGTTCGCCGCTTCCGCGCGGAAGGATGTAGACCTCGTCGGCACCATAAAAGGTGTGGGCGCCCAAGTAATTGGTCGGTGCGCCCGATCGCGCCTGGATCGAAGCGCCGATTTGCGCCAGCGACGCGCGCGTTACCTGGATGTCTTTCGCGCCGTAAATTTTGAAATTATGCCGGTGGTCTCCCGGTAGGTCGCCCGTTTGGTTGATGAGGAGTGAGCGGAGGTCGAAGGTGGAATTGGAATTGGGATCGAGCTGGCCGGTCTCGGCCTTGTAGAGTCCGGAGATGTTCCCGCGCAACCACGACAACGTATAGCTCGCCTGAGCCAGCCAACCGTCGGCGAAGTTTTTCATGAAGTGAAAGGTGCCGGCGTCGTAATCGCGTTTTGCTTCGGGAAAGCTTTTGGCGATTCCCTTACCAGGATTTCCGATGAAGAAGGTGGATCCTTCGTCCACGCTCATGTCTTCCACGATATTGTTCATCCAGCGTCGCACGTACGTCACACCCACGCGGCCATTCTTGATGAGTTCGTATTCACCGCCGCCCGTGAATTCGCTCATCGACTGCGGGCTGAGGTCGGGATCGATCACGCTCTTGCTGCCGGCGTAGGGCTGGAATTTGCGGTCGGGAGTCGCCGCGTAGCCGCCGTTGGCGGGTCCGAGCACCTGGGCCGTCCGGCACGATCCATTGATCTGCACGGTGTCGAGCGGGTTGCATTGCGCGCCATCGAGGGTGGCATAGAGCGCCGGCTCCCCTGTCCCGCGATCGAGGATGTTGAGCGGGACACTCTCGTAGAAGCGAGCGTAACTGGCAAAAAACTTCGAGCGCCCATTCTGCGTGGGATCGAAGATGACGCCGAGGCGCGGGGAGAGCTGATTGGCAAAGGACATGAACAGCTTTCCGTCCGTGCCGAACAGGAATTGATTGTCGTAGCGGAGCCCGGCGTTCAACGTGATTCGGTCCAGGATGGACCAGCTGTCCTGAATGAAGCCACCCAGGTTGAGGGAGTTGGATCGAGTGACCAATCGGTCGAGATAGGTGGGATTGTCGGGGTTCTTCAAATAGCCATATCCCGCCACCACGTCGAACACCGATCCATCGCTCGACTCCTGGAGGAAGTTGGAGCCCGAGTAACCGCGGTTGTGCCACGACGAGGACCATTCGAACTCCGCGCCGGCCTTGATCACGTGGTGGCCGAGCCCTTGCGCCAGGACGGTCAAGACGCTCTTGGCCGAATACGTATCGAGCACCTGGCGATCTTGGAATCCCGGACCGCCCGTGCGGTATGTCTGCAAAGGGCAGTCGGGCACCGTGTACGTGTTCCCATCGGCGTCCGTGCGCGTCTGGCGCGAGCAGCCGGCGGCCCGCTCGAAGTCGTCCACCCCGTGCAAATACGGATTTCCGTTTTCGTCCACGTTGCGGCGGTAGGTGAGGCCCGGCAAGGTGGAGAAGCCCACTCCGCGGCCGACCCCGAAGCCGTCGGCGCCGAGGGTGCCGCCCGTTTCGTGGTGCCATCCCAGGGTGGTGTCGATGGTCTTCGACTTGTTGTCGAACTGCGATGTCCACTTCAAAATCGTATCGTAGGCGCCCGAGTCGCGGGTGTGCGCCTGGCCGCTGTACTGCCCCGCGAGGTTCAACTCGTTGACCAAGCCCTCGACGTGGCCGCTCTGCGGATCGACGGAGTAGTCTCCGTTCCCTCCGGAGAACGTGGGCGTGGCCGCGAAGCTGAGGGCCAATTTGTTGTTCTGATTGACGGCGTAATCGAGCTTGGCGAAGAGCTGATACGAGGTCGAGGTGGCGTTCGCGCGCGATCCGGAGCCGGGGATCTCGGCCGAGCCGCCGTACTTGCCATCGGCGTCGATTTCGTATTTGTGAATGGTGCGATCGAGGTTGTAGATGGCGCGCGAGACGCCGAAGCCCACGTAGTACCAGAGCTTGTCCTTCACGATCGGGCCGCTCTGGTCGAAGCCCACGTCGTAGACATTGCCCAAGGAGCGGCGGGTCTGCACCGAGGTGCCGTAGAAGAATGGATATTTGCGCGAGCCCTCGAGCGCGCCGGGGGTCCAGTTGGCCCACACCGAGCCGTGGTATTCGTTGGAGCCCGATTTGGTGACGACGTTGAGGATGCCGCCGGTGGAGCGCCCGTACTCCGGCATGTAGCCGCCGGAGAGCACGTTCACCTCTTTGACGAACTCGATGGAGAGGGGCGAGCCGTTCACGCCGTACTTGGAGCCGTTGGTGCGGAGGCCATCGATGACATACGAGTTCTCGGGCGACGTGGTGCCGTTGATGGACGTGCCGTAAAGGTCGGCGCTGGCTCCGGGCGTGGCCTCGGCCACCGACTCGAAGCTGCGCTGCGCGCCTCCGCGTGCGCCGGGGTTCGTGACCGGGATGCGTGAGGTGAAGTCGCTGTTGATGTTGGCGCCGCTCGTGGTCGACCCCACGTCGACGGTGGGCGCGTGCGCCACCACCACCACCTCTTTGGCCTCGAGGTTCTCGGGCAGGAGATCGGCGTCGAGGCGGATGGTGGCGTCGGCGCGAAGCTGGATTTGATCGCGCTGGTAGGCGCGGTATCCCTCTTTGTCGAGGTGCATGGTGTAGACACCCGGAGGGAGCGCCGGAATGCGGTACAGTCCCGTGTTGTCGGTGGTGACGATCTGCTCCCCTTGCAACGAGGGCGACGTCACGGTCACGACCACGTCCGCCACGCCTTTTTTGGAGGCCGCGTCCACGACCTTGCCCGTCAGAACCGCCGCGCCTTGCTGGGCTCGCGCCGGCGCCACCACCACCATCGCCGCTGCGAACGCCGCGGCGGAAAGCGTCCCATACCGTCCCAATGATTTCATGTGTCCCTCTTCGGGTTGGCCACGCTAAATGGGGCGAGCCCAACATACAAATAGGAATGGTTGGAATCCGCGCTTGCTCCTCTACAATGGCGGGGATCGACCCCATGGCCTTCGCGCTCCGCACGCTCATGACGCTTCTGCTGTTGCCCGCGGCGCTGCTCGTCGCCCCCGTCGCCAAGGCGCAAACGGTGGCCGAAGAGTTGATTCGCGAGGCGCGTGTGCACGAAACCGCGGGCGAAGAGCAAACCGCCCTTCGCCTCTACACCGAGGCGCTCTCACTCGATCCCACCTCCGGCGAGGGCTACTTGGGCCTCGCGTCGTTACGGCTGCGCCTCGGCGATTTGCGCGAGGCGGAGCGCGTGTACTCGGTGAGCCTGGAGCGCGTGCCGGCCCTCTACGCGGCGCTCCTCGGGCGCGCGCGCACCCGGCGCGCCATCGGCAAAGGCCTCGAGGCGGCGCAAGATCTGGAGACGTACGCGGTGAAGGAGAACGATCCGCGCGCGCTGCGGGAGCTGGCGCGTTGGTACGGCGAAGACGGGCACCCGCTCGCGCAGCTGGGCGTCTGGCGCAGGCTCCTCACATTGGCGGCCGCGCGCAGCGATCCGGATCTCGCGGCGGAGGCGCGCACCATGATTCGGGCGCTTCAAATCGTGGTGCACCCCATCGATCCGGTGAGCGCGCCGTCCGGGCGCGAGCGCATGCGAACCACGATCGCGCGCATCGCCCAGCGCGGCGGCTGACCTTTGCGCGCGCGATCGCGCTATCGGCGAACGGTGGACGCGTTCTGTCCGAAGAGGATCTTGCGCGCCTCCTCGGTCATGGCGGCCGGCTGCGCTTGCACGCTCTTGGCCTTCTCGTAGGCGCGCACGGTGGAGGGACGCGCGCGGATGGTGTCGAACCAGCGCTTCACGTTGGGGTACAGGGCGAGATCCTGCCCCTGCTTCTGGTGCGGTACGATCCAGGGGTAGCAGGCGATGTCCGCGATGGAGAACGTGCGGGCGATGAACTCGCGATCGGCGAGCTGCTTGTCGAGCACCGCGTAGAGGCGGCTGGTCTCGTTCACGTAGCGGTCGACGGCGTAGGGGATCTTCTGCGGCGCGTACAGGACGAAGTGGTGATTCTGGCCCAGCATGGGGCCGAGGCCGCCCACTTGCCAGAAGAGCCACTGGAGCACCTCCACCCGGCCGCGAAGGCTGGGCGAGAAGAGCTGGCCCGTCTTTTCGGCCAGGTAGAGGAGAATGGCGCCCGACTCGAAGATGCTGACGGGGGGCCCCGATTCGACCGGATCGTGGTCGACGATGGCCGGCATCCGGTTGTTGGGCGCAATCTTCAAAAACTCGGCGTTGAACTGCTCCCCTGTGTTGATGTTCACCGGGAAGATGCGGTACGGCAGCCCGGTCTCTTCGAGGAACATGGTAATCTTGTGGCCATTCGGGGTTGGCCAATAGTGAAGATCAAACACGCCTTCCTCCTTTTGGAATTCGAATTACTCCGCGACGCGAACGACCAACTTTCCGGAATACCGACCCGCGAGCAAACCGACGAGACCTTCGGGCGCCCGCTCCAGGCCCTCGACCACGTCCTGGCGCAAGGTCACCTGCCCCTGGCGCAGCCACGACGAGGTGTCGCGCAAAAAGTCGCCGGTGCGCTCGAGGTGCGCCGGGTCGGAGACGATGAAGCCCTGCAACGTCAGGCGCTTGTTCAGCACCGAGCGCATGCTCGGGCCAGGGCGCGGGGACATGTCGTCGTACTCCGCGAGGAGGCCGCACACCGGTACGCGCGCAAAATCGTTCAAGAGCGGCCACACCGTCTGGAGCACGTCGCCGCCCACGTTCTCGAAGTAAACGTCGATGCCCTTGGGGCACGCGCGCGCGAGCGCCTCGGCGAAGTCGGCCGCGCGGTAGTCGACGCACGCGTCGAAGCCCAGCTCTTCGCGCACATAGCGGCATTTTTCAGGGCCGCCGGCGATGCCCACGACCCGCGCACCGCGAAGGCGCGCCATCTGCCCCGCCAAGGAGCCCACGGCGCCCGCCGCGGACGAGACGACCACCGTTTCACCGGCCTTTGGCTGGCCGATGTCGAGCAGACCGACATAGGCGGTCTTGCCGGGCATCCCGAGCGCGCCGAGGGCGGTGGAAATGGGGCCGAGTGAGGGGTCGACCTTGCGCTCGGGGGTGCTGACGACATAGTCCTGCCAGCCGGGCACCCCGCCGGGTGTGAGCACGATATCGCCGGGCGCATAGTCCGGGTGGCGCGATTCGATCACGCGACCCACCGTGCGGCCCACGATCACGCCGCCGATGGGCACGGGCTCCGCGTACGTTTTGCCGCGGATCCGCACGTTCATGTACGGATCGAGGGAGAGCCAGAGCGTGCGCGAAAGGACCTGTCCCGCCGCGTTCTCACCGTCTCCCGACGCGAGCGACGGGACCGGGGTGCGGACCAACTCGAAGTTGTCCACGGTGGCGGCGCCGATGGGGCGGCTCTTGAGGACAATTTGGCGGTTCACCAGGCCGTCGCTCATGGACGTGGTTTTTGGGCCGCAAGGCCTCAACCGTCAAGGTCGACGAAGGCGGCGTGCAGCGCGCGCTGGGCGGGGGCCAGCGCAGCCCCAGGGATGGCGGCGGAGATATGGAGGGGGCCGGCCGACAGCGTCTTGGGGACCGTCTTGACGGCGTCGAGCGCGTCCAAGAAGCGGGGCAGCGCGGCCGCACCGAGCTCCGCCCCCACGATGCTCACCAGGGCATACCCGGCGTCGATGTCGACCCCCGCCGCCACCAGCTTCTTGCGCGCGCGATCCCAGTCGGGCACGTTCAGGAGCGGGACGATGGCGCTGGCCCCTGCGTGCGACCACGACATGTCGAGCAGCGGCAGCTGCATCTTGCCGAGGAGATCCACCACGTGCCGCAGGGACTCGCCGGAGCGCGCGATCACCACGCGATCGAGGCCCACCACGGCGCGCACGCGCGTGATCGCCTCCTCGTGGGCCACCGTTTCGCGCACGCCCACCCCCGCGCCTTGCTCGCGCGGATCCTCCGGGCGAAGGCGCAGGCCGGCGCGCGCGTGCGTCCACGAGTGGTAATCGGCGGTGCGGCGCGCATAGATGGCGATCTTCGCCCGGCGCGCCCACTCGACGGCTTGGGCGTTCAGGACCTTGGCGCCGCTCTCGGCCATCTGCTGCAAGGTCGCGAGATCGACCTCGCCGAGGTGCTTCGGATCGGTCACCACGCGCGGATCGGCGGAGTAGACGCCGTCGACGTCGCTGTAGATCTCGCACGACTCGGCCCCGAGCGCGGCGGCCAAGGCGACGGCGGTGGTGTCGGAGCCGCCGCGGCCGAGGGTGGTGATCTCGCGCTTGTAGCTCATGCCCTGGTAGCCCGCCACGATGACGATGCGGCCGCGCGCCAGCTCGTCCTCGATGCGGTGCGGGCGCACCTCGATGATGCGCGCGTCGAAGTGGCGATCGTTGGTCATGATGCCGGACTGGCTGCCGGTGAAGCTGACGGCGTCGAAGCCGCGCGCGTGGATGGCGATCGACAAGAGGGCCATGGAGACGCGCTCGCCGGTCGAGACCAGCATGTCGAGCTCCCGGCGCGGCGGATCGAAGAGCACGTCCTCCGGCGGGCGCACGGTGCGCGCGAGGGCCAAGAGCTCGTCGGTCGTCTTGCCCATCGCGCTCACGACCACCACCACGTCGTGCCCCGCCGACTTGGCCGCGACGATTTTATCGGCGACCTGCCCGATCTTCACGACGTCCGCGACCGACGAACCCCCGTACTTCTGAACGATGATGGCCATGGCGCGGGATTCTACTCAAGCGGCCATGCCGCTTCCTAGATCAGACGGTCAGACCGAGGCGCGCGGGGCCGCGTGCGGCTGAAAGGCGAGCAGGCCGAAAAGCCCTCCGACCCAGACCACACCCCGCGCATCGTCCCAAGCGAGCGACAGGATCTCGGGATCGTCGCCGAAGTCGGCGCCGCCGACCTCCGCCACGATGCGCGCTTCGCCCCGGGGGAACGCGGAGGGCACCCGAACGAGCCACGCGCGGCCCGCGATGCGCGAGACCAGGGCGACGAGCACGTGGTCGTGCGCCGTCGCCTCCGCCGTCACCCGCAGATCGCCCATCTTGGCGAGGCCGAGGCGGAGCAAGGTGCGCTCGCCCGACTCGGCGTCTTGCTCGGGGGCGCGGGCGCCGAAGCTCTTGGCGTTGTCGGCGGGGACGCGCTCCCACGGGCTCGCATCCCACGGAAGCGGAGCATCGTCGTCGAGCGCGACGTCGTCGAGCACGGCGTCGTCGAGATCGCCGTCTTCGTCGGCGTCCAGGGCGGGGAGATCGGCCTCGCGCAGCTCTTCGTCGGGGCCGCTCGGGCCCTCTTCGCCGCCGTCGAGCAGCACGGCGCCGCGGCCATCCTGGAGCGAGTCGTCGAGGCCGAAGTCCTCGCCGTCGATCCCCGGCTCGTCGTCGTCGCCGATGACCGTTCCAAGCACACCGTCGTTTGCCAGCTGAAGGTCCAAGTTGCCCAGATCCAAAGCCTCGGCGGGTTCGGCGTCCGTCAGCCAGGAGTGCTCTTCCTCGGCCAGCTCCTCGACCGGATCGCCCTCCCCCGTCGAGTCGTCGAAGGGATCGATGGCATCTTGGGAGTCGGTGTCCGATGCGAGCTCGTCGTCTTCCAGCAGAGCCCGGTCGCGGTCGCTTTCCTCGTCCGCCTCGTCGGCGTCACCATCGAGCGGCGGGAGATCGTCGAGGGAGTCCTCGATCTCGATTTGCGCGACGGGTGCTCCGCCATCGGCCGCGCCCGACTTGTTGCCCGCAGGTTTTCCGTGCTCCTGACCCATATTCGAAATTGTCCTACGGTGTTGGCTGCGGGGCAGCAAGAAAACGTGTTCGTCCGGCCTGCACGCGTTGATTCGTGCATGTAGCACGGACCGCCCCCTCGCCTGCGAGCTCGGGAGGCCGCACAGCGGGTTCGGCGGCAAATTCGACCACAGTAGAAGTCGTGACATTCTGACGCAGCGACACACCTCTAGCGTGTGGCAGAAGCCGCACGGTTCGTGTCCCCCGTGACCCGGTTGTCACGTTCCCGCCCACGCCAGCCGACAAAAGCCGACTGCAAGACCTTTCCGGCCCGGGCTGTCGCGACGTTCGCGACGGGGATCGACGAGGGCATGGGTAGTGCATTGGGGTTTGTCATGAGCCACCGACAACACGTTGTCCTTCGCGTGGTGGCGCTCGCAGTGATCGCCTTCCTCCAATTCTATTCGCATGATCGAGGAAGCCCTGCGCCCGCCCCCCAGGCCGAGACCGTCGCCATCAGTCGCTGATTTTGGCGGTTTTCTTCGGAGCGTATCGCAACCGTCGCTCCTTTTGACCAACGGCATTGCGCCCACCGCGCGACCTTCGTACCTTCCGGGTCGCTGATGCGCTTCCTCGTGCTCTCCCGCAATGCCACGCTCTACTCGACGAGCCGCCTCGTGCTCGCCGCGCGCTCGCGCGGACACGAGGTGACGGTCGCCGATCCGCTCGATTTTCACATTGTGGTCTCGCGGAGACGCCCCGCGATGTTCCTGGGAGACCGCCCGGTCCCCCGCGCGGATCTGGTGATCCCGCGCATCGGCGCGTCCATCACGAACTACGGCCTGGCCGTCGTTCGCCAGTTCGACATGATGGGCGTGCCGGTGCTCAACACCGCGGTCGCGATCGCCCGCTCGCGCGACAAACTCCGCGCGATGCAGCTCCTGACGCGCAAGGATATCGACGTCCCCCGCACCGTTTGCGCGAAAACGCCGGACTCGGTCGACCTGGCGCTCAAGTTCATCGGCGGCACGCCCGCCATCGTGAAACTGCAGCAGGGCGCGCAGGGGATCGGGACCATGATCGCGGAGACACCGCAGGCGGTCACGTCGCTGCTGGAAACGCTCTGGGCGATGGGTCAGGACATCATCCTGCAGGAGTACATCGCCGAGTCGAAGGGGAAAGATTACCGCGCCATCGTGGTCGGCCAGCGGGTGGTCGCCTCCATGCGGCGGCAAGCGAAGGCGGGCGAGTTCCGCTCGAATTTGCACCGTGGCGGCCTCGGCGTGCGGGTGAACCTCGACAAGCGCTACGGCCAAGCGGCCATCGCGGCCGTGCGGGTCATGGGGCTGGAGGTGGCCGGCGTCGATATGCTCGAGGGCCGCGACGGCCCGAAGATCCTCGAGATCAACAGCTCGCCCGGCCTGGAAGGGATCGAGCGCACCAGCGGGATCGACGTGGCGGGCGCCATCATCCTGCACGCCGAGCGCTACGTGCAGCGCCGGAACAAGCGAAACGCGCGCAAAGATCTGGTGCTCGAGCAAGAGCGGCGATCGCGCCGCATCCGTCCCCTCGCCTTCGCGAACGGGGGCTGAGCGGCGATGCTCCGAATCCAGCGGTCCGAAGGCGCGCTCATCTGGACCATCGCGCGACCCGAGGTCAAAAACGCGCTGAACGAGGCCACGTTTCGCGCGCTCTCGGCCGCCGTCGACGACGCCCGCGACGACCAAACCGTGCGCTGCGTGATCCTCACCGGCGAGGGCGATGCGTTCTGCGCCGGCGGGGATCTCAACGAGGTGCGCGACATCACCTCGCAGGAGGCCACGGAGCGCTTCGCGCGCCTCGGCGAAGAGCTGTGCTCGAGGCTCGAGGCGCTGGAGGTGCCGGTGCTCGCCGCCATCCCCGGCGTGGCCTACGGCGGCGGGGCCGAGTTGGCGCTCGCCTGCGATATGCGCATCGCCGACGCGAGCGCGCGGCTCTCCTTCAAGCAAGTGCGCATGGGGGTCACGAGCGCATGGGGGACCGTCCCTCGCCTGCTCGCCACAGTGGGCACCGGAAACGCGGCGCGTCTGCTCTTCACGGCGCAAGAGATCTCCGCGCACGAGGCGCACGCGCTCCACCTGGTCGACACGGTCTGCCAAGACGGCGCATGCCTGAGCATCGCGCTCGGGTGGGCGAACGACATCGCCCGCGGCTCTCCCCGCGCCGTCGCCGAAATGAAGGCGCTCTTGCGCATCGCCCGCACGAACCCCGCCGCCGTCCGCGACGAGGAGCGCGCCCGCTTCATCGCCACATGGACGGCCCCGGATCATGCGGAGGCGGTGGCGGCGTACTTCCAGCGGCGCGCCCCCCGTTTCGCGCCGCGCGGCTGATTTGGCGCGCCCGGCGCGGCAGAGGCACGCCGGTTCGAGGGGTCCACCCGTTTCGAGGGGCCTGCCCGTTTCGAGGGGCCCGGCGGGCTTAGAAGAACGAGATATCGTCGACCCAGAACTCGAAGTCCTTGGTGTTCGCGGCCGTGTGAAACTCCACGGCGTAGATGTTTCCCTGGTCGACGCGCTCGGCGCCGTGGGGTTTATCGGGGGTCATATCGGAGAACGCCTTGTCCACGCGCGTCCAGTCGGTCTTCACGTCGACATTGGAGCCGAAAAGGTCGTTGCACGTGCCCGGGGCCTGGCACACGCCGCCCTCGGGATCGCGGTTCTTGTCGCGGATGTTGAGGTAGATGGTCCCGGGGACATTGCCCCTGACCCAAAAGCGGATGCCGCCATAGCCCGAGGCGTTGTACGTGCCGCGCGTGCCCCCGGCCTTGTTCAAATCGAAGCCCAGGCCGGCCCCCTTCGCGGTGAAGCCGTTCACCTTTCCATGCGCAGCGTACTGGCTCCCGTTGTACCCGGGGTTCAGCGGAAGGAACGGGCCGCCCGGCGCCGGCGTTTGCGTGCCACCGGCCGAGCCGTCGTTGTACGCGTACCAGCCCCCGCGCCGCCCATCGCAAGGCAGAATTTCACCGTTGCCGTCCTCCAGATCGTCGAGGAGCTCCCGCTTGCACCCGGGCGCCCCATCGGGATCGTTCCCCGGCGGCTTTCCATCCGGATCGTTGCCCGGCGGCCGCCCATCCGCCCGCGCGCCCCCATCGCGGCCGAACGGATCCGGATCGTACTCGCCGGATGAAATGCCGAACACCAAGCCGCACCCCGTGACGAGCAGCGGCGCGAGCGCGAAGCCGACCGCCGTCCGTAGCGTACGCGCCGCACCTGCGGCGTTCGTGAGCCGGCGCATCAGAACGTCCCCCGCACCATCACGCCCTGGGGCGTGACGCCAAAGGCGGTGTGCTTGGGCACCTTCGGCGCCGTAAACCAGAGCACACCGCCGGCCACCGCGCCCGCCACACCGACGCCAAATACCACGGTCGCCAGGGTGGCTCGACCCACGGCGCCGTCGCGCAGATCGACGCCGCGTTGCTCGCAGCGATCGCCGTTGCAGAACGGCGCCGCCTCGTCGTACTTCGACTTGGCCGTAAACGCGAGCACGGTCCCCACGCCCATGGCGACGATCCCCGCGCTGCCCACGGCGATCGCGAGGGTGCGCCGGCCGCTGTCGGGTGCAGCTTCGCGCGCGCGAGGCTCCTCCGGCGATGCGGCTGCCTTTGCGGAGAGCGATGCGGGCGCCGTGTCCGAGGCCGGGGCGTCCTCCAACGGCGGGACGGAGAGCTTCACCTTCGCGCCGTTCGGGGGGACTTGCACCTCGGAGCTCCACGGCTTTTTTCCCGGTGCGCGAGCCTCCAGAACGTGCGCGCCGGCATCGATCGGCATGGGTACACCCCACTGCCCTTGCCCGAGCAAGGTGCCGTCGCGTTTCACCTCGAGCCCGGGCCCGCCCGAGGCCTCCACCGTCACGATGAGGTGCGACACCTTGGGCTGCACCGCCGCGGCGCGCTCGCGCGCCTTCGCCACCTTGGCGGGATCGTCGCTCACCTTGGCCGCGACCTCCAGGAAGAGCGCCCACGCCGACGCCATGCGGCCCACGCGCTCGTAGCAGTCGGCCAAGAAGTAGCGGGTGTTGGAGCTCTCGTAGAGACGCAGGCTCTCCTCGTATTTGGGGCACGCGCTCTTGGCCTGCCCCGCGTCGACGAGCTTTCCCGCCTCCGCGAACAAGGCCGCGGCACCCGCTTTGTCCTCCGCGTGCGCCACGCGCGCCCCACCGAGCAGCACGCCCAACGCCGCGACACACGAGACTCGAAGCAAGACGAATTTTTTCAACCCGCGCACGGAGATCACGTCACCTGTAAAGGGTCTGGTCAGAAAATGTCACGCTTGAACGGATCGGCGGACTTCGAGGAAGGCTTGCCGCTGCGTGACTTGGCCGGCTTCGCACCTTGCTCCTTCTTCTCGGTCTTCTCCGCCGCCGTCTCTGTTCCCTGCGCCGCGGCGCCCGAGGAGACGGATGCGGGCTGCCCGCCCGGCGCCGACGACGCGGGCGGCGCCGACGATGCGGGCGGTGCCGACGATGCGGGCGGCGCACCGGACGCCGAAGGTGCCGCTGGTGCGGCCGCTGCGACGGGCGCCTCGGGCACCGCCGTGGATTCGGAGGGAGCGGACGAACGCGCCACGGGATCGGCCGCCGCGGACGAACGCACGACGGGATCGGCCGACACCGTACGATGCGAGCGCCCCATCACCCCCCACAAAGCGAGGCTCCCCACCACGAGCCCCGCGCCCACGCCAATGGCCACCGCCACCGGTGCGCCCCGCTTTCGGGCCGCGGGCGACGTCGCCGTTCCGCGATCGTTCGCAGCGAGCTCGAACGGCGTGATCGCCGCGCTCATGGTCGACACGGGCGCAACAGGCGCCCCATGGCTCGACGCAGCATGCGCCCCACGGCTCGACGCGTGCGGCGCCCCATGGCCCGACGCAACATGCGCCCCATGGCCCGACGCAACATGCGCCCCATGGCCCGACGCAGCGTGCGCCCCATGGCTCGACGCGTGCGGCGCCGCGGGGTTGGCCGTGGTCACCTGGGCGCGCGGAACCGGACCGTGGGGACCGCGAACGCCGAGCACCCCGCAGATGCGCTCGAGCGACGCCTGGGCATAGGGCGAGCCGAACGGCGCGAGCGCCAGCGCAAAATCGGCCACGGTGCCGAAGCGCTGCTCGCGCTCGCGGGCGATGGCGGTCAGGATCGCGCGCTCGAGCCCCGGCGGGATGTCGGGCCGCGTTTCGCGCGGCGACGGACGATCGGCTTGCAGCACCTTGAAGAACAGGCGCGGAAGATCGTCGGAGCCGAATGGACAGGTTTGCGTGAGCAGCTCGAAGAGCACGACGCCCATCGAGTACACGTCGGCGCGAACGTCCACGTCGCGCGCGGACGTGAGCTGCTCCGGCGACATGTAGAGCGGCGAGCCGAGCATGCCCCCGGCCTGGGTGAGCGTGTGCTCCTCGGGCTCGGCCACCTTCGAGATGCCGAAGTCCAGCACCTTCACGCAAGGCGATCCATCCGCATGGTGCGTGAGAAACAGGTTCCCCGGCTTGATATCGCGGTGCACGATGCCGAGCGCGTGCGCCTCCGCCAGCGCTTCGCACGCCTGCAGGACGAAATCGACCGCCAACGGGATCGGCAAAGGCCCTCGCACCTCGAGCTCGGCGGAGAGATCCCTCCCCTCCAGGTACTCCATGAGCATGTACGGCAGGCCGTTCTCGAGGGTGCCGACGTCGCTCACGCGCGCGATGTGTTGGCTGCGGATGCGCACGGCGGCGCGCGCTTCACGCAAAAAGCGCTGAACCAAATCGGGTTTGGTCAGGCACTTTGGCAAAAGCACTTTGATGGCGACCCGATCGTCGAGCGACAGATGCCGCGCCGAAACGACCAATCCCATTCCACCGCGCCCGAGGATCCTCTCCACGCGGTACTTGCCGAGAACGAGCTCTCCCGGCTTGATGAACTGTTCGTCCGCGACCGCCATGGAATCGATGCCAAACGCTGCAAAGAAGCGGACGCCACGAGAGCGTATCGCTGTCCTCCCTATTTGCCACGCTTGGCAAGATGAAGCAATTTGCGATTTTTATGAACAGAACGCGCCAATGCTCGAGCGTCTGACCGAATGATCGAATGATTTGAAACGTTTCGGTCAGAACCTTCCCGTGAGCGCCGCCCCCCCAAAGCTCGGCCCAACCAGCGGCACCATCGACATTTCCATGGGCTCCATGGCGGGCGAGGGAGAAGAAGGAGAAGAAGGTGACGAAGGAGAAGACGGGCGCGTTCGACGATCCTCGGGACGCGCACGCGGCGGAAGAACGGTCGGTCGATCGAAAAGATAGAACATGAGCCCGGTCGCCAGCGCCGCGCCGCCCACCGAAAAGGCCAAAAGAGCGCCCGTGCGCCAGCGATCGCGCGCGTCTTTGGCATCATTGTAGTCGCGCGCATCTTCGGGTGAGACGTTGCCCTGCCTCTGCGCATCGGGAATGTCGAGCGCGGCGCTTTGACGGTTGAGCGCGAGCACCGAGAAAACACCGCCCGCCAACACCAGCGCGCCACCGCTTATCAGGAGTGAGCGCGCAACAATGCGTTGCCCTGTCGGCTCCAACGCGACGGACACCGTCTTTGGTTCGTTCCGACGAAAGTCGATATCCTGCGAAAACGCTTTGTAGCCATTCTTGGTTACGACCACCAAATGCGAACCGGACGCGAGCTCGAGGGGCTCGCTTTGAGGAATTGTCCCGACCGGTCGACCGTCAACAAAAATATCGCAGCCGTTGGGCCCCGTCACGCGCAGGCGCGCAGGTCGCTCCCGCAACTCGATGGGGATTGGAACCAAGGTGCGATCGACGGCCAGCACCTCGCGCTCCTCGTCGAAGTACCCCTCGAGGCTCGCGTGCACCCGGTGCTTGCCCGCGGCGACCTCCACGGCATACGGCGCTTGCTTGCGATCCTTGCCGTCGATGGTGAACACCGCGCCGCTCGGCTGGGTGGTGATCATGAGGCGCGCCGGCTCTTTCGCGGGCTCCTTTGGCTCGCCCCGCGCGGGGCTCGTCTCGCCCATGCGGGCCAGGATCGGCTCCAGCTCGGAGAGCGCTTGCGCGGCATCGGCGCGGCGGCCGCCGTCGGGCACCTGCTCGATGTACGCGCGAAACCCCGAAATGGCGAGCTCGAGGTGCGCCTTGTTCTTGTCGAGGAAGTATTGCCTTCGATGCGCCTGCGCCAGCGAGTACGCGATGGCCGGTCGCGGCAAGATGCGATTCGCCTCGGAGAAGGCTTGAATCGCGGCGGAGAACTGCCCCGACGCATACGCTTGCGCGCCGGAGCCGAAGAGCATCTTGGCCCGCTCCGATTCGTTCGATGTGCCGGCACCTTGCGCGTGCGCGGCCGAGGCTGCGCACAGGGCGACGGCCGACAAGGTCACGGCGGCCACCCTGCGAAGAGCGCCTTCGACGCGCATCATCGGGGCTTTCCTTTGTAAACGACGAGCCGGGTCCCGGTCGCCACCAGAATGTCGTCGATGCCATCGCCGTCGATGTCCCCCGCGCCGATGCTCCCGCGGAAGGTCGAGGTCGCGCCCGGGTCGATCCGCAGCGCGCTCGACGCGGGATCGTCCACCCGCACCGGCGGAAGAAACGCGCGCTTCTCCCGGTCGGTCTTGAAGAGATACACGGCCGAGGCCCGCGAGCTCGCGCCTCGTTCGTCGCCGATGTCGCCGCGTTTTCGGGCGAGGACGGCGAGGTCGGTCTTGTTGGGATCGCGCGAGCGTTCATCGGCGTGCAGCCACGTGCAGTCCAAGATGTCCTCCCCTTTCAGATCGATCGCGATGGGGTTGCCGAGCTGCCCCGTGCGCGTGTTGAAGAAGATCCGAAGCTTCGGCTCGGTCTTGTCCTCGAAGAGCACGATGAGATCCTTGGCGCCGTCGTCGTCGATGTCTGCCGCCCGCACCTTCCATCGAAAATCGGAGCGCGAGGCGCCGATGCCACCGCCGATGTCGATGACCGACTGCGCCACCCACGCCCCCTCCGTGAGCCGGGCCACCGCGAGCATGCCCGCGTCGGTCACATCGCTGCCCTCGTCGCTGCCGGACATCGGGGGCGCCACGATCACCACCTCGTCGAGGGCCGGGCCGGAGCCGGCAGGATCGAGATCCAAGGCGGCCATCACCGACAATTTCCAATCGAGCTTCCGGGGGCGATCGAGCGGAAAGCGCGCGGAGGTCACCTGGCCGGTGATCACGCGCGCGTCGCCCGTGAGCGGGATGTTCCACAAGGTGAAGGCGCCGCCGCTCTCGGGCGACGCCGTGCCCAGCGCGGCGATGTCGGGATGCGCATCCCCCACGGAGAAGGAGCCCGCCGCCGCCATGAGCGAGCGCGCGGCGCTGTTGGGCCGGCCCTCGATGTGGAGCTGAAAGGGGGAGATCAATTTGCGATGAACCGATCCCCCCAGCATGGAGACGAACTGCGAATCCGGCTCGAGGTTCGGCTCGCCCGCTTGAAGGCCCACCACCGCGAGATCGGCCAGACCATCCGGCGGACCGCCCAGGGTCCCCGGCGCGACCCCCGCCGAGAGGTGCTGAATGGCCGAGCGATTGGGGACGGCCGGAAAGCGCCCCAAGCTCACGGGCGCGCTCGGACCACCGCGCCCCGCGCCAAATGCGGCCAGCACCTCGTTGCCGCTCGCGAAGGCCACGTCGAGCGCTTGATCTCCGTCGAAGTCGCCCACGGCAAAGTGCTTGGCGCCGTTCAGCACCGGGTGGCTGAACGGCGTCATCACCGTGGGCTGGGACGTTCCCGCATAGAAATCGAGGGTCCGGCTCGAGCCGGCCACGACGTCGACCGCGCCATCCCCGTTGAAATTTCCGATGCGGGCCTCTTGCCATGGCAAATCGGGCGGTCCCGGGATCTCCTGCACGAGCACGTCGGACGATCCGCCGTCGCTGCCCGGGGTGCCCAGACGAGGCGTGCGCAGAAGGACGCGCTTGGGCAAAACGAAGTCGCAAATGGAGTCGCCCGCCGTGACCTGCCCGGCGGCGAGCGGAAAAATGTCGTCGTCGCCATCGCCGCTGCGCCGGAAATCGATGTCGAGCGGCGAGGCGATGCCGTCGATGCCCGATGCATCGCCGGGGGGCTTGGAGCGGAATTGGCCATTGCCCGCGCCATAGGCCACCAGGACCCTGGGCCTGCGATCGTTTGCAATGTCCGTATCGACCTCGGCGTGCACCAGGATATCGAGTTTGTCGTCGCCATTGATGTCGGCGAGCAGTACGCCGCGGTTGCCCACCACGAAGCGGTCCTTGGGTTGCTCGGGCACCGGTGGAAAACGAACGACGGGGCCCGGTGCGCTGGCCGGCGAGGCCGGAGGCTTTCCGTCCGGCATGGCCGTGCAAGGTCGAAATAGCTCCACGCCGGGCTCGTTCGCCCCAATGGCGCGGCGTTGGAACGCGTAGACCATGTCGGGGCACCGCTCGGGGTCGTTGTCGACATCGCCCACTTGAACTTCGCCCGCGAGCACCGAGGCGCCCCCGCGTAAGAGCTGCAGCGGGGTCAGGGCGCTCCCCTGCTGGAGCACGATGGCCGGCGAGCCTGCGCCCGATCGCGGGGCGAAGAGGAAGGTCTCGTCGCCGGGGGACAGGGCGCCGCCGATTTGCCGATGCGAATCGAGAAAGACGACGCGCAAGCCATCGGTCGCGCCGCCAAAGACGGCGGTCGGATAAGGAATGGCCTCCAGGTTGCGGTCGCGCAAGCCCTTCCAGATGGCAATCTGCCCGGTCGGAAAGAGCAAATACGCCGGGCGACGCGCGCTGTCCGGGGTGAGCGGGGTCACCAGGGGAGCGGCCGCGCCGGCGTTTGGGATATCGGCGAAGGCGTTGAACCCGTCGACCTTGGAAAATCGAACGCGCGTCAGGCCCGCCGAGGTGGCGATCAAATCTTTGAAGCCATCGTCATCGACGTCCGCCACCTCGACCCGGTGGGCGTCGGAGGGGATCGTGCTCTCCAGCGCCACGAACTGGCCGGAGGGCGCGCGGCAGGTGTTATCGGCCAGCCCGCAAAAATAGCCGCCGGGGCATGCAAAGGTGGCCGGCTCCGAGGACGCATCCGCCGCGGCCCCCTCGGGCTTCGGCGCGCACGAGAAATGGCAGGCCGCGTTGCATACGGTGCCGGGCAAGGTGGCGGCGCCATCGCAATCTTCGCCCAGCGCCACTTCGACGATTCCATTTCCACATGTGCCGGTGTCCGGGAGGGTGCGGCAGGACGAGACGCTCGCCATCGCCGCGATCAAGGCCACCCCGAGTCGTTGAATGTTCATACCCCTCCGCTCTTGCTCCCCCGCTCGTGATCGCCGGTCTATTTTTCGTTGATGTCGGACGGGATCTCGCCGCGGACCTCGGCCGCCGCCGACGTCTTCGCCTTGGCCGCCGGACGCGCGGCCGGGCGCTCGATCTTCGTCAGCGCCACGGCGATGGTCGCGTTCTCGGTGGTGCCCACGGTGACGACCGAAGGCTTGTACCCGTCGGACGTGACGAGGAGCTTGGTCGGGCTGCTCGAGCGCGCGAGCGCGATCGGGCCGGGCGCTTCCCCCAGCTTCACGCCATCGCGCCAGATGGCGGCATGAGCGGGCGTGGTGTCGATCGTCACCAAAACGTCTTTGGTTTCGACCGCCGTCGTTGGCGCAGCCGGGGCGGAGCTCGCAGGTGACGCCGTCGCCGGTGCGACCTTCGCCGTCACCTCGACCTTCACCGGCGCGGGCACCGCGGATGCGGCATTTTTCCCGGCGCCGCCGAGGACACCGGTGGCCACCAGCGCGATCAGCACCAGCGCGACGACGCCAAAGCCCACGACCCCCACCAACGCCGAACGCCGGCCCTGCCCCGCGCGGCCCGCACGCACATCGGACGCCGCCGGTCCAAACGTTTGCGACGGCGACGACGAAAGCTCCGCGACCGACGCCCCAGACGCGACCAACGCGGCCGACGCCGCAGACGCGTCCGACGCCCCAGAGAAGGTCGGCGCGGACCGCGTGCCTTCGCGCTGCGACGTCGACAGGCTCTCGTCAATCGTCGCCGCATGACCGATAGTCGCCACATTGCGCGCATCATCTTGCGCCCCCGCGCCGGTGGTCGCGCCCAGACGCTCGTCCGATGCGCGCGGCGTCGCGACGCGATCCTCCGGCGCGCGCGGCGTCGTGCGAAGCGCATTGGGCCCGCTCGCGAGCGCTACCGGCACATCGAACCCCGCGGCCCTCGCCGCCACCGCCAACGCATCGAGCGCCGCGCCCACCGATGCGGGGCGCCCTTCCGGCTCCTTGGCCAGCATCTGCAGAACGGGCGCATCGAGCGCCGCCGGCACGGCTGCGCACATGGAGGACATGGGCGGCGGCGGCTCGCGGGTTTGCTTCATGAGGAGCTCCACCACATCGGCGCCCTGGAAGGGAACGTCGCCCGTGAGCAGCTCGTGGGTGAGCACGCCGAACGAATAGATGTCGGTGCGGTGATCGACCTCTTTGCCGCGGCACTGCTCGGGGGACATGTAATACGGAGTTCCCATCGGCGTGCCGGTGCGCGTCTTGAGATCGACGCCGCTCTTGGCGGCGCCCACCAACTTGGCAATGCCGAAGTCGAGCAACTTGGGAAACGGGCGCCCGTCTTCGTCGAAGGAGAGGAAGATGTTCTCCGGCTTCAAATCGCGATGCAAAATGCCGGTGAGGTGCGCGGCGTCGAGCGCGCGGGCCACGCCGCGCAGGATGGGGATCGCCTCCTCCGGCGAGAGACGGCCTTTTTCGTCCTTCAAGTACCGATCGAGCGGCATCCCATCCAAGAGCTCCATCACGAAGTACTGCCGGCCATCGTCGAGGGCGCCAAAGGAGAAGATGTCGATGATGTTCCGATGGCGGATCTGGTTGACGGCGCGCGCCTCCGCGATGAACCGCGAGACCACCTGCGGGTTGGACGAATACTGCCGGCTCAGGACCTTGATGGCCGCCGTCTTGCCGATGAGCGGATGCACCGCGCGGTACACGGAGCCAAAGCCGCCCTCGCCGATTTTCCCCTCGATGCGGTACTCGCCCACCATGAACCCCGGCTCGAGCTCGCGATCGAGCCCAGCAAATGCCACGTCCGGCAGGAGCCCATCACCGTCCTTTGCGCAGGTGCTGGTCCCCTCCGGATACTGCGTGCGGCAGGTGGGACATGTCGGCATGCAGTGCTGTCGGATGATACGATGGAACGCGCCTTCGGTATCGCGACAAAGTCGCGATCGCTCCCCCGCGACCCATACCGGCCGAAGCCCCCGCGCTCGTCAGGATGCGCGCCGCGAACCTCGCGGTTGCGATTGGCCCAGTTGCTTTTTCGTGGACGCCCCTTGATCCGACTTCCCAACCCGTGATGAATGCGGGGCATGGGAGAAGCAGGCTACTTTGGCCCGTTCGGCGGGCGGTTCGTTTCCGAAACACTGATCCCCGCGCTCATCGAGTTGGAGGGCGCCGTCGCGCAGATCGTGCGGGGAGAGTCGTTTCAGAACGAATGGCGGAGCTTGCTCGAAACCTATGTTGGCCGCCCCACCCCGCTCACCGAAGCGCGCCGCCTTCGCGAGCGCATCGATCCCGGGGGCCGCAACCTCGCGCGGCTTTTTTTAAAGCGCGAGGACCTCTGCCACACGGGCGCGCACAAGATCAACAATGCGCTCGGTCAGGTGCTCCTCGCCAAGCGAATGGGCAAGGCGCGAGTCATCGCCGAAACGGGCGCCGGGCAACACGGTGTGGCCACGGCCACCGCGTGCGCGCTGTTCGACGTGCCCTGTGATGTCTACATGGGCGCGGAGGACATCGCGCGGCAGGCCCCCAACGTAGGTCGCATGCGCCTGCTCGGCGCGCGGGTGATCCCGGTGGAGGACGGCTCGCGCACCCTCAAGGACGCGATGAACGAGGCGCTGCGCGACTGGGTCACCAACGTGCGCACCACGTACTATTGCATCGGCAGCGCCGCGGGGCCGCACCCGTACCCCGAGCTGGTCGCGCATCTTCAGAGCGTGATCGGCGACGAGGCGCGCGCGCAGATCCTGAAGGCCACCGGCGCGCTCCCCGACGCCGCGGTCGCGTGCGTGGGCGGCGGCTCCAACGCCATCGGCATGTTCCGAGGCTTCGTGAAGGACGAGAGCGTCGCGCTCTACGGCGTGGAGGCCGCGGGGCACGGGGTGGAGTCGGGGCAGCACGCGGCCACCTTGACGGCAGGGCGCGTGGGCGTGCTTCACGGATCGAAGAGCTACCTGCTCTGCGACGACGAGGGGCAGATCCAGATCGCGCACTCGATCAGCGCCGGGCTCGATTACCCCGGCGTGGGACCCGAGCACGCGTGGCTCAAAGACACGGGGCGCGCGCGCTACCGCCACGCCACCGACACAGAGGCGCTGGCCGCGACCAAGCTGGTGGCCCGGACCGAGGGCATCTTGCCGGCGCTCGAGACGGCGCACCCCATCTCCAAGCTGGGCGCCATCGCCGAGGAGCTCGCGCGCGAACGGGGGCGCGCCGTCACCTTGGTCCTCTGTTTCTCGGGGCGGGGCGACAAAGATCTCGAAACGTTGCTTCGATCGGAGGAGGCCGGCCATGGCGCAGTCTGAGATGCGGCTCGAGCGCACGTTCCAAGAGCGGAACCTCGCCGGGAAGAAGACCCTCGTGGCGTACCTCTGCGTGGGGGATCCCAGCGTGGAGGAGTCGGTCGATCTCGCGCTGGCCTGCGTGGCCGCCGGCGCCGATGTGCTGGAGCTGGGGGTTCCCTTCAGCGATCCCACGGCCGATGGTCCGGCCATCGCGCGCGCGAGCCAGCGGGCCATCGCGGCGGGCTCCGGTCTTGGAGCTACCCTGCGCGCGGCGAAGGCCATCCGGGCCAAGACCAACGCGCCGTTGGTGCTCTTCGGCTACTACAACCCGCTCTTCGTCCGCGGTGAGGAGCGCGCGGTGGACGACGCGGCCGATGCGGGCGTGGATGCGCTGCTCGTGGTCGACTTGCCGCTGGGTGAAGGCCGCGCGCTGCGCGAGCGCGCCAAGGAGAAGAACATCGCGGTGGTGCCGCTGCTCACGCCCACCAGCTCCGAGGAGCGCGTGGCGCAAGCCCGCGACGGGAGCAAGGTCTACCCGGCGGGCTTCATCTATTACGTGTCGGTGACCGGGGTGACCGGATCGGCCGCCGCGCCGCTCGATGACGCCAGCCGCGCCGCGGCCTCGTTGCGCGAGCGAATCGGGCTGCCCGCGGTGGTCGGTTTCGGCATCGATTCGGCCGAGAAAGCCAGGGCGGCAGCAGCTCACGCGGACGGTATCGTGGTGGGCACCGCGTTGGTGCGCCGCATCGAAGAAGGAGCGACGCCCGAGGCGCGCAAGACAGCCGTGGTCTCGCTCATCCGCACCTTGCGTGAAGCGTTGGACGGAGATCCGCTCGAGGCAGCCGACCTTTCGCGCCGCGGTGCTCAGGGTCGCACCTAGGATCACCTTCACGGAGGAATTTTTCGATGTGCGCAGCGCGGCCTGCGTAGGTCGGAGAGCGCTCGCCTCACCTACGCTCCACCCAAAGAAACCGGCGTTTTCGCCGCGCCATGCGGCTCGCGTCAAGGTGCGCAGGCCATGCGGGCGCGGCGTTGACGTTACAACAATCGTTCGGGGGGAGTCGCGAATCGATGTCGCCCCGACTAAGATTGACGAGAGTTCGATGATTCTTCTCTGCATCTCTGACATCCAGGGTCATGTCGACGCACTCGCCGCCGTGCTGGCGACGGCCGAACGTCGCGCTTTCCACAAGTTGCTCGTCGCGGGCGACATCGTCTTCCCGGGCCCCGCGCCGCTCGAAACGTGGCGCCGCCTCTCGAGCGCGGGGGCCACGTTGGTGCAGGGGGTCACCGACCGCGCCATCGCCACCCTCGATCCCAAAGACCTCCGCCCGTCCAACGATCACGAGCGGCGCATGATCGATCGCATGCGCGCCGCGCGCTCGGAGCTGGGCGATCTCATTCTGGAGCGCATCAAGCGCCTGCCCACCCACGTCCGCATCCCGCTGGAGGATGGGGGCGAGCTCCTTCTCGTCCACGGCTCGCCGGTGGATGCATCCGAGTCCCTCTCGCACGACATGAGCGACGAAGAAATCGACGCCTTGCTCGGCGACGATCCGGCCGACGTAGTGGTCTGCGGCATGAGCCACGTTCCCTTCGATCGAACCATCTCGGGCGTTCGTGTCATCAACGTTGGAAGCGTGGGGGAGGCTCCGCGCTCGGCTGGAGGCGCCTACGCGAACGCAACATGGATCGAATCGACGCCGTCGGGCCTCAACGTGGAATCGATCATCGTCCCGCTCGACCATGCCGCGGTCGAGCAACAGATGTCCGCCGTCCGCTAGCGGTCCGCCCCGGCGTCCACCTGGGCATCCACCGCCACCTGCGGCGGCCGGGGCGAACACCCGCCAGCGTTGAGTTACGTCAAAGAGTTGCTCGTGCGGGCCGCGGCGCGGCACGATCCGCATCGTGACAGCGAGACCCGGGCCTTCACTGGCCAAGACGCGCGGAGAGCGGCTTCTCCGGACGCGGCAGACTTCCTTTGTTCGAGCTTCCGACGCCCGCCTTCGTGATTTGCTGGCCTCCGCCGACGTGATCAGCGAGGGCGCGATCACCGTAGAGGAGAGCGGCAGCGTCTGGTATGGTTCCACGAGCTTCATCGTCGCTGTCCCCTTCGACACGGAGGAGGAGCGCCAGCTTTTCGCCGAGGTGGCCGCGCGGGACCCCCACGTGCGGGTGCGCGTGCTGCGGATCGCCAAGCGGGAAGCCTCGATTCGGGCGACCGCACCGCTCGGTCGTGCCTCGTGCGAGCTCCGAATGGCGGCGGATGAGCGGGGCCTGGTGATTGACGTGGACATCCAGGCACCGTTGATCGAAGAGCGTCGTCGAGGCAGGATGCGCGGCGACGCGGTCTCCTCGCGTTCCTCTCCCCGCTCGCCATGACCGATTCGACCAACGAGACCACCCGCGATCGCGAAAAGCGCAAGAAGCGAAAGCGCAGCGTCTTCGCCAATGTGATCCGCGTCGAGTTCGGCGCGGGGGGTGGTCGGATCCAGCCGGTGCTCTCCCCCATCCGCGCCGGCAGCGCGGCCAACGCCAACAACGCCCATCACGCGACCGGGTCGGGCGCGGCCAAGCGCGACCGCGAGCCCAGCGAGCAGTGGCGGCGAGCCGAGGCCGGCGCCTCCCCCGTCGAGCCGGTGACCGACGTGTTCTCGGCCAAGGAGGTGGCGCGCCTGCTCAACTTGAGCGAGGGAAAGCTGCGCAGCCTCGATCGCGCGCAGATCGTCTCCCCCACCGGCTCGCGCCGCGGCCGCCGGGCCTACACGTTCCAGGACCTGATCGCCTTGCGCGCCACGCTCCTTCTGTCGAAGGAGGTGAGCCCGCGCGAGATGGCCCGCGCCATCGACGCGCTGAAGCAGACGCTCCCCAAGGTGACGCGCCCGCTGCAAGAGCTGCGCATCGTGAGCGATGGCCGCAAGGTGGTGGTGCGCGCCCAGGAGGGCGCCTTCGAGCCCGTCACCGGGCAAATGGTGCTCGACTTCCAAGTCGGCGGCCTGCGCGACGACGTGGTGCGCGTCCTTCGCCCCGAGTCGGCCGCCACCCGCGCCCGCACCGCCTACGATCTCTATGTGAAGGCGAGCACCCTCGACGAAGAGCCGAGCACCTTCGACGAGGCGGAGTCGCTCTACCGCCGCGCCATCGAGCTCGATCCGGAGCTCTCCATCGCCTACACGAACCTGGGCAACATCCGCTTCCGCCGCGGCGACGATCACGGCGCCGAGGCGCTCTACCACCAAGCCTTGTCCATCGATCCTTCGCAGCCCGAGGCCCACTACAACCTGGGCTACGTGATGCTCGAACGAGGCCAGGCCGACAACGCCGTCGCCTCCTTCGAAAAGGCGCTCCTGCGCGACACGCGCTTCAGCGACGCGCACTTCAACCTGGCGATGGCCCTCGAGCAGCTGGGCGATCGCGCCCGCGCCCGCGTGCACTGGAAGCGTTACCTCGAGCTGGAGCCGCAGGGGACCTGGGCGGACATCGCGCGGCAGCACCTGTAGGCTGCGCGCGCCCGTCCGCAACGCGCCGGCCATCGCGCGCCAAGCACGGCGCGAAGGACACCTGCGTCCGGCACGAGCGCGTAGCGCCTCCGTCGGGAAAGCGCCGAGCGCCTCCGTCGGGAAAGCGCGAAGCGCAGCGGACGGCTATCGCGTCGAAAGCGCGTCGCGAAGGGCGTCCGCCACTTCCTGCTGCGTTTCGGGGCGGATGTTGGGGCACAAGGGCAACGCGAGCACGTCGCGCGAGCGCTTCTCCGCCTCGGGGATGGCGCCGCGATGGTGCGCCGCCGATTGGAACACCGGCTCGTCGGGGATGGGTCGGTCGTAGTACGCGCGCGCATCGATGCCCTGCGCACGGAGCGCGGCGAGCACGCGGTCGCGATCGCGGACGCGCACCGCGAACGGGTTGTGGGTCCCGTCCTCCAGCGCGTCGATGCGCGAAACACCGTCCACGCCGTGCAAGAGCTCCCCGTAGCGGCGAGCCGCCTCTTTGCGCGCCGCGATCCAGGCGTCCAGGTGCCGGAGCTTCACCTGCAGCACGGCGGCGTGGAGCGCATCCAGGCGGCTATTTTCGCCGATTTCAACGACGCGCCCGCGCTCGAAGCCATGTTGCCGCAGGCGGCGAACGCGCGCGGCCACCGCGTCGTCCGACGTGACGAGCGCGCCGCCATCGCCCCACGCCCCCAAGGTCTTGCTCGGAAAGAAGCTGAACGCCCCTGCGATTCCCCGCGCCCCCGCCGCCACCCCCTCGCGCACCGTGCCGAGGGCCTGCGCCGCGTCCTCCACGAGAACCAAATCGTGCGCCGCGGCGATCTCCGCCAGGGCGCGCGCATCGGCGCACGCGCCAAAGAGGTGGACCACCAGGATCGCGCGCAGCCGCTCGGGACCGCGCCACCGACGGATGCACTCGGCGACGCGCTCGGGCGAGAGGTGCACACCGTCCACGTCGACATCGACGAAGACTGGCGTCGCCCCGACCCGTACGATGGCCTCGGTGCTGGCCACGAACGTAAAGGGCGTGGTGATCACGGCGTCGCCGGGCCCCACCCCCAGCGCCACCAGCGCGAGCCGCAGCGCATCGGTGCACGATGCAACCCCCACGGCATGGCGCGCGCCCACGCGCTCGGCGAGCCGGCGCTCGAGCTCCGCAACCCGGTCGCCCAAGATGAAGATTTGGTCCGCCACCACCTGGCGAACCGCGTCCATGATTTCGTCTTCGATGGCCGCGTGCTGGGCGCGCAGATCGATGAGGGGGATGCGCATCACGGGATCACGCGCTCGCGCTCACAAAAGCCGCACGTGCTCGAGGCTCGGCAGCGCGCTGCGCACCTTGTCCTGGTAGGCCAAGTCGAGCCGCGCCACCGCGAACCCCTCGCCTTCACCGGCTTGCGCGAGCACGTCGCCCCAAGGGTCGACGATCAAGCTCTTGCCGTACGTTTGCCGGCCTTGCGGGTGCTTGCCGGTCTGCGCGGGCGCGAGCACGAACACCTGGTCTTCGATGGCGCGCGCGCGCAGCAGGACGTGCCAGTGATCCTTGCCGGTGGGCACCGTGAAGGCCGCGGGCACCGTGATGATGCGCGCGCCGCGGCGGACGAGGGTGCGGTAAAGCTCGGGGAAGCGAACGTCGTAGCAGATGGTCATCCCCAGCACGGTGGAGCCGATCGACGCGGTCACCCGCTCGTCGCCCGGCAAGGTGGCGGCGCTCTCGTAGAGGCTCGTGCCGTCGGGGAGGCTCACGTCGAAGAGGTGGATCTTGCGGTACGCCGCCACGATGGCGCCATCGGGCCCTGCGAGCAGCGATGTGTTGTAGGGGCGCTTGGGATCGGGGCTCTTTTCGGGGAAGCCCCCCGCCACCAGATGAATGCCGAAGCGCTTGGCCGTGTCGCGCACGAAGCGCACGATGGGTCCCGCGCCGGGTTTGCCGCCTTCTTCCACCGGCTCGGCGATGGCGCGCTTTTGCTCCTGATCCCCCATGTGGGCGAAGTTTTCGGGCAGCGCGACCAGCTTGGCACCGGCCGCGACGGCCCCCTCGATGAGCTTCTCCGCCCGCTCGAGGTTGCTCGGCACGTCCGCCTGACTGGAGAGCTGCACCACCGCAGCAACGAGGGATGTACTCATGGGTGAGAGAAACGTAAACGTACCCCTGCAGGAGTCAAACTCGTATCGCGTGCACGGTGCATGTACGCTGTGGGCGTGCAGTTTTCTCCTCTTTTCCAAACAGGTCCCCGCGTCCGTCCTCTCGCCGCGCCGTCGCCGTTCGCCGCCCTCGCCGCCGCGCTCTTCGTGAGCGCGGGCGCGAGCGGGATCGCGGGCTGCGCGAGCACGGGCAAAGCACCGAGCACCCCCGTCACCACATCCGGCGAGGCATCCCCGGGCGGAACGTCGTGCAAGGCGGTCGCCTCCCGCCTCGATTCGGTGGGCGTGCACGTGGAGCGAGCCTCGCGCGCCACCTACGTGTTCGACATGCGCATCACCAACCCGGCGAGCTCGCCCCGCTGGCTGGTCTTGCCCGAGCTCTTTCCGCGCGAGGGCAAAGAGGAGCCCGCCCCCGGGCGCGGCGGCATCGATCGCATGCGGGTCGACCGGCTCCCGGGCCGGGGCCGCGTGGTGATCGTTCATGCCGTGGGCCCCGGCGGCTTTCAGGCGCTCCTGCTTCCGGCCGGCGGCAAGGTGACGCTCAATGAGCTCTCCATCGGCGCGACCGAGTGGAACGGCGCCCGCGCCACCGCGAAAATCGAGGTGATCCTGGCGCGCGACATCGCCATCGACGACCTACCCCTCGCGTCCTGGGTACAAGGCTCCCTCCTCGCCGATCCCGACGGCGACGTGAGCCTACGCGGGGATCCCATCGGGCGCCTGGAGCTCACCAAGCCGCTGGCCCCTTCCCTCACCAGCGCCACCTTCGGGCTGCAATCCTCCTGCACCTCCGACACGGGCTGCCACACCGTCTCCATCGAGGAGGACTGCCGCATCACCGCGCAAGCAGTCCTCAAGCACGAGGAGCCGTAGCTTCGAAAAAGCTCAGACGCAGTCGTTCGAGAGCATCGCCTGGCGCTCGCTGGCCGGCCAGCTGCGCGTCTTGCCCGGCATCCTCGCGCGCAGGTGCCAGCGAACGCCGGAGACGCTGCCGAGGGTCACCGCGCCCGCGAGCTTGCCGAAGGTCCGCTGCGAGGCCCAGGGTCGGATCTGAATCTTCACCCGAGCCGCCGCGCGCACCTCGTCTTTTGCCCCATCCTCGGATCCCGCCGGCGCGGCGCCGCTCCCGAGCATGTAAACGGCGTGGCCGGTCGAGTAGAACGCCGCCACGTCCACATAGGTGACGGAGGCCAGAACGCCGCCCGCCATCACGGTTGCCGCCAACCAAGCAAGAAAGAGCCAAGAAACGAGGCGTCCACCCTTGTGCCGATTCGGATAGCTGGCCATGGAGTGCACTCTACGCGCCCTCTCCCACGGGCGCGCCGTCACTGCAGCCAGCGGCCAGCCCCGTGCAGGGACCGGCATGACGCCACGGCGGTAGGTGGAACATCGCGTCCAAAACCGGCGTTTTGCACCCCCGCGGCGTGTTGGATCCGGCGCCCCGCGAGCCCGCAGCGCCGATGGATCCCGCGCCCCGCGCGGCGGTTTACCGCGGCCGCCCGATGCGCCGTTCGAGCTCCGCGCGCTTGCGGCGGCTCACGGGGATCTGAATGCCCGTGTGGAGCACCACCATCGCCTCCCCGCCCGCCGTGCCGTGCACCTCGCGAATGCGCCGCACGTTCACGATGGCCGAGCGATGGATGCGCACGAACTCCAACGGGTTGAGGCGACCTTCGAGCGCGCGCAGGCTCTCGCGCATCACGTGCGTCTCGGCGCCCACGTGGATGCTGCAGCAATAGTCGTCGGCCTCGATCCAATCGATGTCGCGCACCTCGATGATCGAGGAGCGATTGCCGAGCCGGATCGCCAGGCGCTCGGCGAACCCCGTCTGCGACTCCACCGGCGACGCGGGGGCCGCGGGCGCGGCGGGGGTGACGCTGGGCAGCCCCGCCACCAGCGCCGCCTTCGGCACCGTGTCCAGATCCTGCAGCAGGTGCGCGAGCCTTTGCCCGAGCGCGGCCAGCTCCCCTTGCCGGATCCGCTGGCGGGCGCGCGCGAGGGCGTCGTCGAACCGCTCCTGGCTGCACGGCTTGAGCACGTAGTCGACGGCGTGGATCTCGAACGCCTTCAGCGCAAACTGATCGAACGCCGTCAGAAAGAGCACCGGGGGCATGAGCGCCGCGCCCACCTGGCGCACCACCTCGAAGCCATCGTACTCGGGCATCTGCACGTCGAGCACCACCAACCCCGGTGGATCGCGCCGGATGGCGTCGATGGCCTCGGCGCCGTTGCGGCACTCGCCGCAGATTTCGACGTCGGCGTGCGGGGCGAGCAGGTGCCGCAGCCCCGCGCGGGCCGGCGGCTCGTCGTCCACGATGAGGACGCGCAGCTCACCCGCCATGGATACCGCTTGCGGCGAGCTCGGTGCGGAACGGCAGCGAGATGCGCGCCAGGGCGCCGCCGCCGTCGATGCGCTCGAGCCGGAACTCCGCAGCGCCCCCGTACTGTTGCTCGAGCCTCTCGCGGATGTTGCGCAGCCCCAGGCCCGAGCAAGCCTTCAAGACGAAGCCCTCCGGCGGTCCCGGCCCATCGTCGCGCACCGTGAGGTGCAAGCGATCGCCCTCGCGGTCGGCGTGGATGCCCAGCGCGCCGGCCGATGCCCGGCACGCGATGCCATGGCGAACCGCGTTCTCGACCACCGGCTGCAAGAGCAGCAGCGGCACGCGCGCCTCGAGCACCGAGGGCTCGATGGTCCACGACACGCGCAAGCGATCGGCGAAGCGCAGCTCCTGAATCTCCAGGTAGCGCTTCAACATCGCCACCTCTTCACGGAGGGTGACGTCGGCCGAGTCGACTTGGCGGAGCACGTCGCGCAGGATCTCGCTGAGCAGGAGCAAGGTGCGCTCGGCCGTCTTCACGTCGCCCTGCCGCACGAACGCCACCGCCGTGTTGAGGGCGTTGAAGAGGAAGTGCGGCTGCAGCTGCGACTTGAGCGCCGAGAGCTGCGCCCGCACCAGCTCCGTGGTGAGCGCGGCCTCCCGGCGCTCGCTCTCGCGATGCCGCCGGTGCGCCGCGATGGTGGCGCTCGCGAAGACCACGATGCCGTAGTCGAACAGGAACTCCAGGATCCAGCCGACCAACATGCGGAGCACGCGCTGGCTGTACGAGTACTCGCCCATCGCCAGGCCCGTCCTCATGTCGACGAAGGCGTAGACTAGCGAGAACCCCAGGGACGCGACGAAGAAGAGCCCCAGGTGGGCCAGCACCATCTTGGGGCGCGGCGGCCACGTGGTGCGCTCCGTGAGGCGCATGATGAGCGGCGTCGCCAGCGCCCACACGTACCAGATGGGGATGCGGCCCATCAGGCACGTGGCGAGCGAGACGGGGAAGCCCTTGAAGGTGTTGCAGTAGTAGTAGGTCTCGACCGCCGAGACGAGCCCGGCCGCTGTCCACGCGGCGAAAACGATCCACCAAGTGCGCGTCCGCGATTGCATATCGTCTAGGCTCCCATCCTGCTACACCCCGGCGCGGGCGGCTACACTGCTGCGCGGGCGCCTTGCTTTTTGGCCTCCGCTCTCTTCTTGTAGAGCGCGTCCAAAAGCGGCCCGTACTTCTCGAGGACGCTGCGGCGTTTGAGTTTGAGGCTCGGGGTGAGCATGCCGTTCTCGGTGGTGAAGTCGCTGTCGATGACGGCAAAGTCCTGCACCGCCTCGAAACCCTTGAACTTTTCGGAGTATTTCTCGATCTCCTTCGAGAGCAGCTCCCGAACCTTCGCGTCCTCGAGCAGCGCCTGGCCGCCACCTCCAGGAAGCGCGTGCCCCTCCTTCTCCGCCCACGCCTTGACCGCGTCGAGGTTGGCCACCACCAGCGCGACATTGTGCGGGCGGTTGTCGCCGTACACCATCACATTGGTCACATAGGGGGAGAGCTTGATCTCCTCCTCCAGCGGGGTGGGCACCACGTACTTGCCGTTCTCGAGCTTGTACTGCTCCTTGATCCGGCCGGTGATGAAGACGAACCCATCGGGATCGATGTAGCCCATGTCGCCGGTGCGGAAGCCACCGTCGGAGGTGAAGACCGCGGCGTTCTCCTCGGGGCGATTGTGGTAGCCCTGCATGACGTTGGGGCCGTAAACCACGAGCTCCCCTTCATCGCGCCCGCCCTCGGTCTTCTTGCCCCCGGTCGACGACGTATCGATCACGATGCGGCAATCCGGGATCACCTTGCCCACGGAGCCGATGCGGCGTCCGCGGGTGGGGCTGTTGCCGGTGGCGATGGGGCTCGTCTCGGTGAGGCCGTAGCCCTCGTACACCATGACCCCGATGCCATCGATGAACTCCGCCACCTCGCGCGAGATGGCCGCGCCGCCCGAGAACGCATATTTCAGCCGTCCGCCGAAGCGCGCGCGCACCTTGGAGAACACCAGCTTGTTGGCCAGGCCGAGCACCAGGCCCTCGCCCAACGTGAGCTTCTGCCCGTCGCGCTGCTTGGCGGCCGCGCGGAGCGCTGCCTTCACCATCGCCTGCACGACGCCGGGCTTCTCGGAGATTTGCTTTTGCACCGCCATGTAGAGGCGGTTGAAGATGCGCGGAACGCTGAAGAGCAAGGTGGGGCGCACCTCCGACAGGTTCTCGAGGATCTTGGGGACCGACTCCGCCAGGCCCATCGAACCACCTTGCGAGAACAAGGCGTGGAGCTCCACGGTCTGCCCGAACGAGTGCGCCCACGGCAAGAACGAGAGCGAACGATCCTCGGGGAACATCGGAAAGCACACGTTCATCGCGGTCACGTTGGAGGCGATGTTGTTGTGGCTCAAGATCACGCCCTTGGGCACGCCGGTGGTTCCGCTGGTGTAGATGATACAGGCGGTGTCCTTCTTCTCGGCCCGCGTGATGGGCGCGGGGCTCTTCTCCCCCGCCCGAACCAGCGCGTCGTAGGCGTGAATGGTGTGCCCGTCGCTCGCGCCGTCCAGCACGATGATGTGCTCGAGCGAGGGAATGAGCTCCAAGAACTTCTTCGTGCGATCCAAAATGTCTCTCTTGGAGACGACCAGCGCCTTGGCCGCGCAATCTTTGATGATGAACTCCCAGTCCTTCTCGAGCTGGGCTTCGTACATGGGAACGAGCGCCACACCCAGACCGAACGCCGCATACGCGGTCACGGCCCACTCGACGCGGTTGTCGGCAATGATGGCTATCGCATCGCCGCGTTTGAGACCGAGGCCTGCGAGGCCGCCCCGGAGACCTTCGACCTGGCGCCCGAACTCACGGTACGTGGTCCAGTGCCAAGCCCCGTCTTTCTTGGTTCCGAAGAGTTCGCGATCCGCGAACTTTCCGATGCTGCGTTGGTAGATGTCGACCAAAGTGTCAAAATGTTGCGGCTCTCCCATATCCATTCGAAGAGTATGCTAAACGCAGTGGCTTTCAAATGATGGCTCGTCGCTATTGCCTCAAGACGTTCGGCTGCCAGATGAACGTCCACGACTCGGAGCGAATGGAGGAGGCCCTTCAGGCATTCGGCTGGAAGCCCGGCGCGGTCGAAGAGGCGGACCTGGTCATTTTCAACACTTGCAGCGTTCGGGACAAGGCCGAACAGAAGGTCCGCAGCGAGGTAGGCAAACTTTTGCCCCTCAAGCTCGAGAGGCCCCATGTGGTCCTTTGCGTGGCCGGCTGCGTCGCCCAGCAAGAGGGCGAGCGGCTGCTTTCGCGCATCCGGCACCTCGATTTGGTCATCGGGCCGGACAATTTGCACGAGCTCCCGGCGCTGGTCGAAGGGCAAATGGCCGGCTCGCCCCCCCTGGCGCGCACCGTCTTCGACGTGGATTCGCCGCAATTTTTGGAGGCCCGGCCCCAGGTACGGGGTGCTGCCGCGCCGGTGAGCGCCTTCGTGACCACCATGAAAGGGTGCGACGAGCGCTGCTCCTTCTGCATCGTGCCCTATACGCGCGGCCCCGAGCGCTATCGCCCGGCGCGGGAGATCGTCGAGGAGATCGGGCGCTTGGTCGAGTCGGGCACGCGGGAGGTGGTGCTTCTCGGTCAGACCGTCGACAGCTTCCGCGATGCCGAGCTGCCGCCGCCCGAGAGCGACGATCCCGACGAGTCGCAATTTCCCGCGCTTCTGCGCAAAATTGCCGCGGAGGTCCCGCGCTTGGCGCGCCTGCGCTACACCAGCCCCCACCCGCGGCACGCCACGCCATCCTTGGCGCGGGCGCACGCCGAGCTCGATGTGCTCGCCCACCACGTGCACCTGCCGGTGCAGTCGGGAAGCGATCGCATGTTGAAGCGCATGATCCGGCGCTACAAGCGTGCAGAATACATCGAACGCGCGGAACGCCTCCGGCGCGCGCGGCCCGACATGACCCTCTCGACGGACATCATCGTGGGCTTCCCGGGCGAGACGGACGAAGACTTCGAGGCCACGCTCGAGTTGGTGCGCGAGGCGGGCTTCGTTCAGGCGTTTGCCTTCAAGTTTTCACCGCGGCCGCACACCCCCGCGTTGAAGCTGGCCGACGACGTCCCGGAAGGCGTGAAAAAGGAGCGTCTGGCGCGGCTCTTCGAGGTGGTGGAAGCTCAGGGGCGCGCGCACTTGGAGCGCCTCGCCGGGACGCGTGCGCATGTCCTGGTGGAGGGCGAGAGCAAGACGCAGGCGGCGGATGCGGCGCATGGCGCGCATGGCGGTCACGCGGCGCACGGCGCGCTCGCGGGGTCGATAGGGCGCGCGGCGGGGACGGTGATGCTCCAAGGGCGTACCGAGCGCAACGAGATCGTGCACCTCGAAGGCGGATCGCCGGCGTGGATCGGGCAGATGGTCCCCGTCGACATTCTGCGCGCGAACAAACATTCGCTCTTGGGACGCCCGACGGAGAGCGCGCTTTCCGAGCTTTCCGCGCTGAGTGCGTTGCCGCGTCCGGCTCCTTTGGCCCCCGCGACGCCTTCGCCGACGGTCTTCGCGGCCGGGCGGGCGGTGCGATCGCTCCCGCTGCTGCTCGAAAAATAATCGCGCCCACCCGCATCGTCCCTCCTTACGATGCGGGTGAGCGCGCGAGAAAAATCCTCGCAGGGCTCCCGGACTCGGACCGGCGGTCCTCCTCCGGCGCGGCGCTTTTCTTTCGGCGCCATCACCTTGCTACTTCGTACGATGCGACATCGTGCGCGAGTGATTCGGTCGTACAAAACTGAAGCAGGACGAAATCGATGCCCCTTTACGAATACGACGGCGAGCGCCCCATCCTCGGGCCAGGCGTTTACGTGGCCCCTCAAGCAACGGTCATCGGCAAGGTGCATCTCGCCGAAGCGGCGAGCGTCTGGTTTGGCGCGGTGCTGCGCGGTGACGTGGGCGTCATCCGCATCGGGGCCCGCACCAACGTGCAGGACAACGCCGTCATCCACGTCACGGGTGGGCTCACCGACACGACCGTAGGCGAAGACGTGACCATCGGTCATCTGGCCTTGCTGCACGGCTGCACCATCGGCGATCGGTGCCTGGTCGGGATGGGCAGCATCGTGCTCGACAACGCCACCATCGGCGATGAGTGCTTCATCGGCGCGGGCACCTTGATCACGCCGGCCACCGTGATCCCTCCGCGCTCGTTCGTGCTGGGCCGCCCCGGTAAGGTGATCCGCGCCGTGACGGAGACGGATCTCGCGTGGATCGTGGAGTCTGGGAAGCACTATGCGGAGTACGCAAAGCGCTTTACGACGTCGTTGAAGTTGATTGAGGGCACGTAGCTTTTTCGCGCGCCGCGGTCACTCCGCACCATGCGCGCCGCGGTCACTCCGCACCATGCGCGCCGCGGTCACTCCGCGCCATGCGCGCCGCGGTCACTCCGCACCATGCGCGCCGCGGTCACTCCGCACCATGCGCGCCGCGGTCACTCCGGTCCGCGCACGACGCGCAGCTCGACGCGCGTCGTGCCGATTTGCACGAGGCCGATTTTCTCGGCGGCGGCGCGCGACAGGTCGATGATCTTTTTCGAGCTGTCGAAGGGTCCGCGATCGGTGATGCGCACCCGCACGCTCGACCCGGTGTCGATGCGTCGCACCTCGACCCACGTGCCGAAGGGGAGCTTGCGGTGGGCCGCGGTCATGGCGCGCGGATCGTAGCGCTCTCCGCTCGCCGTCTTCTTGCCGACGAAGCGGGGGCCGTACCAGCTCGCGAGCCCCACTTGATCGGGCTGGGTGCCAGGGCGGCTCCCGGCCGGGCCGTTGATGAACGCGTAGTCGCCGGGTGAGTCCTCGGCCTGCGCGTTCGCGGGTGCGTTGAAGCCTCGATCGGCGGCGTTGCTGCTGCCTCCGCACCCGTTGAGACCACCGAACGAGGTCGCCAACGTGAAGAGGTAGGCGACCTGGGCGAGGAAGGGAGGCGGGGGCATCACCTTTCATGGAGTAGTACGGCTTGCGCGAAGCGCCAAGGGCGAGCACATTCGGGTGGCTTGGAGCGCCTACACGCATTTCTCCTGCTCGGCCTATGCCTCCTCAAGTCGCTCCTCGCGCCGCTCTTGGGCGCGCGACGCGGTCTGGGTGATTTCGAGCGGAGCTACGCGCCCGATCGCCTTCCGCCGCTCACACCCCACGAGAGGCGCGCGCTGCCGACATTGAGCGGGTGCATCGCCTGCGGCCTCTGCGATCTCGGCGAAGGGCTTCGCGCCGGCCGCTCCTCGGGCGTCTACGACGGGCCGATGGATCTCATGCTCGCGTCCTCGCGCAGCATGCCCGACTTCGACGCGGCCGCGCGCTCGTTCGCCGCGGTCTCCGACGAGCGGCTCGCGGAGCTGGAGCTCCGCTGCCCCGCCCGCGTTCCCATGCGCGAGGTCGCCGCCTTCGTTCGGGCGAAGAGCGCTGAGCTCCCCTCGCCTTCGCGCCGGCGCATGGGATGATGTAACGTCTTCGCGTGCATCTTCGCGCGAACACGGTGCAGCCGCCGCAACGCACCTCGAAGACCTCCGCGGCGCGGCTTCTACCGTTCGTGCTCGGCGTCCTCGCCGCAGCTTGCTCGTCCGAGGAGGGCGACGCAAAGACCACCACGACCCCCACCGTGCTCGGAGACGGCGAGCGCATTCGCGACGTGGGCGATCCCGCGGCCAGGAGGGCAGGCGCCAAGGTCTACATTTCGGGCGCGCAGGTCTTGGCGATCGACACCTTCGACGAGACGAAGAACGGCAGCAGCGCGGGCACCATTTACGTGCAAGACCCGGGAAGCGCGGCACCCTACTCGGGCATCAGCTTGTACAAGCCGGCGTTCGTCCCTTC
Organism: Sorangiineae bacterium MSr11954; assembly: GCA_037157815.1. Lineage (NCBI taxonomy): Bacteria > Pseudomonadati > Myxococcota > Myxococcia > Myxococcales > Pendulisporaceae > Pendulispora > Pendulispora albinea. The sequence continues at coordinate 6,245,172 of CP089984.1, forward strand.
GAACCTGCGCATCGCGCCGGGCGACGTGCTCGATCTGCGCGGTCCCTACGTGGAGCTCGCAAAAATCGGCGGCGCGGTCTTCACCCCGCCGGGGGTGCTTCCCCAACTGGATCGCCCCACGGCAACCTTCCGCTACGAAGCCACCCTCGCCGCCCCGGTCGAAATCGACGTCAACGATCTGAACGACTACACCAAGGGCCGGAGGTGGCTCGACATGTTGGTCACCGTCCGCGACGTCACGCTGGCCACTCCGCCCTCGAACGACACCAGCAACTCGGGCCGGGTCACCGCGAAGCTCATTCCGGGCGGCCGCGACGTACCAACCCTGAGCAACGAGCTGTTCGACGTCCCGGCGGGCAGCATCCCCGCGGGCACCAAGCTCCAATCGCTGACCGGCATCGTCACGTGGTTTTTCAGCTTCCACATCGCCCCCCGCTCCCCCGACGACATCGTTCGCTCCCCGTGAGCGCCCCTGCGATAGCTCATCACCGACGGCAGTCGAGAATGCTCCGTACCACGGCGACATCGAGACGCCGCGATCTCAGGCCGCGTTGACCACCGCGTCGGTGGTGAGGGCCGACTCCAGCCGTGATTGAATCTTGTGCTTCTTCGAGTACACCGTTTTGACGCTGATGTTCATGCGGGCCGCGATTTCGTTCGGCTCCAGCTCTTCGTCAAAGTACAAGTAAGCGAACGCGCGATCCTTCTCGCTGAAGCTATCGAGCATGGCCGCCGCGATCGAAGCCCGCTGCCGCTCGGCCACACAGTCGAACGGATCGGGGAGCTGACAGGCGAGCTCGTTGGCCTCCGACAGCGTTGTCTTGCTCGGCTCGCGCCGCAAGGTTCGCAGGTGGTCGTAGGCGCAGTGGATGGCCAATAGACCGAGCCAGCTCGAAAAGCGATTGCCCCGCTCCGGATCGAACGTGCGGAGCTTGTGCATCCCGTTGGAGAGCAACGACAAGAAGAGTTGCGCTTGAATCTCGAGCACGTCGTCGCCCGACACCATCGATGGGAAACGCCGGGTGACTTTGGTGATGCACCGGTGAATGAGACGGTCGTATCGGGTCTGAAATTCGCGCCATGCGCGAGCGTCGTTGCGAAGCATCGCGTCGACCAGTTCCCTGTCGCAAGCTATTCGAATCCGAGCGCGTTCCGGCGTGGTGCCATGGGCATCTCGGTAAGCATCTATCCCTCGCAGCATCTCTGGTCGGCCCTCCTCATCCGGTGCGCGAGTGCGACCGGTCGGCCGTTATAATGCGAAGGGTGTACCAACAAGCTCGACCTGGGATTTTCTCGCAGGATCAAGGTCCCCCAGGACCAGTGTCACGCTTTCTAAACGTCGTGTTACGCGTAACAACCACCGTAACACTCCATGGAAATGTTACGGTCGGTTACGCGGCGAACGGGTCCAGCACCCGAGCTCCTGTCCGAGCGACATCCTGCACATTGCGCGTGACCACCGTGAGGTCGTGAACGAGGGCGGTCGCCGCCAAAAGACCGTCCACGGCCGGGAGCGGATGGGGGACATTCAGGCGGCCCCAGAGATCGGCGATCGGTAGATCGACCCCGAAAATGCGGTCGCCATGCACCCGCAGAAGGATCGAGAGCCAGCGCTCGAGCGGCTCGGCGCCGGCGGGATCGCGCCGGCGCAAGCGCTCGATGCCCTGACGAAGCTCGGCGACGACCAGCACGGAGAGATGAATTTCGTCATCCGCCACCTGGGCCATCCAACGAAGGACCGCCGCGTTCGCGCGCTTTCCTTTTCGAAGCTCCGAGACGACGTTGGTGTCGAGAAGGAAGCTCATAGCTCGACTCGTCGCGCGGGCGATCGCGGCACGTCGAAGTCGGAGTCGTCTCCGTGGTTGGGCATGGAAAGAAGATGCCGTTTGAGGCTGGGCGTGCGCCGCGCGAGGAGGGCCTGCTTGAGGATCTCGCGATGCTCGGCCTCGGCGGAGCGACCGTGCTTGGCGGCCCGCTGTTTCAACGCGTCTACCACGGCATCTTCGACGTTTCGTACGATGAGCTGTTTCATGATATCAATGATATCACCTAACGGACGGGGGAGAAAGTCCTCCGGCCGGCGCCGGAACCTCCGCGGCGGATGCTCCGGAAGAAGATGCTCCAGAAGAACCAGAAGAAGAGGACGGCCCGGCAGGCCCGGAAGAAGAAGAAGAATGCGGCGTGCGCCGTGGGTGGAAACGGTGGTAACGCTTCGGCTGTGCAGGGATTTCTTCGTAGGTTTGCATCTTGGCTCCTCTGTCTTGGTGGTCTTGGTTGCCTTGCCCCGACCGCAGGATGCGGCGGTGCGGCCCCCTCCCATTCCGTCGTCCCCGCCGGCGGGCGGGTTGCGGGGGATCGTCCGCCGGTGGCGGCCATCGTCCGCGAGGGCGATCCGGAGGCCGCGCTCGGGCTCGCGGTGTGGACGTATGGCCTTGCACCGGAACGCGGAGCGCAGGTGGCGGTGGCGCTCGCCGCGTTGACGCAAACACGGCTGGCCGCGCGCTGGCCGGGTGCCGTCGTGACACCGAGCTGGGAGGGATACCGGGTGCGCGGCCTTCTGGAGCGCCCGTCGGAATCGGTGGCCGCGATTCAAAGCGCGCTGCTCGCGCCCGTGTCGGCGCAGGAGATGCCCGCGGTGCTGCGCAAGCTCGCGGCGCTGGCGAACAAACCGCTGCACGATCCGGCGCTGATCGAGCTGGCGAAGTGCCGCGGTGAGCCCTTCGGCGCCGTACCCGCGCCATCGGAGCCGAGCCTCGCCGAGGTGGAAGGTTGGAGGCGCGCGGCGCACGGCCTCGGGCGGGTGGCGCTGTCGGCGACAGGACTCGCGCGCGCGGTGAACGACGTGACCTTGGCTGTCAACGCGACCCGCGCATGGCCGCGGGCGGCGCGGTTGCCGGCGTTTGGGTGGGACGCCGCGTGGGCGACGACCTCGCCTGCGCCGGTGGTTTACGATGCGCGCAGCGAGATGCTCGCGGAGGGCACGTCGCGCGGTTTGGGGGGCCGGAGCGGCGCGGAGGCGCGCGCGACCTTGGCGTTTCGCACGCCGGACGCCATCCGCCCCGTGGCCGTCGCGGCCCACTTGGCGGACCCGCGCGGCACCTTGGCCGCGCGCCTCGAGGCGCAGGCGAGCGAAGGCGGCGCCGTGGTGCACGCGATCACGGCGACCGCCCATGCGCAGGGTGGGTGCCTCACCGTGGCGGTCGACGTTCGCGATCTGGGCGCGAACCCGCCGGCGCGCATCGCGACGACCCTCGCGCTGGTGCGGCAAGAGGTGTTGGCGGAGCTCGCAGAGGCCGACCCCGGCGATGGCTCGGGCCTGGTGTTCGCGCGGCGCGCAGGCGATCCGCGCGAAGCCGCCGAGCGGGCAGCCTGGTGGGAGCTCTACGCGCGAACCGCGCGATGGGCGCCCGGAGCAACCAACGGCGCGCCCCCGCCGAAGACGGAGCCGACCATGTTCGTCGCCGTCGGCTTCAACGGCGGACGCGACTCCACCCCCGTGGCACCCGACGGCACACGCCCACCCGCGTCGCCCAACGTTGCGCCCGCGACGCCCGCGTCACCCAACGTTGCGACCGCGACGCCCGCGTCACCCAACGTTGCGCCCGCGACGCCCAACGCCATCCCCACGACCGCGCCCGCAGCGCCCAACAGCGGGATGAGCGCCACCATGCGCACGGAGCTGGAGCGCGCGCTCGCGGCGTGGCGCGATCCCGTGGTCGAGCCGCGCATCCGCGTCGAGCGGGGCCAGTCGGATCTGTGGGTGCTCCTCGCCTCGCCGTGCGGCACCGTGCCCGAGGTCGACGCCGACGCGGGGCTCGGCGCCGTCTTTGCGCTGATCGCCGCCGAGCGCGCGCAGAGCCGCACGGATCCGTCCCTGACCATCGAGCCCTGGGCGTCGGGCGATGCCATCGGCCTGATCGCGCACGGCCCCGCGCTCGCCGGCGAGGCCCCGCTCGCCCACGCCCGGCGCATCGGCGACGCGGTCGCGCGGAGCTTCGTGCAGCCTCCGGATCTCGGGCTCGCCGCGCGGGCGCGCGCCGCGCTCCTCGCGTCGGCCATCCGCCCGGATCCCGAGCTGCGCGGCTTTCCGCGCCCCACGTTCAACGCCGCGCAGAGCCGCGCCTTGGTGGCGCTCGCCCACGCGGTCGTACCGGGGCATCCATCGTGGTTCTCGCCTTCGGGGAGCCTCGAGGCGCTCGCGCGCTCCTCGGACGGCGCGCTCCTCGCACGCGCCACCGGGTTGCGCAACGGACCGCTGCGGGTGGCGGTGCTGGCCAACGAAGACGCGGCGCAAGCCACCGCCGCGGCGCGGGCCGTGGATCGCTGGCTCCCGCGGCGCCCGGGGGAGACGCGCGTATGCTCGGCCCCGAGCGAGCCGCCGCCCCCGCGCCCCGGAACGTATACCGTCGACCTGGTCGGAGCGCCCAGCGAGGCGTGGCTCGCGCTTCCGCTCGCGCGCGGCGACGAGCGCGCGGCGCAAATGGCGCGGTTCTTTGCGCTCGCCCTCGACGGCGACGACGGCCTCCTTGCGCGGGCCGTCGGCGGCCCCGGCCTGGCACGGGCCTGGAGCGCCAAGGTGGTCGGGCCTTCGCGGGGGCCCGCGCTCGTGCTGCGGATCACCTCGGCGGAAGGGGCGCTCGATGCCGCGGTTGCCCAAACACGGGCACTGCTCGATCGGCTGCGCCAACGGGGACTCGAGGAATCCGACCGCCAGCGGGCCATTTCGGCGCGGGCGCGAACGGAGCTGCGCGCGCTCCTCGAGCCCCACGGGCGCCTGCTCGGCCTCTTCAGGGACGGGGCAGCGAGCCAGATACCTGCCCCTCCCTCGCTCGACGCGCTACGCTCCTTCGCTGCCAACGCACTTCGCGACGACGCGCTCGTCATCGTCGCGGCCCGCCCTCCCCGACTCCCTCCGAAAGCGACCCCGTGAGCCTTCCTCCCCCCTCGTTCGAGCAGGATGCCCAACTCGCGCTGGAAGAAGGAGAGCAACCCTGGTTCGACGTGGGTGCCGACCGCGTGCGCCTCTTACGCGACGGCGCGCAGGCCTTCCCGGCCATGCTCGAGGCCATCCAGCGCGCCGAGCGCGAGGTGCTCCTCGAGATGTACTGGATCGGCGCCGACTCGTGCGGCGAGCGCTTTCGCGACGCCCTCATGGCGCGCGCGCGCGCCGGCGTGAAGGTCAAGGTGATCTACGACGCCGTCGGGAGCCTGGGCATCACCGAGTCGTGGTGGCAGCCCGTGCGCAGCGCCGGGGGCGAGGTGCACGAGTACCACTCGCTCTTCCCCTTGGCGCAGAGCTTTCAGCTCGATCGGGTCGAGCAGCGCGACCACCGCAAGCTCCTGGTGGCCGACGACACCATCGCCTTCACCGGCGGCATCAACATGAGCGATCCTTGGCTCCCCATCGAGCAAGGCGGCGAAGGCTGGCGCGACGACGCGGTGGCCGTGAAGGGCCCCTGCGTCGAAGAGTTCCGCTCCCTCTTCTACGAGACATGGCGGCGCATCACGCGCACGCAGCGCCCGCGCGACGTCCTCCCCTTTCCGCGGCGCCGCTCGCGCCCCGTGTGGGTGCTGGCCAACAACTGGCGAAGGAGGCGCAGCATCCGGCGCGAGTACGTCGTGCGCATCGCCAACGCGCGCCAGCAGGTCGACATCGCCAACTCGTACTTCGTGCCCGACGGCGGCGTGCGCCGGGCCATGTTCCGCGCGGCCTCGCGCGGGGTGCGGGTGCGCGTCCTCGTCCCGGCCCGCGGCGACGTTCCCATCGTTCAATTTGCCGTCGAGGCCATGTTCGAGCAGCTTCTGCGGCACGGCGTCGAGGTGTATGCTCTGCCGGGCCCGATCCTCCACTCGAAGATCGCGATCGTCGACGAGACGTTCGCCACCATCGGCAGCTACAATCTCGACGAGCGATCGTGGCGCAAGAACCTCGAGGTCAACCTCGCGGTGGAAGACTCGCAGTTCGCGCGTCATGTTCGACACTGGTACGAGCACGATCTTGCCCAAGCGCTCCCCATCGATCTGGCGACCTGGCGTCAGCGCGGTACCCTTCGCCGCGGCATGGAGTGGGTCGCGTTTGCCATGCGGAAACTCTGGTGACCATGAAATTCAATCCCGTACGAAAACCGGTTCGAATCGCGGGCTTCGGCCTCATCACGGCCACCCTTCTTCCGCTCTATGTCACGCGCGACGCCATGGTCGGCGGCGGCCCGCGCAAACGCGCCGAGCTGCGCGACCGCTGGACGGGCCGCTGGGCGCGCTCGCTGCTCCGCCTCTTCTCCGTCCACCCCAACATCGTGGGCGCCATCCCGCCGCGGGCGGGCGGCTGCCTGGTGGTCGCCAACCACCGCTCCACCATCGACATCGCGCTCATGCTCTCCACCTTCGGCGGCTGCGTGGTCAGCCGCGCGGATCTCTCGCAGTGGCCCATCATCGGCACGGCGGCCAAAAAGGTGGGGACCCTCTTCGTCGAGCGAAGCAGCAAACAAAGCGGCGCCCAGGTCATTCGGCGCATGGCCGCCCGCCTGGCCAGCGGCGACGTGGTCTCCCTCTTTCCCGAGGGGACCACCTTCCCCGACGACGAAGTCCGCCCCTTCTCCCGCGGCGGCTTCGTGGCGGCGGTGCGGGCGGGGGTCCCGGTGTTGCCCGTGGGCATTGCCTACGAGCAGGGCTCGGGGGCGGCGTTCGTGGACGAGAGCTTCATGGAGCACCTGGACCGCATGTCCAAGGCGCCCCCCACCAAGGTCACCGTGTGCATCGGCGACCTGCTCCCCACCGACGACGGCCGCGCCGCCACCCTGGCAACGCGAGCGCACGAGGCGGTCTCGGACCTCGTCAAAAAAGCGCGCTCGCTGTCGTAAATTCGCGGCGGCCGGCCAAACTGGCTGGCTATCCCCCGCCCACGAAGTGAACGATTTCGATGGTATCCTCGGCGGATACGAGGTGGCTCTCGTGGCTCGCGCGCGGGACGATCTCCCGGTTGATTTCGACCGCGACGGGACCGGAGCCGAGCTCCAGGTGGGTGAGAAGGCCCCGGACCGTCAAACCTTCCGGAATGTCGCGTCGTTCTCCATTGATGATAACGTGCATGGGTGACCTTTTTCCGACGAGTGGACCGACAGCGCAAGCTGCGCTCACCGAGGACCCGCCCGCATGGCTGAAGATCCGATGGACGAGGGACGTCAAAATCCAATTCCGCCCCCCCTCGCCGATGACCACGAAGACGTGTCGTGGGCCCTCTCCACCGCCCAATCCACGTGGGAACGCGGGGAGCATACCGACGCGCTCAAATGGCTCCGGCGCGCCGTCGAGGCGGCCAGCGAGGCCGAGGCCGACGACCGCGCCCTGACCTTGGCCAAGGCCGCCGCCGATCTCACCACCCGCATCGACGAGCTCGGGTGGGAAGTCAGCTCCGTGCGCCCCGGCGCACCCACCATCACGGTCCCGGATACCCCCAATGTCGCCAAGCCCACGGTCCGCCTGAGCCCGCTGGTGCCCCCTCCGCCCCCGCCGTCCGGACCGACCGCTCCCGTCGGTCACCTGAGCGCGCGTCCTCAGGTTCCCCCGGCGCCGCCCGCCCCCTCGCCCCGCGCGTTCCGACCTTCGCCCCCGTCCGGGCCGAGCGCGGAGCCGGTCGCGAGCTCCTCGTCGCCCATCTCGTCGCCCTCGTCACCCATTGCCGCCGCCGGCCAGCGCGCCGCGGTGTCGACGCGCTCCACGGGATCGTCGCTCCTGGGGAGCAGCGCCGGAACCACCACGGCCTCGGGCACCGCCAAACCGACCCGCCCCAAGCACGCCAGCTTGGGTCTCTTGGGTCCCCGCCCCGCGACGCAACGAGAGGGCGTCGAAAACGGCAGCTCCGGCCCCGGCGTGCCCCGCCCATCGCAACCCACGCGACCCCCGCTCCCGCCGCGGCCTGCATCGCGGCCCCCGGTTTACCGCGAGAGCTCCACCAGCGCCGCACCTCCTCCGGTGGCCGCCCGCCCGCCCGTTTCCCGCGAGGCCACCACGAGCGCCGTGCCTCCGGCGCCGCCGCCACCGCCGGCCCCGCCCCGGCTCGAAGCCCCCGCGGTGATCGAGGCCATCTCGTCGAAGAACCTGGTGTCGTTGAACCTCCCGCAGACGCCCAGCGCGGAGCCGTTTCCTCTTGCGATGCGCGCCGAAGAACCGGCCCCGCCCGAAGCCCGAACCGAGCCCCGAGCGCCCGACGCCTTCGAAACCACGCGCACCACCCGCCCCGCCGGTGCATGGGACGATGGCGCCGACGATGGCGCGTTTGCACCGACCCCCGTCTACCCGTCGGGCCCCGAGAGCATCACCTTCGTCGGCCCCTCGCAGATACCACCTCCGCTGGAGGACGGATCCGCAGCCGGCGCCGCCTCCCTCTCGAAAGAGGATGAGGATAAGGAAGAAGATATCGAAGAAGGGCGAGGTGCCCGACTGCCCGAGGCGAGCGCGGAGGACGAAGCGCGCACCGCGCCGCCCACGTCATCGCCTTCGCTGGAGAACACCTGGAGCCCGCTTCGCAGCCCGGGCTTCCGCGGCGCCGAGGACATCGAGTCCTGGCCGACCGAAGCGATCCCGGGGCACGCGCTCCCGAACTTCAATGTCGAGGACTCCACCAAGACGCGCGTCGGAACGCCCGCGTACCGCGATGAGGCGATCTCGGCCTCCAGCCAACCGGCCACGACGCATCGGCTTCACGATGCCGAGAGCCGCATCGCCGCGCGCGGACCGGTGCAGAAACCTTCTCAAGCGGTGCGCGTGGTGGTCTGGCGCGGACCGGACGGGGTGCACGTCGCCCCGCACGGCACGACGGTTACGGCCATTTCCGTGGACGCGCTGCTCGTGGCGCTCGACCCCTCCGCCGATCTGTTCGCCTGGCTCACGAACAAGTAATCCAAACAAACGCGAACAAATACGAGTTCGTGGGGATTTTCATGTGAGTCTTTGCAGGCACACCATCGAAGATGGAGTATCGTAGCCGCCGAATGTTCGACGAGTTCGGAATCAATGCAGGTCTTGTTGAAGAGCTTCACGCAAAATTCCAACAAAACCCGCAGGCCGTGGACGGCAAGTGGCGCACGTTCTTCGAATCCCTGAACGGTCATCGCGCGGTCTCCTCGCCTGCTGGATTCGCGGGTCCCCCGACGCCCGAGACGGGGCTTTCTGCGGCCTCTGCTCCCTCTGCTCCCGTCAGCGCCCCGCCCATCGCAAAGAACGGTAATGGCGCTGCCCACGCGTATGGGCCCGCGAACGGTGCGCTCAACGCGACGATCTCGGCCAAGGGCTTCCTCGGCCTCGCGTCCTCGGAAGAAGAGCAGCTCACGGCCGTCGCCGTTCAGGGCCGCGTCTATCAGCTGGTGAACGCGTACCGCGTGCGCGGCCACCTCTTCGCGCGGGTCGATCCGCTGGTCAAAGATCCCCACGTGGATCCCACGGTCGCAGGAGCGCCCCCGGCGCCCGCCCCCGAGCTGGATCTCGATAACTTCGGCCTCACCGTGCAGGATCTGGAGAACACGTTCGCCACCGGCGGCATCGCCGGGCTGCCCGAGCGGACGACCTTGCGCCAGATCATCGCGCACCTGAGCGAGACGTACTGCAGCTCGATCGGCGTCGAGTACACGTACATCGAGGAGCCGGAGATGCGCGGCTGGCTCGAGCAGCGCATGGAGTCCACGCGCAACCGCGCCGCGCTCGACCACAAGCAGGTCGTCCGCATCCTCACCAAGCTGACGGACGCGGAGGTCTTCGAGGCCTTCATCGCCAAGAACTACCTGGGCGCGCGCCGCTTCTCGGTCGAGGGCGCCGAGAGCATCATCGCGCTCCTGGCCATGCTCATCGACGAGGCTGGAACGCACGGCGTGGGCGAGATCGTCCTCGGCATGGCCCATCGCGGCCGCCTCAACGTGCTCGCCAACATCATGGAGAAGGACGTGCGCGAGCTGTTCGCGGCGTTCGACGACAAGAAGCCCGAGCGCTTCCTCGGGGGCGGAGACGTCAAGTACCACCTCGGCTACTCCACCGATCGCGTCACCTCGTCGGGTGCCACCGTGCACCTCTCGCTCGCCTTCAACCCGAGCCACCTGGAGTTCGTCAATCCGGTGGTCGAGGGCCGCGTGCGCGCCAAGCAAGATCGCGCCAAGCGCAAGCACGTGATGCCGCTCCTCATCCACGGCGACGCGTCGTTCATGGGTCAGGGTGTCGTGCCGGAGACCTTGAACCTCGCGGGCCTCGAGGGCTACTCCACCGAGGGCACCATCCACGTCGTCGTGAACAACCAAATCGGCTTCACGACCCTGCCGAAGGACGCGCGCTCCACCCGGTACTGCACCGACATCACGCGCATGATGAAGACCCCCGTCTTCCACGTGAACGGCGAGGATCCGGAGGCGGTCATCCAGGTGACCCGCCTGGCCATGGAGTACCGCCAGCGCTTCCAAAAAGACGTCGTGATCGACGTATACTGTTACCGCCGCCTCGGCCACAACGAGGGCGACGAGCCGCGCTTCACGCAGCCGATGATGTACTCGCTCATCGACAAGAAGCCGACGGTCCGCGAGATGTACGTGGCGCGGCTCTTGGAGAGCCACCGCATCACGCGCGAGCAGGCCGACGAGATCGAGCGCGCCAGCAAGCAGCGCCTCGACGACGCCTTGGTCGAGGCGCGCAAGGGCGACTACCACACCTTGCCGAGCGCCATGGAAGGCCTCTGGACCCCGTACTACGGCGGCCCGGACGTCACGGTGCCCGAGGTCCCGACCCATGTCGACAAGCACGTGCTGCTCGACACGCTCGATCGGCTCACCAAGATGCCCACGGGCTTCACGCCCAACACCAAGGCGCTGTCGATCATCAAGGCCCGCCGCGAGCGCGCGCACACCCAGGGCACCATCCAGTGGGAGACGGGTGAAACCTTGGCCTACGCGACCTTGCTCGCGGAAGGACACCGCGTCCGCCTGAGCGGGCAGGACTGCCGCCGCGGCACCTTCAGCCACCGCCACGCGGTGCTCTACGATACGCAGACCGGCGCACCGTACGTGCCGCTGGCCAACGCGGGCCCCGGGCGCTTCGAGGTGCTCGACAGCCCGCTCTCCGAGGCCGCGGTCCTGGGCTTCGAGTACGGCTACAGCCTCGACTACCCCGACGGCCTCGTGATCTGGGAAGCGCAGTTCGGCGACTTCATGAACGGCGCGCAGGTCATCATCGACCAATTCATCGTGTCGGCCGAGGACAAGTGGAACCGCTTGTCGGGCCTCGTGCTCTTCCTCCCCCACGGCTACGAGGGGCAAGGACCGGAGCACTCCAGCGCGCGCATCGAGCGCTTCCTCCAGGGCGCGGCCGAGGACAACATCCAGGTCTGCAACCTCACCACGCCCGCGCAGATCTTCCACGTGCTGCGCCGCCAGGTGCTCCGCCCGTGGCGCAAGCCGCTCATCGTCTTCACGCCGAAGAGCCTCCTCCGCCACCCGGAGGCCATCTCCACCCTCGACGAGCTGGCCAACGGCTCGTTCCAGCGCGTGATCCCCGATCGCGCCATCGAGCCGAAGAACACCAAGCGCGTCCTGCTCTGCACCGGCAAGGTGTACTACGACCTGCTCAAGCAGCGCCGCGAGCTCAAACGCGAGGACGTGGCGATCCTCCGGCTCGAGCAGCTCTATCCCTTGAACGTGCAGCTCAAAGAGGCGCTCGCCCCCTACCCCGACGGCACCCCGCTCGTCTGGGTGCAAGAAGAGCCGCGCAACATGGGCCCCTGGTACTTCTTGAACGCGCGCCTGCGCGAGTTCATCGGCGACCGGCTGCCGCTCTCCCTGGTGTCGCGCGTCGAGAGCGCGAGCCCGGCCACCGGCAGCAAGGCGAGCCACGATCTCGAGCAGCGCATGTTGATGGACGCGGCGTTCAGCTGATCTTGGCTCGTGTCGATCGCAACGCCGCCTTCGTCACGTGAACCTTTGTGATTCGGAGTCGAGCTCCTTGGTTACCTGCGCGTGACCTCGGATCGCGCGCCGGCTCCCCTTCCCTATCTCCCCGGCATCTCCCGTGTGCCGGGGAGGTGCCTGCCCCGGCTTCGTACGCCTCAATGCACTGATGGATTGGACACGCCTCCACGAGACGCTCGCCGATTGGACCTTCGTGTTCATCGGCGGGCTGGTGGTGTTGGTCGCGGGCCTCGCGAATCGCTTTCTGCCGCAATCGCGAAAGCATATGCGGCGCACGATTGGGCTCTACGGGGTCTATGTCGCGTGCCATGGCCTCGGGATCTTTTTGACCCAAGCGGGGTTCTCCACCTGGGGCCCCCGCTTTCGCCTCGGATCCGAGTTCTTCGAGGCGTTCACGTTGGTGGCGCTGACCGGGTTCGTGGTGTTCGACCTGCTGCTCCCGCGGCTGAAGGTCGACCTGGTCAGCATCACGTCGGACATCATCCTCGGCATCGCGTACCTGGTGACCGCCCTGGGCGTGGCGCACGAGGCGGGGATGGACCCCACGTCGGTGCTGGCTACGTCGGCCATCGTCAGCGCGGTGCTCGCCCTCTCGCTGCAGGCCACCCTCGGCAACATCCTGGGCGGCGTGGCCTTGCAGCTCGATGGCTCGATCCACGTGGGTGACTTCATTCAGCTCGAGAGCGGCCGCCAGGGCGAGGTCAAAGAAATACGATGGCGCCACACGGTGGTGGAGATGATCAACGGCGACACCATCATCGTCCCCAACGCCTCCTTGCTCGCGCAGAACATCGTCCTCATGGGCAAGCGCGAGAACGCCCCGCTGCAGCGCCGGGTGTCGGTCTTCTTCAACGTGGACTTCCGCCACAACCCGCAGACCGTGGTCCAGGTGGTGAGCGACGTGCTGTGCGCATCGCACATTCCCAACGTGGCGGACAACCCCAAGCCTGACTGCGTCTGCCTGGAGCTCGCGCACGACGTCCGCCACAGCTTTGGCTACTACGCCGCGCGCTACTGGCTCACCGATTTCACGCTCGAGGAGCCGACGAGCTCCGCCATCCGCGCGCGCATCCACGCGGGCCTTCGCCGGAGCGGCATCCCGCTGGCGCACCCCGTCCAGTCGACCTTTTCGCTGGTCGAGGAGACGGCCAACGACAAATCGCTGCGCCTGCGCGATCGGCGCCTCTCGGCCATGCGGGCGGTGGATCTCTTCCAAGGTCTCACCGACGAAGAGCGCCTGGCGGTGGCGGAACGTTTGCAACCTACACCTTTCGCGGCGGGCGAGACGATCACCCGGCAAGGTGCGACGGCGCACTACCTGTACTTGCTCACCCGCGGGCGGGTGGAGATCCGCATGCGCACCGAGGGCGAATCGCGTGTGGTGGGCACCGTGGAAGGCCCGGACTTTTTCGGGGAGATGGGGCTGATGACCGGCGAAGCGCGCACCGCCGACGTGGTGGCCGTGACGGACGTCGATTGTTACAAGCTCGACCGAAGCGGCTTCGAGGAGATCCTACGGAATCGGCCCGAGGTGGCCGAGGGCATGAGCCAAACCATGGCCAAACGGCGGGTGGGGCTCATTGCAGCGCGTGATGGGCTGGATCTCGCGTCCAAACGCGCCCGCGAAGCGTCGGAGCAACAGCGAATTTTGGGCAAGATCCGCGACTTTTTCGGGTTATTGGAATGAGGGATGCCTACGCCGCGTCGCTGCCCGTCCTGTTCTAGCTTTCGCGCCAAGTCTCGTTTTCAGCTTTCGCGCCCGTTCTCGCTCGCATCTTGGCCGTCGCGCCCATCCTCGCTTGGATGCGGCGACGTCTGCGGCCGCGCCCACGGCTCTCCTTTTCGCGCGAGGACGGAGATGACCCAAAGGGCCAGCGCCGCGATGACGAAGGAAGCGACATAAAAGAGGGGGCGGGGATCGGCCATGAGTCACGCACCCTACCGCTTTTTGCTGGCGCTGATGTGCTTCTTTCTAGGCACGGGGTGCGCGGAGGTCCGGCTCGCGCAAACGAACGACGTGGACCTCGTCTATGCGATGGCCGCGGCAGCTCCGGCGACCCCGGTGCCGTCCGGGAGCCTGGAGGCGCAGGTGCGCGCGCGGCTCGCGGCGGCCCGCATCGCCGCCGACGTGCGTGTGGCGGATGGCGCCCTGCATGTCACGGTGGACCTCGATAACGCGGCCGCCGTCGATCCGCTGCTGCTCTGGCGCGGGGGGATCGCGCTGCACCGCTGGGATGGGCACCTCAAAGCCGGCGACGACGAGCCTCGCGAGACGCCGCTGGTCGATTTCGCGGGCCGCGTCGCCCGGGTGGAGACCGCGCGCCACGGGCACGATCTGACCCTTTTCACCACCGTCGCCATGCGCAACCCGCCCAAGGAGCCTCTGACCGTCAGCTTGGCGGGAAAGGTCGTCGCCGTTCAGAAGGTCGACCACACCCCTTCCCTCACCGTCTCGTTCGGCGACGATCTCGACTCTTACGGGCGCGCCGACCGCGCGAAGCGGCTCTTGGAGACGCCGGCGTTGCCCGCGCTCACCAAGGCGGCCCGCGAGCCGGTTCCACCGCGCTGGGGCATCGGGGTGCTGGGGCTCCTTTTGCCGATCGCGCTCTCCATGGGGTGGCTCTCCTTCGTGCGCCGCTTCGATCGCGCGCGCCCGGAGCCGCGGTGGCTGGTGGGCACCACGTTTGCGCTCGGCGGCGCGAGCGCCATGCTGGCGGGGCTCGTCGAGTACGGGCTCGGGTGCCTGAGCCCCTACTTGCACCCGATCCGCATGACCCTCGGCGGGCAGCTGCTCGCGACGCCATTGGCGCTGGTGGTGTTCACGGCGGTGGTGGGGCTCCCCGAGGAGGGCTCGAAGTGGCTCGGCACCTGGGCGCTCGCGCGGCACCGGCCGGAGTTCGACGAGCCGGTGGATGGCATCGTCTACGGCGTGGCCTCGTCCTTGGGCTTCGCGGCCATGGAGAACATCCGTTACTTCGCGTGGGGGCGGCTCGCGACCAGCGTGGTCGTCCTGCGCGCGTTCACCAGCGTCCCGGCGCACATGTTCTTTGGCGCCATTTGGGGCTACGCGCTCGGGCGCAAGCTCGTCGCGCCCCAGACCAGCGTGCCGAAGTTCCTGCTCGCCGCCGCGATCCTGCACGGCGCGTACGACACGTTCCTCTCGGTGCACGCCTTGGAGCCGCTCACCTTGGTGCTCCACGTGGCGCTCACGTCGCTCTTCATCGTGCTCCTGCGCCGCGCGCTTCGCCGCGGGGTGGTGACGGCGGGCGACGCGGTCCCCGAGTCGTCGCGGCGCCTCTCGATCGGGCTGGGCTCTCCCTTCGTCTTCGCGCTCTGGGCCGTCTCCATCCACCTGATCGCCGCCGCCATCGTCACCCTCGCCCTCTACTTCGACGCCACCCACGAGCGGATCAACGCGACGTTCTTGGTCGCCGGCAGCGGACTTCTCCTGCTCTTCGGCGTCGCCGCGCATGGTCTGGTGGGCTCGTTGCCGCTCGAAGCCGTCATCGACGAGAACGGCGTCACCTTCGCCGGCGCCACCCGCGCGTGGAGCGACATTGGGAGCTTCGAACGCAAGCGCGCCTCGCGCATCTTCGGCGAGGCGTACGAGCTCGTCATTCAATCGCGCGCCGGCACCCTGCACATCGGGCCGGGCAGCGACGAGGCCACGACGACCTTGGCCGCGTGCCTCGCGGCGTACACCGCGCGGGCGTGATCCGCGTGCGCGCCGTGCGGGCGTGATCCGCGTGCGCGCCGCGCGGGCGTGATCCGCGTGCGGCGGCGCGCGTACGTGCGTCAGTCGACGGCGATGAGCTCGACGTCGAACTTCAGCGCGGCCATGGCCGGAATGTCGGGCGGGTGCCCCGCCTCGCCGTAGGCCAAGTCGTACGGGATCACGAGCTTGCGCTTGCCGCCGACCTTCATACCGGCGACGCCCTGGTCCCAACCCTTGATGACCTGACCGGCCCCGAGCTTGAACCCAAACGGCTCGTTGCGGTCGCGCGAGCTATCGAACTTCTTTCCGTTCATCAATGTGCCCGTGTAGTGCACCTTGACCGAGTCGCCCGCCTTGGCCTCGCGCCCGTTGCCGACCACGTCGTCGGTGATCTCGAGCTTGGTGGGCCCGGGCGGCTCGGGCGCCGCTTGCGCGGGCTTGAAGCCGCCCTTCTCGGGCTCGTCGACCTTCTTCGAGCAGCCCGAAAGGCCGCCCCCCACGCTCACGCTCACCAGAAGACCAACGGCCAGACCCATGCAGTACCGTGCTCGCATCGCGCGCAGCGTTCTAGCACCGGCGGCTTCGCCGCGTCCATTGGCGCCTTCGTTACGTCGCGTGCTTCAAGTGGGCCTCGATCTGGCGCAGCCGCCGCTCCACCGTCTCGGGCTCCAGGTAAATGGCCATGCGCGTGCGAAGCTCCGGCAAGGCCCGCAAATAATCCTGCGTTTGGGCGAGCTCGGGCGACGTGATGCCCACCGCGTGGAGCGCCCGCTGCACCGTGCCGGGCCCGATGATGGGCGCAAGACCGGTGCGCTGCACGATCTCCTCGAACAGGCTGCGGGCCGTCATCGATACGTGCCGCTCCGCCGCGAGCAGGAACGCGAAACCAACGCGATGAACGAGTCCGCGCGGGCGGCAGCCTGGAGCGCCGCCCCTTCCAGTATCAGTGGCGACGGCATTTTCGCACACCATAATACGATGGGCCGAGGCGGTTCGGCAACGGGTGCCGCATCGATTTGTAGGTGCACGCACGCGTTCGCGCGGGCCAGCACGCATGTGTGCACATGCGCGAGCGCGCGCGTGCGCGATGGCGATCGCTAACGTTTCCCCTGCTGCGGCGAACGCGGCGTGGAGCTGGGCGATCCGCTGCCGCCGCCCGAAGAGGGCAATGTCACGCCAAGCTGGCCCGCGACCAAGCCGAGCACCGCGTCGAGCTGGTCCTGCGTCACCGGCCCATGGAGCTTCACCAGCGAGCCTTGGCTGGTGATATCGACCGTGCCGAGCAAGTTCTGGGTGACGAGCCGCACCGCGATCGAGTTTTGCTGCCGGACCACCTTGCGCAGCGCGTCCGCCGCCGCGGACGCCGCCGCCGGGTCGGGCGTATCGCCCTCGGCATACACGTCGGCGCCGCCCCCCTCGCGCGGCACGATCCACATGCGCATCTCGGAGACCGACTCGGGGATGAACGGCATCGGCCGATGCGGCGTCGCCAAGGTGAGACGCATCGCCTCCCCGGGCCGGCTGTGGACGCCCACCTTGGTCTTCGACAAGGTCTTCGCGGCCGCGTGCGCAAAGTCGGGCGGCACCACCGCCAGCACCCGCGTCTGCGGCCGCAAAAAGACCCGCTGCGCGCGGTCGGCGTGGCCGAGCGACGCCTTCACCCCCGGAACACCGGCGTCGAACGCGCCGCCGCTCGCGTACTTCTTCGAGACCACGTCGATGGCGCGGTCGACGATTTTGTCGCTCGCCGAGTAGTGCACCAAAATGACGTCGCGCTCCGTGTGAAGGAGCGACGGCCCGGTGATGTAGATCCAATCCGCGTCGCGCACGGGATCGATCTGCGTGCCGGCCATGAACTCGTCCCACTGCGGGATGGCCGACAAAAGCGGGCCGGCCTGCGCGCCCACGGGGTTCTTGCGGATCTCCTCCATGTTCACGAGCAGGCGCACCAGCGGCGGCCCGGCCTGCATGTCGCTCGCGGAGCCGACGAGCGCCGCCGGATCGTGCGACTTGCTCGCCGGCGCGCCCGCATCGTCCCGCGCGGCCACCGCGGCATCGGCGAGCGAGGGAGCTCCGGCGTCGAGCATCGCCACCTTCGCCGAGGCGTCCTCCCCCGGCGACGCGGCGACGTCGGTGCCGCCATCGGTCGACGCGTCTTCCTCCGGGGCCCCCGCGTCGCGCGTGCGATCGGGTCCCTTGGGTTTTGGCGCGGGTGTCGCGGTCGACCCCGGGCTCTCGGCCGGCGGAGGGCTTGGAGGCTCCGGAGGCGGAGGCTCGGGGGGCGCTTCGTCCTCCATGACGTCGATGGGGATCGAGAGCTCGCCCTCCACGTCCACGAAGTCGAGCTTTTGCTCGGGCAGCAACGACCACGGGCCCAGGGCGAAGTGCAGGCCCACCGAGACGACGAAGGCCAGCCCGAACCCGTACCGAATGCGCTTTGGGTCCCAGAATCTCTCCGGACCGGTCGGCTTCTTCGAAGGACGTTGCCGAGCCTGGCGCAACGTGGCATGCGGTGCGGTGGGCGCACCCTCGGCGGCCCCAGCCTGCACCTCCGAAGGACCGCCGTCGCTCGGACGCGTCTCCTCAGCCACGCCGTTTTCCTCTTTTTCCCACGGTTGCTGGACCGAGGGTCGCGTCATTCATCGTCATTTTCAAGAAATCCAAGTGCGGCATAATTCTTGTTGTTCTACGCCGCAAACCCATGAGTGAGCCTTCCGGGCTTGGCGAGCCAAAGCCGCCGAGCCACCCCCCGCACCGCAGCGTCATCGACCACGAGAACACCCGAGCGGTGACCTGCCAAGAAGTGGATCGACACGCCAGACCCGCAGTACTAGAGGCAGGGGGTACCTCAACACATAGCCGCAATCGGCAGCCATTTCGTATGCATTTTCCTCGCCGTCCGCTCTCGAAGTCCTTGGTTTTGACGGTCTGTGCCGGCAGCATCGTGTGGGGTGTGGCCACCGGCTGCAGCCAAGATTCCAGCCCCCAGGCCAACGGTCCCGAAGCGGACGCGGGCCCGCAAGCCCCGTCCACGGTCGCGAGCGGCACGCCTGCCGCGCCGGGCAAGGATCCCAAGGCGCCGAGCGCGGAGCTACCCGATGCGGCGGCGGCGTGGGATGGACCGCTCCTGGGCGCGCTGTTCATGCAGACGCCGGTCATGAGCGACATGGAGTGGCCGATCCCCGAAGGCTCGCGGATCCGGGACCCGGCGCGCGAGAAGGTCGTTCGCATCGGATACCTGCGCAAGGGATCCAAGGTACCGGTCATTCCCGAGGCGCATCGAAAACCCAACTGCACCGATGGCTGGTACGAGCTCGTCCAAGGCGGATTCGTCTGCGGAAGGTACGCCACGCTCGATCTGAATCACCCCACGCTTCGACTGCAAGCGCCGCATGCGCCCGACATGAATGCGCCGTTGCCGTATCAGTACGGTTACAACCTGACGCACGGGATGCCGCTCTACAAGAACATCCCCTCGCGCGAAGAGCGGCTCGAGTACGAGCCGTGGCTCTCGGGGCGAGCGCGGGCCCGGAGGGCGGAGGAATCCGCGTCGTCCGACCTGGATGCTGGCGCAGGATGGGGGACGAACCCCAACGATCCTTTTGGCGTCGGGGTCGACACGGTGGACGCGTCCACTCCTTGGTATTTGCAGAAATTCGATGGCGGGAAGCCTCAGATCACCCTCGATGAGCTGCGCGGCGAAGAGGGGGGCCCGGTGGTGCGGCGCATGGTGCGCGGCTTCTTCCTGGCGCTCGACAAGCAGGAGGAGCACCCGGAGAACCACTCCAAGTGGTGGAAGACCACCGGTGGCCTCTACGCGCCCGTGGAGCGCATCGTGGTGCAGCGGCTCCTCACGGAATTTCACGGTGTGTGGCTTCAGGACCCCTTGCCCGGCGTTCCGACCATCTCGGGCAACCCACCCACCACCGGTGACGCAGGAGCCTATGGTGATGGGGGTGCCCCCCTTGCCGCGGGGCTTCCCACCAAGCTCCCGGTCGGGTTCATCCTCTGGCGTGGTCACAAATGGACGCTGACCGCCGACAAGAAGCGCGCGGTGCGCGGCGAGCCCCTGCCCCGCTTCACGGCCGTGGGCCTCACGGGCAAGAGCATCACCGTGAACGGATTCGGCTTTTGGGAGACGGAGGAGGGCTGGTGGATGCGCAACGCCGACGGGCAAATCGCCCGGCAGACCACGCCGCCCAAGGATCTCGCCCCCGAAGAAAAGTGGATCGATGTCAACCTCAAGGCGCAGACCGTGGTCCTGTACTCGGGGAGCACGCCGGTCTATGCCACCGTGGGGTCGACGGGGAAAAAGAGCCCGATCAAGGAAAAGAACCACGAAACCAAGCCGGGATCCTTCCGCATTCGGGAAAAGCACATCGCCGCGACCATGGATGGCGATGTGGCGAGCGATGGGCCTTACTCCATCGAGGACGTCCCCTGGATCATGTACTTCAACGGCAGCATCGCCCTGCACGGCGCGTTCTGGCACTCCAACTTCGGCGTGGAGCGCAGCCATGGGTGCGTGAACCTTTCTCCCATGGATGCGCGCGCCATTTTCCAATGGTCCGATCCACCGCTGCCGGAGGGGTGGCATGGGGTCATGAGCACGCCGGACCGGCCTGGATCCCGGGTCGTCGTTCGCGAAGAGTAGCGCTCGACTCCGACCTGAGCGGTCCTCCTCCACCTCGAAGGTGCGCTCCTCCGATGCCGGCCCGAACCGGTTGACGCATCAGTCGACTTGACGGCCCCGCGCGAGTGAGAAAAGTTGCGTGTTGTGAATCAACTTTCGGCCCACCTCGATCGTGGATGGGATTTGGCGCAAAAGGGGGATGCGACCGGCGCCATTGCATGCGCACGTCGCGCCCTCGAACTGGATCCTCAATCGCCCGAGGTGCACAACCTTTTGGGCTTCAGCTCGGCGCTCGCGGGAGACTGCGACGATGCGCTCGACCATTACAGGCAGGCCATTGCACTCGACGAGACGTACCTGGAGGCGATGCTCAACGCCGCCGAAATTTTGACCTACCCCATGGGGGAATGGGACGAGGCGATCGCCATGTGCGAAGACGCACTCGAGTATGCTGAAACCCCCGAGGAGATCGCCGACTGCGTGCTCCTCAAGGTCGATGCACTCATGGGCAAAGGAAAGACCGAGGAGGCGGCCAAAGCCATGGCGATCATTCCCGAAGGACCGTTCGAGCACCCGAGCTACGTTTTTCTCATTGGACGGGCCTATTACGAGATCGGCCAGATCGACAAGGCCGCCCCCCTGATCGAGGAGGCCGTCCGCCGCGATCCCTCCTCCCCCGACGCGCAGTACTACCTCGGCCTCGTCCGCGACGAACGCGGCGACGCCCGCGGCGCCACCGAGTCCTTCCTAAGGGCGCGCATGCTCGACGCCGTGCGCGCGGCCCCTCCATGGTCGCCCTCGCCCGAGACCTTCGGGCGCATGGTCAAGTCGGTCATCGAAAAGCTCGACGCGCTGCTCGGCCGCTATGTTCGCGAGGCCGAGGTCTATGTCGTCGATGTCCCCGGCGCGGAGCTGGTGGTCGACGGCGTCGATCCCCGCGCGATCATGATTTTGGATCGGCTCCCGCCGCCCGGGAGCGATGGGGGCGGTCCTCTCAACGGGGAGAGCTCCCGCGCGGTGCGCGTTTTCGTCTACCAGCGGAATGTGGAGCGGGCCGCAGGTTCTTTGGACGCCATCGAGGACGAGCTTTCGCGCGCGCTGGAGCGCGAAATAACATCGGTGTTTCTCGAGTCAGACGAGCCTCCGCCGAAGCATCAATTGAACTAAGCTCGAACCCCGTGAAAATCGGGGCGCAGGCTGCCATCGTCGTATTTGGCGCGATCGGAGCGGGCGCGCTTGGGTGCTCGCTCCTTCTCGACGCGGGATCGCTCTCCGAGGGTGGCGGTGCAAGGCCGCCGCCCGACGATGGCGGCATCGGGGGCGATGCGGCGGGCCCTGCGATTGATTCGGGCGGGTATGATGGGCCGTGTCCGAGGACCAAGGGGCCTGCGATGGTTCGCGTAGGCAACCACGCCGGTGGCGACGCGGCGATCTCGTTCTGCGTCGATGCGACGGAGGTCTCCGTCGCGCAGTACCGGCAGTTCGTCGCGACGAATGATGGCGGTAAGGACAAAGAGCTCGCCGACTGCGCGTTCAATACGTCGTACGAGCCGATGAAGAGCGACGGCGGGCCGCCGGACCGCGTCGCGGACAATCTACCCGTCGTCTACGTCGATTGGTGCGACGCATTTGCCTATTGTGCGTGGGCAGGTAAGCGCCTCTGCGGGGCGATCGGTGGCGGCCCGGCGCCGATCGGAACACCGGGGGATGCGCGGGAGAACCAGTGGATGTTCGCTTGCTCCGCCGGCGGCTCACGAGCCTACCCCTACGATGGTAACGATGGAGGCTTCGTCACCAACGTGTGCCACGACGGGCTCGTCGAGAAGAGCACCGAGCCGCCGCTGTTGCCCGTAACGCGCGTTTCGCCCTGCGAGGGTGGTTTTCCTGATCTCTTCGACATGAGCGGCAATGTCGAAGAGTGGGAAGACTCGTGCGATAAACAGCGTTGCCACACGCGCGGCGGCTCGGCCTTCGACTGGGGTCGCCACAGCGCCGACACCGCCGTCGACATCTTCGCCTGCGCGGTCCCCTTTCGGGCCGCAGGCACACCCATGGGAGAGCGCAATCCCGACGTCGGGTTTCGTTGCTGCAGTGACTAAGACGCTTTGCGCGATTCGGATCTCACGGCGGGTGTACGCAGCATCGTGATGACTCCGAGGGCGGCGTGGCTCTGCTCCTCGATCCTCGCCTTCTTGCTTGGTCCTCACTTTGCTTGGGTGCGCGGTCGAACTTCTCGGGGCGCCTCGATGCGGCGCCGGTGCTGACGCTGTCGTTTGGTGCAGCGAGGCGCGAGGTGGACGGCGCGTAAGCCGGTTCTTTTGACGACGATCGAAGTCGGAATTTCATGTGCCGGAGTGCGAAATGACATCGCTCTTTTCCGGATCGGGGAGCGCCGTCGGAGCAGCAACTGAATTAGACTCATGCGGGTGAAAGTCGGGGGACGGGCACGGGCGGCTATTGTTGCAGCGGTTGTCGGAACGAGTGCTCTTGGGTGCTCGCTCCTTTTCGATGCGGGGTCGCTCTCCGACGGCCGCGCCGAGGGGGCGCCGCCCGACGACGGTGGCGGTGGCGGTGGCGGGATGGATGCGCCGGGTGTTGGGATCGATGCGGGGGAGCCGCGAGGTGGTGACACGCCGTGCCCGGCGATGAAGGGGCCCAAGATGGTTCGCGTGGGCAACGATGCGGGGGGCGACGCGTCGATCTCGTTTTGCATCGATTCCACGGAGGTCACGCGCGAACAGTACGACGAGTTCCTGAGCGCGGATGGCGGTGGCGCGGACAAAGCGCTCGAGGAGTGCTCGTTCAACCTGTTCTATCAGCCATATCAACACGAGGACGCTGGCCCGCCGCCCAACGCACCGGGCAGTACGCCGGTGGTCTATATCGATTGGTGCGACGCGTACGCGTATTGCGCGTGGGCGGGCAAACGCCTTTGCGGGCGGATCGGCAAAGATGGGTTGACCCTCGGTCAATCGAGCGATCCACGTGCGAGCCAATGGACGTTCGCTTGCTCGGCCGGCGGTTCGCGGAACTACCCCTACGGCAATAGCTACGAGCCTGGCAAATGCAATGACGGCACGACGATGCCGAGGTATCTGGCCGCCATCGATGAGTATTCGCAGTGCACGGGCGGCGTCGAGGGGCTCCTCGCCATGAGCGGCAACGCCTACGAGTGGGAGAACGCGTGCGACTACTGGGCATGCCACGTGCGCGGAGGCTCATACCAGGGTGGACGTAACCCTGACGCCGACTCCTTCTCGTGCAAGGTCCCCGCCCAGCGCGATGGCTTCAACCGCAGAAACCGCGCCAACGACGTCGGCTTCCGCTGCTGCAGCAACCCCTAACGCTCCGCCAACGTCCCTGCCGCGCGCCGAAGTCAAACCCGCTTCGAGGACATCGGTTTCCGCGGCTGCGATCTTCCAGGCCTCGGCGCCCATTCGACAACCATTCTTGTCTCGCATGTCGCGCGCGATCGACGAACATCCCCCGCGCTCGAGGGCGAAGTCACATCGGCATTTCTCGCGTCGGATGAGGGTTCGCCGACGCGGCGATTGAATTAGACTCGTTTCGTGAAAATCGGGGGATGGGGTCGGGCGACGATCGTTGTCGTGGCGGTCATTGGAACGGGCGCCTTTGGATGCTCGATTCTATTCGATGTGGGCGCTCTTTCCGACGGTGGCGGCGCGAGCCCGACGTCCGACGACGGCGGGGGGGATGCGCCGGGTGGCGCGTGCCCGGAGGGAAAGGGGCCCGAGATGATTCGTGTGGGCAACGACGCGGGTGGCGATGCTGCGATCTCGTTCTGCGTCGATACGACCGAGGTCACCATCACGCAATACCGGCGGTTCCTCGAGGAGACGAAGGGCGACGCGGGCAAGCAGCCGCGTGAGTGCGCCTTCAATACGAGCTACGAGCCGCTCACCGAAGACGGAGGGGAACCCCCTAGCGCGCATGCGGATAGCCCGGTCGTCTACGTCGACTGGTGCGATGCGTACATGTATTGCACATGGGCCGGCAAACGCCTTTGCGGGCGCGTCAACGGAGGCTCCGCATATCACGGAGCACCGGGCGATCCGCGCGAGAGCCAGTGGACGTTCGCCTGCTCGCGCAATGGGGCGCGCCCATATCCGTACGGTATGGGGTTCGACACGTCGCTCTGCAACGATGGGAACGGAGGGGACCCCCACCTGGCTCCCGTCAAACAATTCAAAGGTTGCGAGGGCGGCTTTACGGGACTCTTCGACATGAGCGGCAACGTCGCAGAGTGGGAAGATGCGTGCAAAGACGCGGACCAATGCCCTACCCGCGGCGGCTCGTACTACATCGGTCGCGACCCCGATCGCGACGTCTTTTCCTGCTACGTCTCGTTCTTTTCCTTTGACTTTACCCGTCAGCATCGCGGCAGGGCCGTGGGGTTTCGTTGCTGCGGCCCCTAGCACCGAGCGTCATGTCGCAACGTGGACGATGGATCCCGCGCGACGAGTGCTCCTGCGCGATCCCACTCGACCATCGCCCCCCCCGCAGCGGGCCGCTACGCGGACGTGGGTTTCGCTGCTGCAGCGATCCCTAGCGGCGTCTCGCTCAATGCCACGCGCCAATCCCAACCCCCCAGTTCGTGTAACGCGGCGCCAAATCCACGGCGAAGCTGATACGCCACGTCGTGGCCCCAATGAGCCCCCACGCATCGAACGGAAAGAGCTTGATATCCGCCCCACACGTCAGATGCTGCCGCGCATTTCCCTCGGGGAAGCGCGAAGGTTCGAGGTAAGCGCCGATGCGCCCGCGGACCCGGTCGTGGACGGGCTCCGCCTCGATGGCGAAGCGGGGCATCACGGTCACGTTGCGGCCGAAAGGTTCCTTCTTTTGGTCGAGGAAGCTCCCCACGTCGACGGAGTCGTCGGAGGGCCCCGTAAAGAGGACGCTGGCGACCATCAGAATCTTTTCGCGCGGCCAGTTCGCATAGCGCGCACGGCGCTGCGCCAGCAAGCGCTCCGATTCGGCCTCGAGGCGCATGTCCTCGATGCGGCGAACGGCGTCTTCCTGCTCGGCGATGGTGCGTTCGAGCTCGCGGCGGCGATTGGGCGGGGCGGCGGCCAGCTTCGCTTCGTGCTCGCGCTCGCGCCGCGTGCGCGCCTCGGCGATGGCGTCGCGTACGGGGGCCTCTTGTTCGTGCGGATTGAGCCACGCGGGGTTCAGCGGACGAGGACCGGCTTGCAGCGCCACCCCCAGCTCCGCCTCCCACGGCTGCACGATCTTCGCAGGTAAAATGAATTTGTCCGCCCGCTCGACGCCGTCGTTGTCGCGGGTGGTCGCCGACTCGCCACGCGGGCCCGCGCTCACCGGCGCACGCAAGGTGGCGCCGACGCGAAATGGCGCGCCGTCCGGCTTGTAGAGCGCCCCCACCTCCGGCGCGGCCCCCAGCATCGATACGAGGGTGCGCCCCGGGACGAATTGGCCGGTCTGCGAAATCTGCAGCGCCACGACCCGCAAGCCCAGGCCGAGTGAGACCTGGTTCCCCCAAAAACCGTACGCCGCCACGATATGCGAGCGGTTCGTTTGAAGGGTCAGACCCGGATCGGTCTCCGTGGCCGGCGTCAGCTTGAATTGCTGGAGATCGCTGGTGACCGCCATCCCCAGCCCCCCGAACTGGAGCTGCAGGCCGAGGTTCACATAGAGAAAATCGCTGAACTGCGTGGTGCCCGTGTTGCCGCGGCGCCCGCGGTTGTCGAAGTCGGAGCCAGCGAACGCACCAGGGAACGAGATGCCCGCCGAGATGTCGTAGTCGAACCACTTGTGGCTGAATGGCTCGCGCACGGCGGGCGCCGACGCGTTGGAGGCCGTCCCTTCGACCCCCTCGGCGTAGGCCGTGTAGGCGCCGGCCAAGCCCGTCACCCGGATGGGGGCGATGAGCGGACCTTGGTAGAACTCGATGCTGTAGTCATTTCGCGTCATCGGGGCCGGATCGTCGGCCCGCGCGGTGCGCGTCAGGAGCGCCTGCACCACGAGATGAACGAGCGCCGTGAGGACGAGGTACGTCAGGAAGGCGGGGACGGAGGCTCGCCGCCGCCGCTGCCCGGGCGTGCTTCGCCCGTGCGGGAGCCCAGAAGGAAACGGACCAACGGCTCGGCGTCGAGCTTCGCCGTGGTGAGCAGCGCGTCGAGCAGGCGCTGGCCCAGCTTCGCGAGATCGAGCAGGAGCGCGATGCGGGAGCGTTGAAGCTCCACCCGGGCCCGGGTCTTGGCATCCACGTCGCGGATGGTGTCCAGCATGGCGAGCGCCTCCTCGAAGGCGTCGATGGCCATCGTGATCTCCCCCTTTTCGCGTTCGTTGAACACGCGGGAGATCATCCGCCAAAGCTGCACCTCCGCCGCATAGAAGTCCCTTCGCTCACCTTGCACCCAGACTTTACGGACCACCCCCCACCGTGACAGCTCGCTGAGGGTCATGCTGACCGCCCCGCTCGAGAGCTTGAGGAGTTGCCGCAGGTCCTCGGCGCTGAGCGGGTCGGGCGATAAATACAACACTGCCCAGACGCGGCCCATGTTCCGTTTGAAGCCCCAGAACTCGATGAGGCGCCCGACGACGTTGCTGACCGCGATTTCGTTCGCCCACAGCGCGCGCGTTTCCTTGCTGGTGCTTCTCGGTTCCATCGGGTCCTGCTCTAGCTCGTGTAGCTCGTGTAGCTGGTGTAGCTGATGTCGCTCGCCACCGCCGTTCGCTGCCCCCGCGGCTCGCGCCATTATTTAATGCGCCCGGTCAGCTCGCGGGCCACCGCCCCGAGGAGCTCGCGGGCCATCGTGGGCGGCGCAGCCGATGCCAACGCCGCGAGCGCTTGCGCGGTGTGCTCGCGCGCGATCTCGCGAACGGCGTCGCACGCTCCGCTGCTGCGGACCGCTACCGCCAAACGTAGGCTGGTGTCGCCGTCGCCGCCGCGCGCCCGCTCCACGTCGGCCGGCTGGGCAAAGCCCCCGGAGATGGCGCGGATCAGGGGGAGCGTCACCTTTCCCTCGTGCAGATCGGCCAGGAGCGTCTTGCCCGTGAGCTCGGGATCGCCGGCGTAATCGAGGCAATCGTCGACCAGTTGAAACGCCGTTCCCACGTGTTCGCCAAAAATGCCGAACGATGCGGCCGCGGCCTCGGAAGCGCCCGCCGCGCGCGCCCCCACGCGGGCCGCCCATCCAAAGAGCGACGCGGTTTTGTCACGCACCACGCGGAAGTACGTGGCCTCCTCCAGATCGAGCCGGGAACGCGAACGCAGCTGCACCACCTCGCCATCCACCAAGCGCCGCAAGGTGCAGATCAAGTCGGGGAGCGAGGAGGCGTCGGCGCCTACGCGAACGGCGGCGCTGGTTCGCTCGAGGGCGTGGGTTAGGAGGAGATCGCCGGCGAGCACGCTCACCGCGTTGCCCCAAACCCGGCGCGCGGTGGGGGTGCCCCGGCGCTCCATGCCATCGTCGATCACATCGTCGTGCAGCAATGTGGCGAGATGCACCAGCTCGGAGACCACGGCGAGCTCGCGTACCCCCTCGGTCACCGCGCCAAAGCACGATGCCGCGAGAAGGACGGTGAGCGGGCGCACCCGTTTGCCGCCCGCTTCGAGCAGGTGTGCGCCGGCGTCGATGGCCGGCGCCACGCCCGAGCGCGCCGCGTGCGACAGCTCCTGCCCGACGTATTTCATGTCTTCGGCGAAAAGTGACGCGACGTCCGCGATGCGCTGTGCCGCGCGCGTGCCAGCCCGCTCGGGGGTCGCTGTCTCCTGCAACAGCGTGACGGAGTTCATGGGCGATGGGGTTCTCTCTAAAGTTTCAAAACATTTTGAAAGTAGTGGTAGCCCATCCAGAGGTCAAGAGAACGCTACGAAGGATGCAACCCGCTGAGCCAGCTTTTCCGGCTCTTCGGCGCGATCGGGCGGCCCCAAAAAGAGCACATCGGCCGAAAGCCCCCGCGATCCAAGGGCCGATCCCACGGCCGCCATCGTTTGCGGCAGAGCTTCGGTTTCGCTGAACGCCACCACCAAAAATCGCCCCTCGCCAAAAACGCCGAGGGCCTTGTCGATGGCGCCGCCCACGTGCTCGGCCACCCGCACATCGCCCACCACGTGCCGTGCGCGGCCGCCGCCATAGACCATTTCCCCCACCACTTCGCCGAGGGACCGCTCGTGTTCCCCCATCACCACCACCGCCACCCCATGGGCGGCGAGCATCAGGGCCACGGCCTTGGCGCGCGGCGAGGTCTCCGCCTTTGGTCCGATCCCCAGTACGAGAGCGATGCCCGTTGTTTTCGCGTTCGACGACACGCTACTCGCTTTACAACGCTTTGCTCCAGCTGTGGCACCAAGACTGCTAAAGAGGATCGCGTGACGGAGAGAACGGCACGGCAAAAGCTTGCTTCGCGGCTGGTGTACGGGAGCTTCCTCGGGCTCGCGGCCGCGTTCATTCTATCGAGCGCCTTTCAGCTCATCGTGTCCGTCTTCGGGCTGGGCATCGAGCCCCTGGCCGCCCCCGGCGCGGGGGCGGGGCAGACCGTGGATTCCCACCCCCATGCGTGCACGGAGGGAATTGCCTCCCTCTCGGCTGCGCTGGACCGAAGCTTTGCGCACGCTGCGGGCCCTGACCCGACGGCGGGGGCCGCGGGGGAGCCGGCCAGCGAGGAGGCGCTCCTGGCCAACTTCCGTAAGAACCTGGAACCGGAGTGGGCCGAGGAGCGAAAGATCGAAGAGAGTTGTATGGGCCAGCCGCGCGGGCGGGACGCGTTCGCCGCCCTCTTGCGGCTGAAATTGGCCGAAGAAGGGTTCGTCCGCCGGCAAATGGTGGAGATCGATCCTTTAAGGCGCAGCGTTCAAGCCTATTTGCCGCACTGAAGCACAAAAAAAGCGGTACAAGGTCCCGGTGTCCGAAGAAGCGTCTCCCCCCTCCTCCTCGACTCCCCCGACGTTCGACGTCATCCCCCTGAGCGCCGACGTCCGGCGCGCCATCGACGCTCTCGGTTACGTGCACCCCACCCCGGTGCAGCGGGCCGTCTTCGAGCCGGCCGTGCGAGGGCGCAGCCTGGTGGTGCAAGCGCGCACGGGAACCGGAAAAACGGCGGCCTTCGGCCTGCCCATCGTCGACCAGCTCGTGCGCCGCGGCGTGAACCAGGTGCAGGCGCTGATCTTGACGCCCACGCGCGAGCTGGCGCTGCAGGTCGCGCGTGAGCTCACCCACCTCGGCCAGTTCCGAGGGACCAAGGTCACCGCCATCTACGGCGGCGCCCCCATGGGCAAGCAGATCGACGAGCTGGCCTCCGGCGCGCAAGTCGTGGCCGGAACCCCCGGGCGCGTGCTCGACCACCTGCGCCGCGGAACGCTCGATCCCTCGAACATCCGCATCTTCGTGCTCGACGAGGCCGACGAGATGCTCTCCATGGGCTTCGCGAAAGAGCTTCACGCCATCGTCGACCTCTTGCCACGCGAACGACAAGGGCTGTTCTTCAGCGCCACCATCCCGCCGGACATCGAGCGGCTCGCCGTCAACCAGCTGCGCGATCCGGAGTTCGTCACGCTCTCCAGCGATCAGGTGGGCGCGCTGGAGATCCACCACTTCGTCTACTTGGTGGGACAGAACGACAAGCGCAAGGAGCTCATTCGCATCCTTGACGTGGAGGATCCCGAGAGCGCCATCGTCTTCTGCAACACACGCGACGAGACCGAGCGCGTGGCCGAGGTGCTGAAGAACCACGGCTACGACGCCGAGTGGCTCAATGGCGATCTCGAACAGCGCGAGCGCGAGCGCATCATGCAGAACACGCGCGAGGGCAAGCTGCGCTTTCTGGTGGCCACCGACGTGGCCGCGCGCGGCATCGACATTTCGCACCTCACGCACGTCATCAACGCCGACTTCCCCGAGAGCGCCGAGCAGTACGTGCACCGCACCGGCCGCACGGGGCGCGCCGGGAAGACCGGCACCGCCATCTCGCTGGTGGGGCCCAAGAATATCGGTGCACTCTACATCCTTCGCCTCACGTACAAGATCCGGCCCATCGAGAAGCAGCTGCCCACGGCGGCGGAGCTCAAGACGCGCACCGAGCACGATCTGCTCACGATGTTCGCCGAGGCGTTCGGCAAGGCCCATGTGCAGCCCGACGATCTCGCGCTCGCGCGCCGGCTGCTCACGCACATCGACGTGGAGCCCATCGTCGCCGGTCTCTTGCGCGGCTACCTCGGCGCGCGCGAAGAGGCCGGAGAAGATCCGAAGCAGGAGGCCGCGGAGGCCCGGCGGGCGAAAAATCCTCCGAAGCTCGAATCGGAGCCCGCCGCGCCGCCCGCTCCCGTGATGGCCCGCGCCGACGGGCGAAGGGGCGACCGCGAGCCGCCGCCTCCCTCGGTGGGCCCGCGGCGCCCGAGCCGATCGGGGGGCGCGCGCGCCGAGTTGCGACGTCACGGCACATCTCCGATCGCGCGCGAATCGGGGTACCGCGAGCCTCGCTATCAAGTGCACGATGCACCGGTGGCGCCGGCGCCCGTCGACCCCGCTCCGCCGGTGGCCACGGTGACCGTGCCCGCACCGGCGCCCGTGCCCACGCCCGCGCCGCAAGCGCCGCAAGCGCCTCACGTCGTGGCGGCGGCAGAAGGAAACGCGAGCGATGCCAGCGAGGCCGAGGCGCAGAACGACGAGCGCAACTTTGCGCGCATCTTCGTGAACGTGGGCCGGCGCGACGGCGTGGGGCCGCTCGATTTTCATCGCATGCTCTTCGAGGGCGCGGGCCTCTCGCAGAAGGACGTGGGGCCGATCCACGTGCGCGATCGCATTAGTTTCGTGAGCGTGCGGCGCGAGTGGCTCGACAAGTCGGTGTCGGCGCTCGCGGGGCAGATCGTGGGCGGCCGGAGCATCGTGGCAGAGCCTGCGCGCGAGCGCGCGTGACATCGACGCGACACGGGTGCCCGCGATGCACCAACGCGCTCACGCGTTGCTCGGGCTCGAGCGGAGCGACGCGCATTGCAGCACATGCAACGACTTCAAGCGTGTAAGAAACATCGGCGCCCGTTGAGCGCGCACCTAACCTTGCCGTAAACTCACTACTATGTCCGCCTCGCCCGCGTCGTACCCTCAGGGCGCCTACCCGTCTGCATTGCTCCCCGGTCAAACCCTTCGAGGTCTGCTCGAAACACGCCGCGCCCACCGGCAGGCCCTCGCGCTCGAGGAGGCGATCTCCATCGCCGTTCCACTCGCCCTCGACTTGAAGCAGCGCCACGAGCGCGGCGAGCGATGGCTGGTCCATCCTTCGTGCATCGTGGGGGGCCCGAACGGCCTCGCGCGGCTCGAGCCAAAGCTCTCCCTCGCCCCCGCCGATCCGCGCGACCGCGCGTGCCTCGCGCCGGAGCAACAGAGCTCCCTCGCGCCGGGGGGCGCGCGCGCCAGCGTCTTCTCCATCGGCGCCATCTTGTACGAATCGGTGGTCGGCACCTCGGTGGGGCCGGCCATGCGCCGGCCGTCTTCGGTCATCGCCAACATCCCCGACGCCTTCGAGGTGCTGCTCGCCAAGGCGCTGGTGGGCGATCCCGCGCACCGCCCCGAGGATCTGGGCGCGCTGGCGAGCGCGCTGCACCACCTCGCGCCCATGCGGAGCATGCACCCGCCGGAGGCCGACGAGACGCGCCTGGATCACGCCGAGGGCTTCGACGTGGACATCCGGCTCTCGATGCTGCCGCCGTCGGAGCTCGCGTCGCAGCTCTCCCAAGATTACCAGACTTACCAGGACTACGGCGCCATCGATCCGCAGGAGTCCGCGGCGCGCCCCAAGGCGGCCGTGCCGCCGCCGAGCGATCCGACGGCGCGCCTGGCCATGCTGAAGGAGCAGCTCGAGTCCGATCCGCGGCCGCGCTACGTGGTGAGCAAAGACCGTATGGACCACGGGCCGTTCTCGGCCGTCGAGCTCCTGCAGCAGATCGCGAGCAACGCCTTCACCAGCGCGCACCTGCTCCGCGACGAGATCAGCGGGCAAGAGCACACCATCGCCGAGTGGCCCGAGTTTGCGCCGTTCGCCGAGCAGGCGGGCTTGAAGCGCGAGATCGTGGCGGAGAAGAGGGCCGTCGCCCAGGTCGAGATCACGGAGAAGAAGGCGGGCGCCGCCAAGATCGTCATCAGCGTGAGCGCCGTGCTGGCGGTGGCCATCGTGGTCGGCATCTTCTTCTACAAGAAGGTCGGCTCCCGCAACGACGACGTCGTCCTCAGCGACGATCCCAACGCCGTCGACTACGATCTGCAAGGCGGCGTCAAAGGTCAGAAGCGTCCGGCCGCACCCGGCAGCCGCGGAGGCGGGGGCGGCGGTGGTGGCGGCGGGGCGTACGCCGGAGGCGGTATGAGCTACGAGACGGCCCTCGCCAACAACGTGCAGGAGGTGGCCATCGGCAGCGGCGGCAAGCCCGAGCCCGATCTCACCGACGCGCAGCTCTCGGCGCCCTTGAAGAACGCGAAGTTCATCAGCGGGTGCGGGGCCCCTTCGGACATGTCGGTCACCGTCAAGGTCGCGATCAAGAACGGCCGCGCCGTCGGCGTGAGCGTCTACCCCAATCCGGCCAACGCCGGCGTCGCGTCGTGCATCGACCACGCCGTCCGTGGCCTCTCGTGGCCGTCCAACTCCAAGATGGATACGCTCACCACGACGTACTGACGTCCTCCCAGCCCCCTCCCCTCTGGCCGGGAGGGGGTTCGTACACCGCGTGCTGCGCGGCCGATCCCGCTACCCCGTGCGCGCGAAGATCTTCGCGTAATGATCCGCCACGGGCTCGCCGCCGAGCTGACTGAAGAACGTCGAATACGCCATCCAAATCGCGAGCCCGTTCAGATCGCGGAACATCGACGGCAGATACCGGGGCGGCTTGATCACGCCGTCGGCGACGCGGCGCGCGAGCACGGGGACGTCTTCATGGGCGACCTTGCCGACGAAGAGGTACGGGATCAAATCGCCGCGATTGTGCTGAATCGCGCTGCGGATGAAGGCGTAGTTGAGGACGATCCCCTTGCAGTAACACGCGTCCTTGGTGAACGGCGCCCCGCCCTCCACCACGCCGCCCCGGAAGATGCGGCGCGTGTTGTTGAAGCACTCCTCCTCTTCGTAGCCCTCGGTGCGAAACCACTCGAAGACCTCGATGAAGCTGGCGCCGTCCTCCGCCTTGTCCACGGCCAGCACGCGATCGTTCAGCCGGCGCGCGCGCCGCGGGTAGGCACGGAAGGTAAAAATCTCGAGCAGCGCCGCCAGCCCTTCCTGCACCGACGTGGTGCGCGGAGGCCCCTTGGCGAGCCAGCGCGCCACCGGCTGCTGCTGGCCGTTGAGCGAGGTCGCCACGTGCACCCACCCCTCGTGCACCTCGAGGATGTCGATGTCGCGCGGTGAAAACAGCGCCCCCGTGCGGATCTTCACGTAGTCGTTGCCAGCGGCGGCGTCCGCCAGGATCGTGTCGTCGGCCTGCACGCGCACCTCGGTGTCGGCGAAGTAGCTGGCGAAGCGCTCGTTCAGCTCCGCCGCGCACTCGGCCGACGTGAGCGAGCGCTCCGCCGTGGGCCCGAGGTGGTTGTCGTCCGACTTGGTGAGGATGCTGTAGAGCACGTGCCCGAGATCGCGCACCGTGGACTTGCCGTCGGGGAACTTGTCCTTGGGCGAGCCATAGAGCTTGCGCGCATACGCATAGAAATGCGGCGTTCCGCGCGCGGCGAGCATGCGCACCACGTCGCGGTACTCGAGCGCGGTCGCCTGCATGATCTGGCCGATGGCGTCGGACTCCCCGAGCTCGCCGTCGATGTCGCGCGCGATGGCCTCGAACTCTTCGGACTTGGTGCGCGGATCGAAGCCGAGATCGACGCTGGCGTAGTAAGCCGCGTCGACCTTGGGCAGCTCCCTGCCCCGGTTCTTGAGGAACTGCTCTTCGATCCCGTTCTCCCAGCGGATCGATTGAAGCACCCGGATGGGCCGCTGCGCCTCCACGATGCGGGCCGCCAGCTGCGCCACGATTTCCTTGTAGCTTCGCCACGGGCCCGAGGGCGGCGGGGGCGGGATCGAGGGGTAGTGCTCGAAGTGCTCCTCCTCGACGACCACCACCTTGGTCGCTTCGAGCGCCTTGGCGGTTTCTTTGGCGGCCTCCAACGCTTTGCCGGCGTCTTTGGCTCCGTCTTTGACTCCGTCCAGCGCCTTGCCCGCGTCTTTGGCTGTTTCCAGCGCCTTGGTGACGTCTTTGGCCGTATCGAGCGCCTTGATCACCTCGCCCTTTTCGGCCTTCGAGCCCTCGGAGCGGTCCGCTTTGCCGCCGGGTCCCGTCGACGGCGCGACGGGGGTTTCGCTGGTGCTGCGGCTCGCGGCCGTCGGGGAGCCCGCAGCCTCACTGCCACGACGCGACTTGGGTTCCATGCTCGAACCGCCTTACCTCCTGCCCGCGGCGCCCGCGACATGCGCCGCGACCCGCTCGAGAACGTCGACGTCACGGATCCCGTCCGCCTCGGCGCGGTAGCTCAAGACCAGCCGATGCCGCAGCACGGGCACGATGAGCGCGCGAACGTCCTCCACATCGGCCGCCGCCTCACCGCGCAACGCCGCGCGCGCCTTGGCGGCCAGCACCAGCGCCTGCGATCCACGCGGCCCGGCGCCGAAGCGCACGAACTCGGCCACCTCCGGGACGGCACCGCCTCCGCCTCTGGCCTTGGTGCCATCCGACTTGACGGGGCGGGTCGCCCGGCCGAGGGCCACCGCGAGCTCCACGGCTTCCTCGGTCACCGGCACGCGCGGCACCAGCGCCTGCAGGGCGCGCACATCGTCGGCCGAGAGCACCCGGGGCACCGACCCCACCTCGGAGCTCGTGGTCTTGCGCGCGATCTCGCGCTCCTCCACCTCCGAGGGGTACTCGATGTGCACCTCCAGGAGAAAGCGATCGAGCTGCGCCTCGGGGAGCGGGTACGTCCCCTCTTGCTCGATGGGGTTGCGGGTGGCGAAGACTTGAAACGGGTCGGGCAAGTGGTGCGTCTTGGTGCCCACCGTCACCCGCCGCTCTTGCATGGCTTGCAAGAGCGCCGCCTGCGTCTTGGGCGGGGTGCGGTTGATCTCGTCGGCCAGGACCAGGTGCGCAAAGATGGGCCCGGGCAAAAAGCGCAGCCTTCGACGAAGCTGCCCCGCGCCATCTTCCTCCTCTTGGAGCACGTCGGTCCCCGTGATGTCGGCGGGGAGGAGATCGGGTGTAAACTGCACCCTTCCGAAGCTCAGATCGAGCGCCTCCGCCAAGGAGCCCACGAGCAAGGTCTTGGCCAGCCCGGGAACGCCGACGAGCAGGGCGTGCCCGCGGGCCAGGAGCGCGACGAGCATCAAGTCGATGACCGCCTCCTGCCCGACGACCCGCTCGGCCAAGGCCTCTTTGAGCCGCTGACTGGCCTTCGAGGCCCTTTGCAGGAGCTCCACGTCGTCCACGGGGGTGCCTACAGGGGCTCCATTTTGAATCTGGGCGGGCGAAACGGAATGCGCGGGCTGCATAGATACGGATGAGCTCGATCGCGACGGGGACTCTTCTTCGGCCTCTCTCACGGTTACCCATGACGCTACCATTTGCCCGGGGGGTTCGGGACGTGTACATCGGCGCGGTGGTTGCACTTTCCCAATCGACCATCTCGCTCGCGTCTGAAGCAGAGACCGGCGTGCCCCGGGCAAGTGGGTCGGCTGCCGGGGGCGGCGAAGCTCGCGCCGGGGCGGGCGCCGCAACCGGCGAAGCTCGCGCCGGCGGGGCGGCTGCCGCAATCGGCGAAGCTCGCGCCGGCGGGGCGGCTGCCGGGAGTGGCGAAGCTCGCGCCGGCGGGGCGGCTGCCGCAATCGGCGAAGGTCCGACTGGGGCGGCCGGGGGTGGCGAGGCTCGGGCCGGGTCGGGCGCAACCGGCGAAGGTCGCGACGGGGTGGCTGCCGGAAGCGGCGAAGGTCGCGCCGGGGCGGCTGCCGGAACCGGCGAAGCTCGCGCCGGGGCGGGCGCCGCAACGGGCGAAGCGCGGACCGGGGCGGCCGGGAGTGGTGGAGCTCGGGCCGGCGAGACAGCGCCCGTCGAGACGGTGCGGCGGCCGGAGCCGGGGCTCGCGCGCGGTGTTTGGGAAGCGCCTCCCATGTTCTTCTATGTCGGCGGCGGAATCGTCGTGGCGGTTTCGGTTCTTTATGCGCTTTGGCGGCGCGGGATCGTGCGCTTCCGCCGCACCCGGAGCACCTCATCGTGATGCCTGTCGAAAGCACCCCCATGGCCGAACCGCGCACCGGTGTTCCGGTCCGCCGCATTCTCGCAGTGATGCTCATCTTCGTGGCCGTGTACGGCGCCTTCGCCGTGTATACGGGCCTCGAGAAGATCGCCGGCTCGCTCGAGAGCTTCGCGTACTCCTCGTTCCTCGCGGCGTGCGGGCTCGCCTTCTGCAACTACGTCGTTCGCTACTTCAAGTGGGAATTTTACCTCGCCCGGCTCGACATCCGCGGCATCCCCAAGGTCGATAGCTTCTTCACCTTTCTGTCCGGCTTCATCCTGACCATCTCGCCCGGCAAGGTCGGCGAGGTCTTCAAGTCGCTGGTCCTGCGCGAGACGCACGGCGTGCCCATCGAGCGCACCGCCCCCATCGTCATCGCCGAGCGGGTCACGGATCTCATCGGGATCATCGTGCTCATCGTGCTGGGATCGATCGGGTTCTCCGGCGGCCTCGTATGGGCCGGGGCCGGCGCGGTGGTGGTGGCCGCGCTCCTGATCGTGGTGGCCTCGCGCCGCATATCGATGGGCATCATCGCCATGGTCGGGCGCATGCCGGGCAAGGTCGGCAAGCTCGCGCCCAAGCTCCACGACGCGTACGAGAGCCTGGCCACCTTGGTGGCGCCGCAAAACCTCTTCGTGCCCACGGTGCTCTCCATCGCGGCGTGGGCGTTCGAGTGCCTCTCGCTGTGGGTGCTGCTCGCGGGCTTCCAGCAGACCACCAGCGTGCTGCTCTGCACCTTCTTCTATGCGACGAGCACCCTCGCCGGCGCGCTCGTGCCGGTGCCGGGCGGCTTGGGCATCACCGAGGGTGCCCTCCAGCGCCAGATGATGGAGCTCGGCCACGTCAGCGAGGGCACCAGCACCGCGGCCATGCTCCTGGTCCGCTTTGCGACCCTGTGGTTCGCGGTCCTTCTCGGCTTCGTGGCCCTAAGCGCCCTCAAGCGCCGCCACCCCACGTTGTTCGCGGCCAAGGGCTGAGCGCGATCCAAGGCAATAGGTTCTTTACCCGGGGTTGGGTATGCTTTCGCGCGTGAGCGAGCTCAAAACGGCGCTTCTGGCTATCTTTCAAGGTGACGGTCGCGAGCGCGTCATCGACACGTTTCGACAGGTCCTCGCCGCCGGCAACGAAGCCATCCAAGTCTTCACCGAGGGGCAGACCGTCGAGCAAATCTCCCAGGGCTACCTCTCGCTCATCCTCGAGCACATCCAGGGGGAAAAGCGCGACGTGCGCGACTACTGGATCGAGACGATCACCCCCGCCCTGATGGAGCAGGGTCAGTCGCTCGAGGAGATCGCGCGCTCGGGGGTGCGCTTCAGCGTGATCTTCGCGGTGTCGGTGGTCTCGGCGCTCCCGCCCGAGCTGCGCATCGCCGGCACGGCGTGGGCCGCGGAGTTTCACAGCGGGGTGCAGGCGGATATGACCCGCGTCTGTCTCGACAAGCTGCTCGAGCGCCGAACGAAGCCTTAAGGCGCCAAGCTCCGCAGCGCCTCGAGCGCGCCGCGGAAATCCGCGGGCGGCGGCGACTCGAAGCGCATGGGCGCACCCGTCGTCGGGTGCAAAAATCCGAGGACCCGCGCGTGAAGCGCCTGATGCCCGAGCGACTCGGCGATGGTGCGCAGCTCGGGCTCGCGCGGCGCGCGGCCGTAGAGCGGATCGCCCAGGATGGCGTGCCCCGACTCCGAGAGGTGCACGCGGATCTGATGCGTGCGCCCCGTCTCGAGGGAGCAGACGACGTGGGTCGCGCGCCCGCCGGCCAAGCGCTCCAGGGCGCGCACGTGGGTCACGGCGTGCTTGCCGTGCTGCACCTTGCCCGTGTAGCGCATGCGATCCACCGGGTGCCTCCCGTGCAAGGTCGCGAAGGTCCTAGACGGCACGTCCCCCAGCGCAATCGCCTCGTACTCGCGCAAGATGGTGTGCGCTTGAAACTGCAGCTTGAGCGCCTCGCGGGCGCGCGGGTGGCGGGCGACCACCAGGATCCCGCTCGTCCCTTTGTCGATGCGGTGCACGATGCCGGGGCGCACGAAGGTGTCCTCGGCCTCGTTCTCCGGCTCGATGCGCTCGACCAGCCCGCGCGCCAAGAGCCCATTGACCAATGTGCCCGACTCATGCCCCCGGGCGGGGTGCACCACCAGCCCCGCCGGCTTGTCGACCACGACCAGATCGTCGTCCTGATGGAGCACCTCGAAGACCACGCCGGCATCCGGCTGCGCAGCGGTCGCCTCCGGCAGCGCCGGCTGCACGACCACAGTGGCGCCGGCCCGAAGCTTGGTCGACGCGCGGCCCGGGGCACCATCCACCGTGACGAGCCCCGCCTCGATCCAGCGCTGCAGCTCGGCGCGCGACGGGGATGCCGGCGCCGACGGATGGTCGGCCAGCGCGCGCACGAGGAACTGATCGAGCCGCACGCCGCTCGCCTCCCGCGGGGCCACCCATGTGACCGGCGCCGCACGCGAAGCCCGCGCGCCCTGCGCAGCTTGCGCACCCTGCGCACCCTGCGCAGCTTGCACGCCCTGCGCAGCTTGCGCACCCTGCGCAGCTTGCACGCCCTGCACGACGGATGGGACCGACCGGACCAATGGACGCGAAGCGGCCAACACGGCCAGCTACCAGACCTTCGACTTGATGTGCCCTTTGGCCTTCACCAAAATGTCGACCAGGGCGCGATCGTAGAAGTTGCGCGGGTAGAGCTCGGGCGAAACGCGGCGCTTGAAGAGGGCGCGGCCCTCCTCGATTTCTTCGGCCAGGGCGTCGAACAGGTTGTCGTTCGTGATGCCGTTGACGATCTTGTCCTCGTTGTAGAGCGAAAGATCGCTGGCAATGGCGCGCGCGAGGCGGCGCGCGGCTTCCTCGGTCTCGATGAGCGGCATGGTGCACCAAAGTATCGCGGGAGCGTTCGGTCTTCGTCAACGCCGGAGAAGCCCAAACGCCTGAAAAAGCCTGAGGGAGCCCGCCGCTGCCGTTTTCGTGGTAAGCAGCGAGTCACACGAGGCAACACGAGACCGACATGGCAAATGCTCGCACGATCGCCCAGGCCATCGAAGATGCCGCCAAAACCGCGCCGACGCGCGGCATGCGCTTCGTCCCCGAGAGCGGCGTCCCCGGCACGCGGGGCGTCACGGAGACGAGTGAAGCGTCATTTTCCTTCACCGCCATCGAGCGCGCCTCGGCCCGTTACGGCGGGGCGCTGCAAGCGCTCGGCCTGCGCAAAGGCGACCGGGTCGGGCTGATCCTGCCGGCCAACGAAGATTTCGTGCTCTGTTTCTTCGGCGCCATCGCGGCCGGCATCATCCCCGTCCCCATTTATCCGCCGCTCGGTCCGGGGCAGCTGCAAACCTATCTCGACAACACGCGTCACGTGGTCGAAAAGAGCGGCGCCCGCGCCCTGGTCACCCCGGCCAAAATCAAGCGCCTGCTCGGCACGGTGCAATCCGCATGTCCTGCGCTCGAGCAAGTGGTGGCGGTCGAAGCCATCCGCGAATCCATGGAGGCGCTGCGCCCGGAGAAGATCACGCTGGACGACATCGCGTTCCTCCAGTTCACGAGCGGCTCCACCTCGCGCCCCAAGGGGGTGAGCCTCACCCACGCGAACATCGCGTCCAACCTCGAGGTCATCATGGAGAACGGCCTCGGCGTCCGCGAGGGCGACGTCGGCGTCTCCTGGTTGCCGCTCTACCACGACATGGGGCTCATCGGCTTCGTCATCGCGCCGCTCTACTACCGGGTGCCGAGCATCTTTCTCTCTCCCCTGCTCTTCCTAAAGCGCCCCGTCACCTGGTTCCAGACCATCACGCGCCACAAGGGAACCATCTCCTACGCGCCCAACTTCGCCTACGCGCTCTGCATGAAGCGAATCCGCGAAAAGGATCTGGAGGGCATCGATCTGTCGACCTGGCGGGTCGCCGGCTGCGGCGCCGAGCCCATTCGCCCCGAGACCCTCGAGTCCTTTGCCTCCACCTATGCGGGCGTAGGCTTTCGCAAATCGGCCTTCGTCCCCTCCTACGGCATGGCCGAATCCTCCCTGGGGATCGCCTTCAGCCCCCTCGAGCAGGGGATGAAAACCCTCTCGCTCGACGGCCCCACCCTCTGGTCCGAGGGCATCGCCAAGCCCATCGACGACACCCCGCCCAAGTCCTCCGCCGATCCTTCGCCCGACTCGAGCGACACGGTCGTGCGCCTCGTCTCGTGCGGCCGCGCCTTCCCCGCGCATCAAATCCGCATCTTCGATCCGGACGACCTCACCAGCGAGCACCCCTTCGAAGAGCGCAAGGTCGGCGAGATCCGCATCTCGGGCCCCAGCGTGATGCACGGCTACTGGGACGACGTGGATCGCACGCGCGAGTCCTTCGCGGGCCCCTTCCTGCGAACGGGCGATCTCGGGTTCCTGCACGATGGCGACATCTACATCTGCGGGCGCATCAAAGAGGTCATCATCGTCAACGGCCGCAACTACTACCCGCAGGACATGGAGTGGGAGGCGAGCCACGTCCCCGGCGTCCGCAAGGGGAGCGTGATCGCGTTCGGCTCGCGGCACCCGAGCGGCATCGAGGCCGACCGCGAGCGCGTGGTCATCGCCTTCGAGATGCAAGACGCGCAGGACATGCCCATGGGGCAAAAGGTCTCCAAGGAGATCCGCAAGGCCGTGCAAGAGGGCATCGGCTTGACGGTCGACGACGTCGTCGCCCTTCCCCCGGGCACCTTGCCCAAGACGTCCAGCGGCAAGCTCCAACGCGGGAAAACACGCTCCCTCTACGAGTCGGGCGAGTTGTTGGATCGCGTGAAGTCGCGCGACGCGGGCCGCATCGAGCTGGCGAAGCAGGCGGCGAAGAGTCAGCTCAGTTACTTCAAGCTGGCGGTGCTCGGCGGGCGGCGCAGGCGCGAAGAGTAATTCGTCGTTTGACGAGCCGCCGGGGGGCTTGACGTATTTCGCAGTCGCGACGTCGCGACTGCAAACGGCGTCGTGCGTTTGATTTCGTGTCGCGCACGGACGGATCGTGCGCCATCGTCCCAATTCCTGAGTGGGGGCCGTCCGATGGGCGGGCGGCGCGAGGGCTCGCGGCATGGGAGCAGCGCGTGGAGCGTACGCGTGGAAGCGCGCGCGCCCGATGCGAGCGCGTCCCGTGGAAGGTGCGCGGAAGGTGGGAATGGCGATGCGATGGCGGCACACGGGGTGGTTGGGGTTGGGCATCGTCGTTGCGTGCTCCTCGCAGAGCATCCGCGACGGCGTCACGCACGAGTCGGGGCATGACGACGATCCGGGGCGCCATTCTCACGGCGCACCCGATGCAGCGGCGCCGCGCGGCGACCGCGACGCGAGCTCCGAGACGGAGGCGGGGGCGCTCGATGGTGGAGAAGATGCGGGGTCCGACCTCGATGCGGGCGCGCCGGACGGCGGAGACGACGCGGGGTGCGGGGCCGACGCGGGCACGCCGGACGCGGGAGAGCACGATGCGGGAGAGCGCGACGCAGGCGCATCGGATGCCGGCCCCGCGGTGCGACTGACTCCTTCCAATCTTCCGCCGGACATCTGCGATACTCCCGGGACCAAGGACCTGGATTATCCGGCCCAAGGCTCCCCCATCTCGAGCCCGTGCGATGCCGTGGTCGCGCAGGGAGATGGCCTACCCGACATCTGCGTGTACAAATTCGCGAAGGTCACGCTCGCGGGGACGCTCCGCTTGCAATATGGCGCGCGCGCGATCGCCATCGTCGCCACCGATACCTTCACCATCACGGGCGCGGGTGGAGTCATCGCATCCGGGGGTATCGACTACTTCTCGGGTTGCGGCGCACCCGACTCGAGGGGCACGGGGCCGAGACTCAGCGGCGGCGGCGCCGGACATACGACCCCAGGCGCGCCCGGCGGCGGGGGAACCCAGAGCGGCAGCGCCTATTCCACGAGCGGCCCGAAGCTCGTCGCGGGCTCCTATGGGGCCGAGGGCCCGTGGCACCCGCGAAAGTCGAGCAGCAGCGGTGGCGGAGCGGGTGGCGCTTTTCAAATGGTCTCTTGCACCCGTCTCGAAGTCCATGGGCTGCTCGAAGCAAACGGCGGCCCCGCGAAGACGACCTACTCGTCCTCGATGGGCGGCGGCGGGGGAGGCAGCGGTGGGACGATTCTTCTCGAAGCCGCACATATTTTCGCCGACGGCGCCCAACTTCGAGCGCTCGGTGGAAAGGGCGGCGATGGCTATTACTACACGAACGAAGGCTCGATCCTCGTACGTGGCGGCCAAGGGGGAACGGGCGCCACACCGCCTCAAAAGGGCGAGTCTGGACTGGATCTCGCCCGCGGCGGTGGAGGCGGTTCCATCGGGCGCATCTTGATCAACCTTCCCGCCGGCACGCCGCCCCCCACCCTGAACGCCGATCCGCCCGCGATCTTCGGCGTCGTCGAAACGCATGGAGAGCTCCCCCGCCCCACGACGAGAACGGACACGACCGGTCGACGGTGATGGCGCGCGGTGACGTCACGCCGTGCTTCGTGGATGGGTTTGTGCTTTGAACGTGCGCCGTCGTCGCCTGCTCGTCGCAGCGCCTGTGCGACGGATCCTCCCCCGGTGTTCGGCGCCGTCGTCACGCACGGAGCCTTGACGCGATTTCTCCATTTCGTGGAGCGCCCGCGCCGCGCTGATGGATCGCTTCTCCTCGCCCCAATTCTCACATAACCGCTCCCGCGCGCATGAGGCGCAGGGGGGTCGGGCGAATCGATGCATAGGGCGGCGCCGCACGAGGTGTCGCGCAGGAGGTGGACGGCGATGACATTACGTCATTCTGCGATGTTCGGATGGTGCATTCTGGCTGCGTGCTCTGCGCAGAGCAGCGGCGACGGGAAGACGGGGCGGGAGCTCCATCATCGCGACGATGCGAGCGCCCAAAACGACGCGATATCCGAGAACGACGCAGGATCGGAGAGCGATGCGGGCACCGAGGTCGACGCGGGCCCGCTCGACGGCGGCGACGTGGACGCAGGCCCGCCGGGTACGCTGACACCGTCGAATCTTCCTCCGGACATTTGCGACACGCCCGGGACGAAAGATCTGACCATCGCTCCTTCCGACAACCGAGGATTTGGCATCGGCTGCGACGCCATCATCCCCCAGGGAAATGGGCTGCCGGACATTTGCATGTACAAGTATGCAAACGTAACCATCGCCGGGAAAGCTTTGGCGTTGAACTTCGA
Organism: Sorangiineae bacterium MSr11954; assembly: GCA_037157815.1. Taxonomy (NCBI): domain Bacteria; kingdom Pseudomonadati; phylum Myxococcota; class Myxococcia; order Myxococcales; family Pendulisporaceae; genus Pendulispora; species Pendulispora albinea. The sequence continues at coordinate 6,288,865 of CP089984.1, forward strand.
CAAGAAGGCGGCGGTCGCGATCGTTGCGACCAACGCCTTCACCGTGACGAACACCGGCGTGATCGAGGCGTCCGGGGAAACGCACTACACACCGCGCAATGGCGCCGGCGGGCCCGACCCGAGAGGAGAGGCACGCGGAGGCCGCGGCGGGGCCGGGCATGTCACGCCCGGCGCAGGTGGCACGAGCGGTGGCGCCGCATATGCGTCGACGGGAAACCAGCTCGTGGCAGGGGCGCGCGGCGGGCCAGGCTGGGCGCCCACGGGGAGCGGCTGGCCCGATAACACGGTCCCGGGTGGTTTTGCGGGTGGCGCGCTTCAACTCGTTTCGTGTGGCCGCCTCGAAGTTCATGGCACCATCCGGGTCAACGGCAGCTATGGCGTATCGGTGATCCGAGGTTCGGGCGGCGGCGGAGGCAGTGGTGGAACGCTCTTGCTCGAAGGGGCGCAGATCGTCACAGAGGGAGCAAGGCTCGAGGCGCTCGGCGGCGGCGGTGGCTCGGGCGGTGGCACCAACTGCCCCGGCGGAAACGGCGGTACGGGTTCCACGCCGCCCAAGGATGGTCACTCCGGAGAGGGTTGTTGGCCCGGTTCGGCCGCCGGGAGCGGAGGCTCGATCGGGCGCATCTCGATGAACCTCCCCGCGGGTACCCCACCGCCCCCCGTGAACGCCGACCCGCCGGTGCTCTTCGGCGTCGTCGGAACGCACTGAGCGCACGAGCGCTCTCGATTTCACCGCGGGAGCCCGGCCCAGAGCGGGCTCCCGTCACCCCAGACGAAGGGAGCGACGACGGACCTGCGGCGGCGGCAACGATCCCCGAGGCATCGGGGCCCGGACGCGGCGATGGCGCCCGACATGTCATGGCAGGTGCCGGCGGCGGCGGCAGGACCACGGGCTGTTTTCGGCGTTCTGGACGCGCACGGACCCATTTTTGCTCTTGAGGTTGCAAAATCCTTTGACGGGGCCACGGGAATAGGGCATCTAATATTTCGATAATGAAAGTGGATTTCATTTTCATTACCGATGTGCAAAAAGAGTCCTCGCCTTACGCAGTCCGGCGAAGCCGGAGGCCGATTCGAAAGCTCCCGTTTGGGTCGCTCCTCGTCGGGAAGGTGCCCCATGATCGCCAACTCGATTC